>JAFZNE010000018.1 GCA_017553035.1 Lachnospiraceae bacterium
ATGAGGTTAAGCAGTGCATCCAGTGCTTCGTATACGGTGTCAATACTCCTTCAAGATGGGGAACACAGGCTCCCTTCTCGAACATCACTCTTGACTGGACCGTTCCGAACGATCTGGCCGAACTTCCCTGCCTGATCGGCGGCGAAGAGATGGATTTCTGCTACAAGGACTGCAAGAAGGAAATGGATATGGTCAACAAGGCTTTCCTTGAGATCATGATCGAAGGCGATGCCAACGGCAGAGGCTTCCAGTATCCTATCCCTACATACAGCATCACACGTGATTTCGACTGGTCCGACACAGAGAACAACAGACTGCTGTTCGAAATGACCGCGAAGTACGGAACTCCTTATTTCAGCAACTATATCAATTCCGATATGGAGCCCAGCGACGTTCGTTCGATGTGCTGCCGTCTGCGTCTTGATCTTCGTGAATTGCGCAAGAAATCCGGCGGCTTCTTCGGAAGCGGCGAGTCGACAGGATCTGTCGGAGTTGTAACGATCAACATGCCCAGGATCGCATACCAGAGCACCAACGAGGACGAGTTCTTCAAACGTCTTGACAGGATGATGGATCTGGCTGCACGTTCACTCAAGGTAAAGAGAGAGATCATTTCGAAGCTCCTCGATGAAGGTCTGTATCCTTATACCAGAAGATACCTCGGAACATTTAACAATCATTTCTCGACCATCGGTCTTGTGGGAATGAACGAAGTCGGGCTGAATGCAAGCTGGCTCGGCAAGGATCTTACCGATCCCAAGACACAGGCATTTACGAAGAAAGTCCTGAACCATATGAGAGAAAGACTTTCGGATTATCAGGAAGAGTACGGCGATCTGTACAACCTCGAGGCTACACCGGCCGAAAGTACTTCCTACAGACTTGCCAAGCATGACCGCAAGCGCTGGCCCGATATCAAGACCGCAGGTACCAAGGGAGATACACCTTATTATACCAACTCGAGCCATCTGCCTGTTGAGTTTACCGAAGATATCTTCGCGGCACTCGACATCCAGGACGAGCTCCAGACACTCTATACTTCGGGAACAGTATTCCATGCATTCCTCGGAGAAAAGCTTCCGGATTGGGAAGCAGCGGCCAAGCTTGTTCGTACGATAGCCGAGAATTACAAGCTTCCGTATTACACAATGTCACCTACATATTCGATCTGCAAGAACCACGGATATCTGTCGGGTGAGCAGTTCACCTGCCCTATCTGCGGTGAGGAAGCTGAAGTATACTCACGTATTACCGGTTACTACAGACCTGTCAAGAACTGGAACGCCGGCAAGGCGCAGGAATACAGAAACCGTACCGAGTACAAGCCCGAGAAGTTCATGAACCGTTTCAGTATCGGAGCAGGCTGCTGCAATACCGGAGCGACCGATGAGATCACCCAGGCGCTTGACAAGAACACCGAGCCCCTCGTTATCAATGATGAGGCATCGGCTACCGATATGACGGAAGACGGCCTTTACCTGTTCACCACGAAGACCTGCCCGAACTGCAGACTTGCAAAGCAGTACCTTGAAGGCAGGGAGTACACTGTGATCGATGCTGAGGAAGAGCCCGATCTTGCCAAGGAATGGGGCATCATGTCAGCTCCCACACTTGTTGTATTGTCCGAAGGAACGGTAACCAAGTATACCAATGCGTCGAATATCAAGAAGTTCGCGGAGATGGTTCTTGTATAAATAATTAAGGAAACGATGATTTAATCAGCGTTTCCTTAGATAATTACGAAATTTGATATACAGGCAGCAGGCGGGTCGGATATTCTCCGGCCCGCCTTTGTACAGGAGGTTATAATATGAGTTATGCGGATAAATTGTTTATAGATATGTGCAAAGACATCCTTGAGAACGGAACGAGTACCGAGGACGAGAAGGTGCGTCCCCATTGGGAGGACGGGACGCCGGCTTATACCATCAAGAAGTTCGGAGTTGTGAATCGTTACGATCTTTCGAAAGAATTTCCGGCGATGACGCTTCGTAAGGTTCCGATCAAGACCGCGACCGATGAGATATTGTGGATCTGGCAGAAGAAATCGAACAAGGTAAGCGAGCTCGGCAGCCATATCTGGGATCAGTGGGTCGACGAGAACGGGACTATCGGCAAGGCTTACGGCTACCAGCTTGGTGTTAAGCACAAATATAAAGAGGGCATGTTCGACCAGGTCGACAGAGTTATATACGATCTGAAGAACAATCCTTTCAGCCGCCGCATCATGACCAATATCTACGTACATCAGGATCTGTCGGAAATGATGCTTTATCCCTGCGCCTACAGTATGACATTCAACGTTACCAAACCGAAGGACGGCGGGAAACTTGTCCTGAATGCCATCCTGAACCAGCGTTCACAGGATATCCTTGCGGCAAATGCATTCAATGTTACCCAGTATGCGGTCCTGATCCACATGTTCGCCCGTGAATGCGACATGCAGGTCGGCGAATTCATCCATGTGATCGCCGATGCCCATATTTATGACCGCCATATTGATCTGATCAAAGAGCTCATCGAGCGCCCGACATATCCGGCACCCGATTTCTGGCTCAATCCCGAGAAGAAGAATTTCTATGACTTTACCAAGGATGATGTAAGACTCGACAACTATGAGTTCGGCCCCCAGATCACAGGGATCCCTGTGGCGATCTGATATCCTAAAATCATTACAGTAAATTAAACACCGGTTTCTGCCTGCAGAAACCGGTGATATTATTTTTCGTCGTCCATGGCGCTTCCGATCTTTTTCTTTGTGACCTTGCGCGAAACTATGTATGTCAGTACAAGCAATGCAACGCCTACGAGGATCATCCAGGGGTTTTTAAAGGCACTTACAAAGCTTTGTCCGATGGCCGCAAGTAGCCCGATCATGACCAGTTTGGAAGTGTAGATTGTGGGCAGGTATTTCTTGGCGGGAAAATCCGAAATGCCGAATGCGAAATTTACGAACGCTGACGGAGTAAACGGAAACAGTACAAGAACGAACAGCGTGGCAACTGTGGTCGATTCGACCCATCGGCGGGCTTTCAGGGCTTTCGGATGCTTCTCGGTGAAACGGACGAACAGCTTCATGAAGACGAGACGGAAAAAGAAAAATGCAATGGTACATCCCAGACAGGTTCCGATCCAGCTGTAGAGGAAACCCAGGAAAGGCCCGTGTGAGGCTATATTAATGGCAACGATAGCAACAAGAGGAAGCGGAGGGATCAGGGATTCGATCGCAGCCAGCGCAATAGGTGCAATGGGACCGAGATTCTTGAAACTCTCGAACAGCTTGAACCAGAAATCAAGCGATGTGGCTGTTTCCCATATTTCCCGAAGCATGATCAAAAACCTCCCTCCCGGTTTAGTACGGTGTGTATAATACCGTTTGCTCAACAGCTATAAGTTAATACATTTGCGGATTTAAGTCAATAACAAAAGATTTACAAAAATGTCGAAATCTGCTATTATGATATTTGGGTTATTGGGACCTGCGTAAACACAGGGCTTCGATAACGAACGATCTTCATGCACTGGCAGGTATTGCAATGGACATTGCGTCGCTCATTACTCCGGGCACGGTTATTACGCTTAAGGCAAGCCGTGATGACGCAGTCGCTGAATTTGAGACGAGCTTGATAGAGATCGTCGGCGACTGTCTTCTTTGTGAACCCATCATGGTAGAAGGAAAAGCGGTCAATTTCAAAATGCCGGGGCTGAAGACGGAAATGAGCCTGTTCGACAAGAGCGAAGGCAAGATGTACTGCTGGAAGGAACTTGAGGTCAAGCTGGGTTATTACAAGAAGAAAACGCTCTGCCAGCTGGTCTATATCAGATGTGAACCGATCGTTATCAACAGAAGAGCCAATTACAGGCAGTATATCGGTATTTCGGGCAAGGTTACGTATTTCAGATCGCCTCCGAAGGAGATCCTGATCAGGGATGTATGTAATAACGGAGTCGGTTTCCTGTCCGACAAGAAGGGTGAATATACGGTAGGCAAGACCGTTAATATCTGTTTTAATGATGAAGACGGACGTTTCAAGTTCGACCTGAAATGTCAGATCGTACGGGAGAGGGAGCTTGAAAACGGACGGTACGAATACGGCTGTCTGGTCAATAATCCGCCTTATACGCTGTCGGCGTATGTTGCCCACAAACAGATCGAAGAGAGAAAAAGAGTTCTCGGCCATATTTAGGATATTACTTTTTTTGAGGTGACTGTAGTGAAGAATGTACGGGAGATATTTGAAGAAAACATCAAGATGCTGGGATATATTGACCGTGCGCTTATTTATTGCAGACAGTGCAGATATGATAAGGCGCTATATATGATCTCGCAGACCGGAGACGGTATCAATACGCTGTGCGATGCCATAATCAAGGATCCGGAATATTTCGGGAAGGTTTCCGCGGATTCCATTTCCGAAATGCTCAGCGGGATACTTGAAGCCAGACGCAAGAAGGATTACATCCTGCTCGGCGACCTGTACGAGCTTCAGGTGATCTCATTTATAACCGGCGTACAGCAGATCATACTTAACAAAGAGGATTTTCTTGATTTTACTCCTGAAGTATATACGACCAATATCGAGCGTATGAAAGCAATGGCGGGAGACGGCCTGAATGAGCTTAATTCCGCACTCGGGGATCAGGCTATTCCCGAAGATGAGTTTATCAGAACGGGTGTGAACAGCATGGCACTTCTTGACCAGCCGCTCGAACCCGAGAATCTGTTGAAACGCGGCTACAGCATAGAATTTACTTCATGCGGAATGCTCACGATGCGGGCACCTTTCGGGGAGGATGAACCGATCTATCTTCATACGAACGGTAACATAGTCAAGGAAAATTTCATGCTCGCGCAGGAATGGTCGGCAGCAAAGGCATCCAAATACATTGTTTTCGGATTCGGACTCGGATATCATATCAATGAACTGAGGCTCCTCAATCCCGACGCGCAGATAATCGTATATGAAAGCGATCCCAATGTGCTGAAGCTGTATGCGGCATTTGCCGACGGCAGACTGCTGGATGACCGCAAGATCAGCATTGTTCCGGATCCGGGCAGAACTCTCATCGAGAAGCGTCTCGGCGTGCTGGACAAGGACGAGGGCGTCTGCGTTCACTATCCTTCCATGAGAAGGGAGCCTTCGGGACAGAGGCTGAGCCTGCTCGTTCCGTGGTCGCAGGTGGTTGAAGAGCTGTAAACAGGATTGTATGAACGAGAGAGATTAAGATTGAAAGTTCATTATATTTGCCGCATGGGGTTAAAATGGGAAATATTATTTCGCTTCTGATAGCGGGCGGGGCATTTGCGACCGACCGGATAACAAAACAAATAGCAGACAGGAAACTCTCGGACGGCAGGGAGGTCACTTTGAAACGATGCGGCTTTATCCGTTTCAGAAAAAGTGAAAATACCGGCTTTGCCGGCAGCAGGCTGTCCGGACACAGGACGCTCGTCGTGGTCTTGTCGACAATGGTATTTGCGGTCTGCCTTGTAATGTACGCCGCGATCCTTTCGGGATCGGCGGGCAGAAGCGTCAAGGCAGGGATCGGACTTATGCTCGGAGGAGCCGCAGGCAATGTATTTGACCGGCTTACAAAGGGCAGGGTCACGGATTTTATCATCGCCAAACCGGTAAAGAGCATCATTTTTAATGTTGCGGATGTATTTATCCTTACCGGAGCCATTGTAACGGCATTGTGCGGATTGCTAATTAACGGAGATAACGGATGAAAACACACTATAAAGATTACAGCAATCTTGAGAATGATACAAAATGCGGAGGTGGAAATATGCTTAACGATACCGGGATGGTCCCCATCACGAGAGTTATTGAGAAAATGAAGCTGGAGAATCTCACACCCGATGTCAAGTTGGACGATATTGCGCTTACCATGCCGGATATCAACAGGCCCGCAGTCCAGCTGACCGGTTTCCTTCAGGATTTTGCCAACGAAAGAATGCAGGTTATCGGCAATGTTGAGCAGTCTTACCTGAATTCACAGCCCGACGGGATCGAGCGCATGAAGAAGTTCCTGAACCTCAAGATCCCCTGTGTTGTATATTGCAGGAATATAGAAGTTGATCAGGAGATCATAGATGCCGCGACCGAAGCCGGCGTACCGCTGCTCCGTACCCCGAATACCACTTCGGCATTTATGGCCGAGATCATTAAATGGCTCAATGTTGAGCTCGCTCCCACCATGACGATACACGGAGTCCTGGTCGATGTATACGGCGAAGGATTGCTGATAACAGGAGAGAGCGGTATCGGTAAATCAGAGGCGGCTCTTGAGCTTATCAAGAGAGGCCATCGTCTGGTAAGCGATGATGTGGTAGAGATCCGCAAAGTCAGCGATGATACCCTGATCGGAACGTCACCCGAGATGACCCGCCACTTTATCGAGCTTCGCGGTATCGGCATTATCGACGTTAAGACCCTGTACGGTATTGAAAGTGTAAAGAATACACAGCAGATCGACCTTGTGATCAATCTTGAGGATTGGGACAGGGATAAGGAATATGACCGGATGGGAATCGAGGAGCACTACGTCAATTACCTCGGAAATAAGGTGGTCTGCCACAACATCCCGATAAGACCCGGACGTAATCTTGCGATCATCTGTGAAACAGCCGCGATCAACTGCAGACAGAAGAAAATGGGATACAACGCGGCCCTCGAGCTCTACAACAGGGCGATCGCCAATATCAACAAAGGTAAAGAGGAGGCATAAAACTCATGAAATACTGTTTCGGAGTAGATATAGGAGGAACAAGCGTCAAGCTTGGATTATTCAATAATGAGGGTGATCTGCTCGACAAATGGGAGATCGTGACACGCAGACAGGACCACGGCGTGCATGTACCCCAGGATATTGCGGATGCGATCGCTGCCAAGATCGAAGAAAAAGGTCTTTCGAAGGATTCGATAACCGGTATCGGCGTCGGTGTTCCCGAACCAGTAACGGAAGACGGTATGGTTACAAAATGTGCCAATCTGGGATGGGAGAACATCAACGTCAATGAGACAATGTCCAAACTTACCGGATTTAAATGTATCGCAGCCAATGATGCCAATGTCGCGGCACTCGGAGAATTGTGGCGCGGCGGAGCCAAGGGCTATAAGAATCTTGTATTCAATACCCTGGGTACCGGTGTAGGCGGCGGGATCGTTATCGGCGGCAAGATCGTTCACGGTATCCACGGCGGCGGAGGAGAGATCGGACATATAGTTGTCAACCCGAACGAGACCGATACCTGCGGATGCGGCGGACACGGACACCTTGAACAGTATGCGTCCGCTACCGGAATAGTCAGGATGGCTGAAAAGATGCTCATCAATACCGCGCGCGAGACGAGTTTGAGGAATCTGCCCGCAGTTACCGCCAAAGATATTTTTGATGCGGCCAAGGCAGGAGACCAGGTGGCGCTTGACCTTGCGGATACGATGTGTGCATATCTCGCGCAGGCACTGTCGGGAGTTGCGGCAACCTGCGATCCTGAAGTATATGTTATCGGCGGCGGTGTATCAAAAGCCGGCACGATCATCACCGATATGGTCAAGAAACATTTTGATTCCAACAATCTCAATGTTCTGTGCGGCCGCGAATTCAGGCTTGCTTCGCTGGGCAACGATGCCGGTATTTACGGAGCTGCATATCTGACGATCTCAGAAACAGGCGAATGAACGGGAGAGCACGTGTGAATACGGAGTTTGTCAAGAAGGCCGAAGAAATACTGCAGGATGAAAAAGTACTGATAAATGAGCCTATGTCAAAGCATACGGGCTTCAGGACCGGAGGTCCCGCGGATTATTTTCTTACGGTTAAAAAAATAGATTTATTAAAAAGAATAATCACTCTTGCATTTGAAGAAAAAATTCCTTATTATATTTTAGGGAACGGTACGAATCTGCTCGTGGCGGATTCAGGTTTCCGTGGCGTGATGATAAGATTACGGATCGCACCGGAGCTTGTATTCGAAGAGGACAGGAGTGAAGACGGCCTGTCATATGTTACGGCAACAGCCGGATGCAGCCTTTCAAAGCTTGCTTCGGAATGTGCCTCGGCAGGTTTGAAAGGGCTTGAGTTCGCAGCGGGGATACCGGGAACTGTCGGAGGAGCCGTTGTCATGAATGCGGGCGCCTACGGCGGAGAGATCAGGGACTGCATCGTAAGTGCCGAAGTGCTTGACAGCAATGGTGACCTGATCGTTCTCAACAGGGATGAGCTGGAACTCGGTTATCGTACCAGTATCATCAGGAAGAAGGATTATATAGTTCTTAGTGCTCGTTTTGCTCTTCCTGAGGGCAATGTTGAAGAGAGCAGGAAGCTTATTTCGGAACTGGCGGCCAAAAGGCGCGAGAAGCAGCCTCTTGAATATCCGAGCGCGGGGAGTACGTTCAAGCGCCCCGAAGGATATTTTGCCGGCAAGCTGATCGAAGACTGCGGCCTGAAAGGCTTCAGGATAGGTGATGCACAGGTTTCCGAGAAGCATGCGGGATTCATTATCAATCTCGGGCAGGCATCATCAACGGATATACATGCTTTGATACTCGAAGTAAAGAAACGTGTGCTTGAGCGGTTTGGTGTAGAGCTTGAACCGGAAGTTATAATGTTGGGTTTTTGATAGATATGTCATTTTCATCAGTGGTTAAAGAAGAGCTCGCGGGGATCATGCCCAATGCGCGGCACTGCCGTGTCGCGGAACTTGCGGCGCTGGTCTCGTACGGCGCGCTGCATATGCAGCATATGCAGCATATGACCGCAGACCGGGACGGAAACGATATTAATCTTTCGTTAAAGGAGCGGTTTGATTCTTTGGTAAGAAAGCTGTTTACGTTCGACCCTGACAATATGGGAGAAGACGAGGAAGAACAGCTTTTAAGGACAATTAAAGCAGACAGGGATCTTATTCCGGATGCTTTGATCCTGAAGCTTCCCTGCTGTAAAAGGGCTTTCCTGCGTGGAGCATTTATGGCATGCGGCTCCATGACGGATCCGGAGAAGGAATATCATCTTGAATTTGTGACCGACGGGGGAAGGGCACAGATGATCATCGATTCGCTGATGTTTTTCGGAATAGAAGCGAAATCGGTGGAACGCAAAAAATATAATGTTGTTTACGTCAAAGACAGCGACCGTATCGTTGATATCCTGAATGTGATCGAAGCGCATGTTGCACTTATGGATTTTGAAAATGTCAGGATACTGAAGGATATGCGCAATTCCGTAAACAGAAGGGTTAACTGCGAAACCGCCAATATCGGCAAAACGATAACGGCGGCGGGCAGGCAGATCGAAGATATCAACTATCTTCGGGAATCTCATGCATTTGATAAACTGAGCAGGGAACTGCAGGAGACAGCAATGCTCAGGCTTGAGTATCCTGACAGTTCGCTTGCCGAACTCGGAAGTCTTCATGACAGACCGGTAGGCCGGTCCGGCGTGAACCACAGACTTGCGAAATTGTCGGAGATAGCGCAACAGATGCGCGAGGAAAATGTGAAGTAAAGTATCAGGAGTAAGTAGTACAGGAGGAGATTATGGTTCGCAAACAAATGGCGATCGACATTACAGCCGATCTGGACAGGAGGCCTATTGCCAAGCTGGTACAGGAGGCCAGCCGTTATGAAAGTTCGGTATGTTTTGAGTACAAGGACAAGAAAGTTAATGCCAAGAGCATCATGGGTATGATGACTTTTATAAGCATTATGAACAGAGCTACGGCGGCCAAGGACAAGATCGATGTCATTATCGACGGCAAAGATGAGCAGCAGGCCATGGGAGCTATTGAGGAATTTTTTGCCTGAAAACAGGCCTACGAGAGGGACGGGCAGCCGTTCCTCTTCTGAGTTTATTACGGGAGGGTAACTGATATGAGCAGCCGGGACAGAAACAATTCAGGAAAGCGTTCGTCCAATAAGACACTCATCATTATTTCGGCAGAATTCGTTGTTATAGCCGTTTTGCTGGTCATTCTCGGATTGGGAGGATCGAAGAAAAATAACGGCAGTGAGGTCAATGCCGCATCACGTAACTCGGGCAGTGAAACAAGTACTGTCCAGACCGCATCGAATGATCCGGCGACAGCCAATACGGACAACAGTTCCGTAACAGATAACAACAGCGTTGCGACAAGCCAGCCTGACAGCGGCAGCGATCAGGACAGTGACTGGAATGATCTGCTGAACAAGACCGAGACTGGGGACGGAACGGGTACTTCAGATGCCGATGCCGTAGCACGTGCGCGTGAAGAAGAGCAGGAGCTGATCCAGCATTCGCTTGAACTTCATGAGACGGAAGTGGCGGAAGTGATCGCAGCAGCCGATCTTCAGGCTGCAATGTACGATTATGACAAGGCTGTTGAGACGATCAAGGCATATGAGGGTTATGAGCAGGAAGAGAGCATGACCGCAGCGATCGCATCCTACGAGGAGCAGAAGGCAGCATGTGTCAAGTGGCCCGACAATACCAAGATCAGCCATGTATTCTTCCATTCGCTCATTTACGATACGTCAAGGGCATTCGGTCCTTCAAGCAGCAAGCCGGGCGGATACAACCAGTACATGACGACCGTTTCGGAATTTAATAAAATGATGGAATCGATGTACGAGAAAGGCTTTGTCCTTGTCAGCGTACATGATATAGCCAAGCTCGAGAAGCAGGAAGACGGAACCGAGAAGCTGGTAGCCCAGCCTATCTATCTTCCGGAGGGCAAAGAGCCGTTCGTACTCTCACAGGATGATGTAAACTATTATCTGTATATGGATAATGACGGATTTGCCGACAAGCTTGTCATCGGAGAAGACGGGCTTCCGACCTGTATGTATATCGATACGGACGGAACCGTTTCGTACGGCGAATACGATGTTGTTCCGATCCTTGACAGATTTGTCCGTGAACATCCCGATTTTTCATACAGAGGAGCAAAGGGAATCCTTGCGGTTACGGGATACGAGGGAGCTCTCGGTTATGATACGGGTCTCAGCATGAAGATGTATGACGGCATGGACGAGACCGAGAAGATGAACAAGATCAACGCCGAGCGTGAGAAGGCCAAGGCCGTAGCAGACGCTTTGAAGGCCGACGGATGGGAATTCGCGAGCCACAGCTATACTCATACAAATATGACCACCAACAGCGTTGAGAAGCTGAAGTATGATACCAAACGCTGGAAAGAAGAAGTTGAGATAATCTTAGGACCCACGGATATTTATATCTATCCGTTCGGTGCCGATATCTGCGATTGGAGAGGCTACAAGGGCGAGAAGTTTGAAGTTCTGAAAGAGGCGGGATTCATGTATTACTGCAATGTTGACTCCGCAAGATACTGGATCCAGCTCAAGAGCGACTATTTCCGCATGGGAAGGATCAATTTCGACGGAGAGCGCATGAACGTTACACCCGAGAAACTGACCGACTTCTTCGATGTTGACGAAGTATACGATAAATCAAGACCGCCCTTTAAAAAGTAATATTAGGAGCATATATGGCTTTTACACATTTACATGTACATACAGGCTACAGCCTGCTTGACGGGTCGGGTAAGATATCCGAGATGGTGGCAAGAGCGAAGGAACTCGGCATGGATTCGCTCGCTATTACCGACCACGGTGCCATGTACGGAGCCATAGAATTTTACAAAGCCTGCAAGAAGGAAGGCATCAAGCCGATCATAGGCTGCGAGGTCTATGTTGCCCCGGGCAAATGTACCGACAAGGAGAAGTCGGTTTCGGACGAGCGATACAGACATATGGTCCTGCTTGCCTCGAGCAACGAGGGCTACCAGAATCTGATCAAAATAGTGTCGAGGGGCTTTACGGAAGGTTTTTACTACAAGCCCAGGGTGGATGACGAAATCCTTGCAAAGTACCACGAGGGCATCATAGCACTGTCGGCCTGCCTTGCGGGTGAAATACCGCGTTATCTGGTACAGGGGCGTTATGATGATGCTCTTGCAAGCGCGAGAAAATATAATGAGATGTTCGGCGAAGGCAATTTCTTCCTCGAACTTCAGGATCATGGCATTCCCGAGCAGACACAGGCCAACCAGGGCATTATCAGACTTCATAATGAAACCGGGATACCTCTGGTTGTAACCAATGATGTTCATTATACATTAGCAGATGACGCGGAAGCCCATGATATCCTTCTGTGCATCCAGACTCAGAAAAAAGTCAGTGATGAGGACAGGATGCGCTATGAAGGAGGACAGTTCTACATCAAATCCGAAGAGGAGATGAGGGAGCTGTTTCCCGCTTTCGGTGAGGCATATGATAATACACATGCTATTGCCGAGCGGTGCAATGTCGAATTTGAATTCAATCATTACAAACTGCCTCATTATGCGGTTCCGGAAGGTTATACTTCGCTCAGCTACCTGAAAAAACTGTGTGAGGACGGTATCAGGACGCGTTACGGCGACGCCGAAGGCAATGTCCCGAAGGAATTTACAGACAGACTGGAATATGAGCTCGATACTATCAGTACGATGGGATTTGTTGATTATTTCCTGATAGTATGGGATTTTATACATTATGCCAAAAGCCACGGAATACCGGTAGGGCCGGGCAGGGGCAGCGGAGCGGGAAGCATTGTAGCGTATGCATTAAGGATCACCGACATCGATCCGATCCAGTACAATCTGGTATTTGAGCGTTTCCTGAACCCCGAACGTGTGACGATGCCCGATATCGATATCGATTTTTGCTACGAACGCAGGCAGGAAGTGATCGATTACGTTAATCGCAAATACGGAAGCGACCACGTTGTACAGATCGTTACATTCGGTACCCTGCAGGCCAGAGGTGTGATCAGGGATGTCGGAAGAGCGCTCGATCTCAGTTATGCCCAGACCGACAGGATCGCCAAGATGGTTCCGATGGAGCTCGGAATGACGCTGGACAAGGCACTTGAGTCCAACCCCGATCTGAAAGCCGCTTATGACAACGAGAGCGATATCCATTATCTGATCGAAATGTCGAAACGACTCGAGGGATTACCGCGCCATACCTCCAAGCACGCCGCCGGTGTGGTGATCGCACCGGCACCCGTCGACGAATTCGTACCGCTTTCAAGATCCGCGGACGATTATATCACGACGCAGTACACCATGACCACGATCGAGGAGCTCGGTCTTCTTAAAATGGATTTCCTCGGTCTGCGCACGCTCACCGTTATCAATGACACGGTCAAGGCTGTCAGGGCATCGGGCAAGAATCCCGATTTTGACATTAATACAATAGATTACAATGATAAAAAGGTTTATGACCTGATCTCCTCGGGGCAGACTTCGGGAATATTCCAGCTTGAATCGGCGGGAATGACAGGATTCATGAAGGAACTCAAGCCCTCCAACATAGAGGATATCATAGCCGGTATCGCACTATACCGTCCGGGTCCGATGGATTTCATACCCAAGTACCTGAAGGGCAAACAGGCACCGACTGAGGTTACATACGAGTGCGACGAACTGATCCCGATACTTGCGCCTACCTACGGCTGTATCGTATATCAGGAACAGGTTATGCAGATAGTTCGCGATCTCGCAGGCTACAGCTTCGGCCGCAGCGATCTGGTAAGACGTGCAATGTCGAAGAAAAAAGCCGATGTAATGGCAAGGGAAAGGCAGAATTTCGTATTCGGAAATGAAGCTGAAAATGTACCGGGATGTGTTTCGAAAGGGATCTCTCCGGAGATCGCCAATGCCATTTTCGACGAGATGACGGATTTCGCAAAATATGCGTTCAACAAGGCACACGCGGCCTGCTACGCGGTCGTGGGTTACCAGACGGCATATCTGAAGACATATTATCCGGTTGAGTTTATGGCGGCCCTTATGACATCCGTTATCGAAAATACGGGCAAGGTCGCACAGTATATCCATAAATGCCGCCAGATGGGGATCGAACTTATCCCGCCCGATGTCAATGAAGGCGGATCGGCATTTTCGGCGGCGGGAGATTGCATCAGATACGCATTGAGCGCCATCAAGGGCGTCGGTAATGCGATCGTCAATACCATAGAGAAGGAACGCTCGGAAAACGGTCCGTTTAAGGGACTTAAGGATTTCGTCGAGCGCATGATACCTATAGGAGTCAACAAAAGAGTTGTTGAATGCCTGATCAAAGCAGGAGCGTTTGATTCGCTTCCCGGCTCGCGCAGGCAGAAGATCATGGTTTATTCGCAGATGATCGATTCGGCGGCCAAAGAACGCAAGACTTCGATCCAGGGACAGATGAGCCTGTTCGCCATGGGCGGCCCGGATGATGAGGCTATTTCCGACGAGAGCTTTCCGAATATACCGGATTTCAGAAAAGAAGAGATCCTCGCATACGAAAAGGAAGTGCTGGGCATTTACATCAGCGGCCACCCGCTCGACGAATACAGCATGATACTTGATAAGAATGTGACAGCGACATCTGCGGATTTCCTGATGGAAGAAGAAGCCGAAGGTGAAGGTGAGAATATTCCCGGAGCCGTTGCGCAGAGCGAGAACAAGCCCAATGTTACCGACGGCGAATACGCTGTGATCGGCGGAATCATAACCGCCAAGAACCTGAAAACTACCAAATCGAATTCGATGATGGCATTTCTTACGGTGGAGGATCTGTACGGGACGGTTGAAGTACTGGTATTCCCCAAGGATTTTGAAAAACGCCGCGGAGATTTCGAAACAGATAAAAAGGTCCTGATACGCGGGAGAGTGAGCACAGAAGACGAAAGAGGTTCCAAACTGTTATTTTCCGACATGGTCGATCTTGACAGCCTTGAACTGAAGCTGTGGATCAAAATGCCGGATGAGGAGACTTATCTTGCGCATGAACAGGATATTCTCGTTACGATCAGTGAATACGACGGTAACGATACGGTAGTGATCTATACCGAAAAGGATAAACAGTGCAGGGTACTTCCCAATTCCAAGACAACGGATGCAAGGGACCCGGTACTGATAGAAAGGCTGCAGGCGGCATACGGTCCGGATAATATCAAGACTACCGCACCTGCCGTCAGATGGGAGAACAGGAGAAGGTAAAAGCTATTGTAATAAATGAACATCATAGCAATGGAGGTTACTATATGGCTGCTTCAAGATCATCAAAGGATTCTGTAAAGTCAACAGCAAAGACGACAAACAAAACGGCAAAGAAGCCCGTCGAAAAACCGGCTTCGAAAACGGAAGGAAAGGGAAAACCCGCCGGAAAGAAAGGCCCTGCGGTTAAAAGGATCGGTGTTCTTACAAGCGGAGGCGATGCTCCCGGAATGAATGCCGCGATCCGTGCGGTCGTACGTACCGCCATTGCAGACGGTATGGAAGTTATCGGTATCAGGAGAGGTTTCTCCGGACTTATTGACGAGGATTTCGTCAAGCTCGATTCCAGAAGTGTTGCCGATACCATCCAGAAGGGCGGAACATTCCTGTTCACGGCGAGATGTCCCGAGATGATCACCAAGGAGGGCCAGGATACGGCAGCCGAGAACTGCCGCAAGCACGGCATCGAGGCACTGGTCGTAATAGGCGGAGACGGTTCGTTCCGCGGATGCCAGTCGCTTGCCGACAGAGGCATCAATGTTGTCGGAGTCCCCGGGACCATAGACCTTGATATAGCCTGTACAGAGTATACGATCGGATTCGATACGGCAGTCAATACCGCAATGGAAGCGATCGATAATATCCGCGATACTTCGACTTCGCAGGAACGTTGCTCGATCATCGAAGTAATGGGAAGACATGCCGGATATATCGCCCTGTGGTGCGGTATTGCGAACGGAGCCGAGGCTGTGCTTACCACCGAGCTTTACAATTACGAGGAACAGAAGTTGATCGGTGATATCCAGGCCAAGAGAAAGTCAGGACGTAAGCATTACATCATAGTCAACGCCGAAGGAATCGGTGATTCGGAGGGTATGGCAAGGCGTATCGAATATGCTACCGGAATGCCTACTACAGCCACTATCCTCGGCTATCTGCAGCGAGGCGGAAGCCCTACCTGTAAGGACAGGGTATTTGCGTCCGCAATGGGAGCCAAGGCCGTTGAAATACTGAATAACGGCGGTTCCAAGCGCGTTGTGGCATATAAGAACGGAGAATTCGTTGATTTTGATATGGATGAGGCTCTTGCAATGAAGAAGAGTCTTGACCCGTTCCTTGTAGATATGCTCGGAAGACTTACCCGTAAGGGTGAGGGACGTATGCTCCTCAAGGAAGGTATGATTCCCCAGGTTGAGGAATCCCAGGGCAAGAAGACGATCGGAATCCTGACGAGCGGCGATGACGCACCCGGAATGAACGCCGCGATCCGTGCGGTGGTACGTACCGCGATCGGTTACAACATGAAGGTAATCGGCTTCAGAAGAGGTTTTGCGGGTCTGATCGAAAATGATTATAAAGAAATGACCAACAGCACCATGTCCGAGACGGTACAGAAGGGCGGAACACTGCTCCTTGCGGCGAACAGCCCGGACTTCAGGACAGATGAAGGCTTAAGTAAGGCAGTAGAAAATATCAAAGCGTTGAAGCTTGACGCGCTGATCGTGGTCGGAGGCGAAGGCACGATGCGCGGCGGAGCCGACCTGATCGAGCGGGGGATCAATGTCATCGGAATACCTGCGACGGTCGACCTTGAAGTAGCCTGCACAGAGTATACGATCGGATTCGATACGGCCGTCAATACCGCGATGAGCGCGATCGATAAAGTCAGGGATACATCCGCTTCACATGAGAGATGCTCGATCATTGAAGTAGCCGGAATGAATTCCGGTCATAATGCGTTATGGTGTGGTATCGCGACCGGTGCCGAAGAGATCCTGACCAAGGATTATTATGACTGGGATCAGCAGCGTATCATAAGCGAGATCATCAGCAAGAAGAAGCTCGGCAAACGACTTCACCTTATCGTCAATGCCCACAGCGTCGGCAAATCGGGTTCACTTGCCAAGAATATCGATTTTGCGACAGGGCTGGAGACTAGGGCTACGGTTCTCGGACTCATCCAGAACGGCGGCAGGCCCACCTGCCAGGACCGTGTATATGCATCCGCAATGGGAGGCAAGGCAGTCGACATCATCAATGCCGGAGGACATGACAGGATAGTTGCTTACATCAACGGAGGATTTACCGATGTTGACTTTGCCGAAGCTCTTGCAATGGAGAAGAAGCCCGATCCGTTCATGTATGAAATGTCCAAGAAGCTTGCAAGAAGCTGAGAACATATGGAAAGGGACCGTCGCACCGGAAAAGTGCGGCGGTCCCTTTTTATAGAATACTGAGGTACCTGTTTTAATTGTCTGTCTGATCGTTGCCGGGATTATTTAATGGACCGTTATTTACTGGGTCATTATTGATAGGGCTGTTATTGAGGGGACCGTTGTATACAGGACCATTAACGGGATTGCCGTATTCATTTGCCATCGCCGGCTGCGCAGCTGCGCGTTTGGCGGCTCTTTTTCTGCTGCCTCTGATCGACAGTTTGACGATCAGTACGACTATCAGGGCTATGATACCCGAGAAGATCAGGAAGACTACGATATAAGGCAGATCAACAATGAAATTAACAAGGAAATTCTGAAGTCCGTTGCCTATATTCTCAAAGGTATTGCTCAGACCCGAAGAAATACGCTGTCCCATGGTTTCGGGCTCAGGCTCGGTGATCTTGGTAACTTCGGTGAGGCTGATGTTTACGGTGCTGTAGGAAACAAGGCTGTCATAATTCCTAAGAGTCGATTCCTTGGATTCAAGCTCGTATGTAACCTGGCTGATCCTGTCTTCAAGAGAAATGATCTCGTCAACGGTCTGTGCTTCCTCAAGCAGTGCGAGCAGGCGCTCCTGCTGGATCTTCAACGCTTTGGCGCGGCTCTCGACATCGAGGTAACCTAAAGTGATGTCCTCGGTATTGGTCGTACTGGATACAACATTACCGATATTGCCTGCATTGGAGACAAAATCATCGACGATATTGTTGGGGATCCTGATCGTGTAGTTCGCGCTACGGCTCTGTACGCTGTTGCCGCGGTAAGTGGTGTAATAGTCGTTGTACCTTACGTCTGATGACTCAATGTAACCGTTGTAGGAACGGACATATTCTTCGATCATTGAGATGCTCTTGTCGAATTCAAGAGTCTCAAGGGACATCGATACACGTTTGATCAGCTTCCTGGATGAATCGGTATTGCTGTTATCATACAGGTCGGTATTTTCCTTACCTGAAGAGGGTGAGGAGTAGGATCCGCCGTTACTGTAAGAATCCTCCGTGGCGTATCCATAATCATAATCATCATAATAGTCGTAAGCGGCTTCGGAGGCTGCTTTATAGCTGTTTGACGGAGATGTGTAAGCAGCGTCGTATGAATCACCGCCGCATCCTGTTGCAAATAACGCGAAGCAGATAAGTGCTATTATTGCCACTGAAGTGGTTCTTCTTAATTTTTTGTCCATATTCATTTCCTCCCTCATTGTTAGCGGGAACGATCGATTGATCACCCCTTTTCACACAATAGACGACGGACGGATAAAAACAGTTCCAAAATTTTTAATCTTCGATAAGATAATCGAGAATATAATCCGGAATGACTGATCTGTCGGTATTTTCCCTGATCGTATTAACTATACGGTTGTTGTCATCGCGGGTTATCAGACCCGAAGCACGGAGACTGCCCAGATCACTTGCCAATGACTCGTAATCGAGAGTGCCCGAGTTTACGGCATCTTTTATCTTGATCGCTGTCTTGAGCAGGAAAACGAAACCGGACTTGGATGCTTCGAAATCATTTTCACTGATACGGGTAGTCTGCTCGCCAAGGATAAGGGAGAGGATATAGTTGACATAGAAGCTGCCTTCGTTCATGGAATACAGATTGTCGGCGAGATCTTCGATCTCTTTGTCGTGCACATCGATCTCCTCGACCTTGACTTCGGTAAGCAGCACGTTCCGCTTATTTGCGGGAACGGCATTTTCGATGATCTCTACGATATTGCCTGCGTAATGCACATCCTTGGCCATACGTGAAATATTCTTATATTCGGGAAGGGTTTCAACTTTGGGGAAATTCTTCTGTATAGCGTATTCGATCATCCCGACCTTCTCTTTTTCCTTGAACAGTTCGGTTTCGGAGAAGGCTTCGAGTGCTTTTGATCCTGCTTCGATCTTTTCCGAAAGCAGTGAGTCTTCCTCGGTTATAGCAAGGATATCATTAATCTTCTTCAGATAAGGCGGAGCGAAATCGGCCAGACATTCTTTGCCCGCATCCGTCTTGGCTGTGGTCATGACATTGTAGATCTTGTCGGTGATCAGTCCGATACCGGTGTATCTGCTCGTTCTTTCGGCATATGGCCCGGAAAACAGCTTAACAAGCTTGCCGGTGGTTTCGTTTGTATATTGGCCGACTACTTTGGATACCGAAACGGCGGTCGATCTGTCGGGGAATATCTGCTGAAGGCCGGTAAGAGGCATAAGAGTAAATCCGGCACATATCAGTCCCGAAACGAAACCGAATGCCAGTCCGAGAGGTTTGAAACCCTTCGGGGCATCATCTTTGACGATTATTTTCACAATGATGAGTGAAGCAAATTTGATAATAAGAAATATTACGGAGTACACGATTGCCATGATCGCGCCTTTGGCAAACGAGGTCAGGATAGTTTCGAGAGTTTCGGCATTTTTAGCTGAGAGATTGCCTCCGAAGGTCAGATCAAGAGAAACATAGTCTGAAAATGTCTTGGAATGCAATGCATAGATCAGGAAGGTGATCCCTCCCGCGAGTATCGCGCTGCCTGCGTTACATATCAGGCGGATGATATTCTTCTTGGTTCCCCGTAAAGAATAAATAAACATTTCAAGCAGGACTATCAGGATGAAAACTATCATATTGCGGCCTCCTTATCTAGTGAAAAAATCATGATATGTACATATTTTACCAAGAATAAGGTGTTTTGTAAATAAAATGTGATTGAAAGACCTGGGATTCTGTGATACACTCATAATAAGCGTATTATGGCGAAAAAGGATGTTACGTCCGGCTGGCGTAACAGGAACGGTGGAGGAACATCTCACTATGGAAGATTTTAAGAACGATTCCAGTGTTAAGGTCAGGGAACTGATCGATATCTGCAAAGGACATAAGATCTATATCCAGACACATAATATCCCGGATCCGGATGCGATCGGGTCCGCATACGGGCTTCAGCAGCTCATGAAGGTCTACGATATTGAAGCAACCATTTGCTACGACGGAGATATAGACAAGCTCAGTTCGTCGAAAATGCTCGACATGTTCGGAATAAAGATGTTTTCCGATGAAGAGGTTGCGGGTGAAATGACTGCGGATGATTATATCATCTGTGTCGATTCCCAGAAGAATGCCGGTAATATTACGGATCTTCCCGGGGATGAGATCGCAGCGATCGACCATCATCCGACTACTTCCAAGAATGCGGATGTGGAATATCGTTACAAAGATATCCGTATCGTAGGTGCCTGCGGGACCATAATCACCGACTATTATATCGATCTCGGGCTTAAGCCTTCCGCGGATGTCGCGACTGCGCTGCTGTACGGCATCAAGATCGATACACTCCAGTTCTCGCGCGGAGTATGTGATGAAGACATCAATGCTTTCCGTTTTCTGAATCCGCTGATCGACATCAACAAGATGGGCAGCCTCGAAATGAACAATATCGAGTTCCGCGATCTGATGGCGTACGGCTCGGCAATAGAGAATATCAAGGTCTTCGGATATTTCGGTATCTCACATATTGCATTGCCGTGTCCCGATGCAATGATCGCGATCGTGGCGGATTTCATCCTGTCGCTGATCGAGATCGAAGTTGCCGTGATCTACTGCGAGCGGCCGGACGGATTGAAATTCTCGGTACGTTCCGAACGCAGGGATATCAATGCCGGGGAGCTGATCAGTGAAGCACTTGAAGGTATCGGCGGAGGCGGCGGACATGCCACTATGGCAGCCGGACGCATCCATGCGGACAGACTCGCCGATCTTGGAGAATACAGAGACAACGTGATCACAGAGCGCTTTATCAAAGCGCTGGGATTGGAAGGAGGCTGTTGATGAGAGAATTTAAAGGTTATCATAAGGGTATAAATCTTGGCGGATGGCTTTCTCAGTGCGGCAAGGATAATTATAACAAAGAACATTACGATACATTCATAAAAGAGGAAGATTTCGGCATTATCAAGAGCTGGGGACTCGATCATGTACGTGTTCCGGTCGATGCCGAGGTTATACAGGAAGAAAACGGTGCGCTGAAGGAAGACGGTCTGGCATATCTTGACACCTGTATGGAATGGTGTAAAAAATACGGATTGAATATGATCCTGGACCTTCACAAGGCTCACGGCTACATTTTCGACGATGAAAATAACTGCCAGCTGTTCTATCAGCAGAGTCTGCAGGATATATTCGTAGGCCTGTGGCGCGAACTTGCCGCAAGATACGGCAAGAACCGTGATTTTGTTACATTTGAGCTGTTGAATGAGGTTACATCAGCTGACTTCACAGAGACCTGGAATAAGATGGCGGCACGCGCGATCAAGGCGATCCGCGAAGTAGATAAGGAGGTAAGGATCATTGTCGGAGGTATTTTCAATGACAGTATCTTCGGTCTGAAGCTCCTCGATCCCCCTGCCGATGAGAATATAGTATTTACTTTCCATTGCTACAGCCCGTTGGTATTTACCCACCAGGGCGCGCATTGGGTCAGCAGGATGCCGAAAGACCCGGCCCTGTGGAAATTCAGATATCCCGACATCGTTGATAAGTACCGCACCCGTTCGAAAGAATTGTTCGGAAATGATTTTGACGGCGAATTCCCTTCGGATCTGACAGGCAATATGGACGGAAGATATTTTGACGGACTTATGCAGCCCGCTGTCAAGATCGCCGAGAAGTACAATGTTCCGATGTATTGCGGCGAATACGGCGTTATCGATGAGGCCGATCCTGCAGATGCTCTCGCGTGGTACAAGGACATGAACAGTGCCCTTGAGAAGAACGGGATCCCCCGTGCCGCATGGTCGTACCGCGAGATGAATTTCGGCCTTGAAGGCAAGTGGCTCGACGGTGTCAGGGATGAGCTGCTGAAATATCTGTAATACGTGACAATAACGCGCGGACGGGAAACATCTCCCAATATCATAAAAAAACCTTGACAGTCACACTAAAGCATGATATCATTCTTTAGTGTTGTTCGGAGAGTTGGCCGAGTGGTTGAAGGCGCTGGTCTTGAAAACCAGTGATCCCGCAAGGGACCGTGGGTTCGAATCCCACATTCTCCGTTGGAACCACCATTAAGGTGGTTCTTTTGAATTAAATACTTGATTTGATTCAGGCTATGGAGAAATACCCAAGAGGCTGAAGGGGCTCCCCTGGAAAGGGAGTAGGACGTTAATAGCGTCGCATGGGTTCAAATCCCATTTTCTCCGCGTAAAAAATGAGTCCCCGCGGGACTCACGAAATAAAAGTCCGTCGTA
>JAFZNE010000136.1 GCA_017553035.1 Lachnospiraceae bacterium
CATCCTGAAAGCTCGCCAGATATCCTTACAGATATCACAAGGATAGAGTAGCACGATGAAAGGATGTTTGCAAGAAACACTTGCAAGGAACACTTACAAAGAGCACTTGGATAGAGCAACAGAGACTTTGCTTAATTAAAAAGCAAAGTCTTTATTTTTCAGTTCCTTTGTTGTATAATATGCTAAGAGGGTCAAAAAGTCTGCAACATGGAATATTGCAGACAAAATGTGTTGTGTATGACAGAGATGATCTGATCTTGATATAAGGGGTTTTATATGCCAACGGATGATATGCTGTATGCCGATTTCCTGGCTGGCAATGATTCGGCATTTGATGAACTGATGCGTCGTTACGGCGACAATCTGACGATGTATCTGAAAGGATATCTGGCGAGCTTTCAGGATGCGGAAGATATGATGATAGTCGCATTTTCGAGGATCATGTACAAAAAGCCGAAGATAAGAGAAGGTAATTTCAAGGTATATCTGTTCAAAACCGGAAGGAATCTTGTATCGGAGTTTTATAAACGTAAGAAGAAGCTTGAATTGTTTGATTTCGAGAGCCTTGAGGACGAGCCGGCGGCTGAAGAGGCGCTTGACGAGCATTTCTGGAATGAACAGAGGAAGAAGATCCTGCATGAGTGTCTGGGCAGGATCGATGATGAGACACGCGAGGCTTACTGGCTCGTATATTTTGAAAATATGAGCTATGAGGAAGCGGCGACGGTCATGAAGGTCAACGTGAAGAAGATCAACAATCTGCTTACGAGAGGAAAGGACAAGATCAGGGAAGAGCTTGCGAAAGAAGGAATAGAAGGGTTTTATCAGTAGGAGGATTTTGTTTGCAATGATCGAGAGTTTTGAGAATGCTTTTCAGCTCATCGTTGCGGGAGGCTGTCTGATTTATTCTGCCATAAAAGCAATATCGAACAGAAACAGGGTCTGGATATTGCTTTTATTTTTCTATGCGGAAATTTTCCTGGGCAATCTGTACTGGCAGCTGTATCTGATATTTTTCAACATGAGTCCGATATATTCGTTCGTATCCGGATTCTGCTGGGATGTGTCGTTTGCGTTCATGCTGCTGCTGGTAAGATACTATTCCAAGGGAAGTATCAGTATAAAAAAGGATCCCCTGCTGCTTGTGATCCCGGTGTTTACGGCAGCGATGGCGGTGATGTTCATGCAATGGGGAGATATAGCGGAAAATATTGTAACAGCAGTACTTATGGCGGCCCTGATACTGCGATGTGTGGTCGGGCTTAAAGAAATAGCGGGTAAAGGCGCGTATGCTCCGGCCGGCAAAACCGGTATTTACGAAGCAGACCGGTCTCCGGCGTATTTGTACCGCGCAATATTGTGCTTCTGTACCGCCAATTACCTGAGTTGGATCGCATCCACTTTCTTCTTCGAAGAATCGATCACAAATCCGTATTATTGGTTCGATACGGCGATAACCATCAGTCTTGTATTCTTTATACCTGCGCTGAACAGGTGTGATAAGAGCATAAAGGAAACGGTAGAATGAATTACATCGAAAATATTTATATATGCCTTGCGGCGCCGATCCTTGCCGCGTGCATATTCCTGCGGGGGAGAAGCCGCAGGGTGATGATCTTTATGCTGGCCGGAATTTCGATGTGCCTGCTGTCCTCGTATGTCAGCACATTTATTGCGGCGGCATACGGAGCCGATAAACTGACCGCAACCATAGAGATCACCCCTACGATCGAGGAAATAATGAAATTCCTGCCGATCCTGTTCTACGTAGTTGTTTACTCCCCGAAAGAGAAGGATGAAACCGCCCAGATGGTAATGGTGACTGCCGTGGGCTTCGCGACATTTGAAAATGTATGCTATCTTACCGCCAACGGCGCCGGGAAACTGTTGGATCTTGCGATCCGCGGGTTCGGAACGGGCGTCATGCACGTGGTCGCCAGTGTCCTGATGTCCATGGGCATGATCTATCTGTGGGAACAGCTGTGGATCAGGGTTCTCGGTACGATCGGCCTGCTGTCTCTTGCAGGTGCATTTCACGCTGTTTACAATATCCTGGTTACGCAGCCCGGGTATGTGGCGTGGGTAGGGTATCTGATACCGGTGCTTACCGCGGTTTTGATCGTGATGGTGAAGAAACAATATGTAGGGCGGACGTGAAGGCACTATTCACGCCTCACCACCCCTCATTTGCAATCGAGAACAGCGAAGCTGTGAATAGATACAAGGCAGAATGCACAATTTTCCTAAAGGAAATTTGTGCATTTTTTTGTGAGTGGATTTCTGAAAATAACACTCTATATATGTGAAGACGCTTTTTATATAAGGGGTTTCAGAATAGTTATTTTTTTCAAGAATCCGGGAAAGGAGGAACTGGATGCGCTCAACGGAAGAGAGAATAGATCTGATGCATGCACAGGTTAAAGAAATGCGCAGAGATCATGAAAAGAAGCTTACCAGGGTCTTGGGAAGCGCTTCGGTGCTGGTGGCTTTGGTACTGATCATAGTTACGGCTTATGTGATCGGCAACCCCGGAGAACTCACCGATACAGCCATGGCGGGAACATCGATGCTGTCGGAAAGTGCCGGCGGATATGTGCTTGTGGCGATCGTATCATTCCTGGCAGCCGTAATGATCACCGTGGTATGTCTGAGAATGCAGCAGAAAGATAAAAAGCCACCGGGAAAAGAGACCGGAACGGATACTTCCGGTGAAGAAAAGACTTGAGATAACGATTATTGACTGAAAACAGCACAAAAATTTCAGGAGGAGATTGTATGAAGAACTTTTGGAAGAGATTTATCGCAGTGCTTTTATGTACTGTGATGATCGTGACTCTGCTGCCGAACGATATGTTCGGCCGTACAAGGGCATCGGCAGCTTCGCTGCTCGAGAACTCTCCCGAATACAATCAGGAGATCCTTGACGCGCTGAGCGGGATCGTGGGGAGCGAAAACGCGGAGGAATACTATCAGTTGCTCCAGCAGTACGGACTGGTGGATGAGGACGGTAATATCCTTGACAGCTGGGACATCGAAATGAACGGCGAAAAGGTGAATATCGACGATATTCGAGAGATCCTGGCGGGCGATTACGATCCCGAGCAGGTTGTATGGGTAGACGGCACTCCTGTCTACATGTCCGATCTGAAGACCATGATCGAGATAGAGGACTACCTTGCGTATATCAAGGAGACGTATTTTACCGAGAAAGAATGGACCGATATGCAGAAGTCCAATTACAAAGGCCTTCTTGATCAGTTGAAGAACAGCGGTATTGAGCTTGTTTCTAACGCAAGTAATCCGATAACGGGTAATGGCTCGAACGAACTTCTGTTAGGCCCCAGCGGTGCCAGCCATGATGCCAGAGTAACGGTTGAACTCATTACCGATCCGCTCGCGGATTCTATCAACATTGGAGCCGGATTTACCGCTACTTTCAGGGCCGAGCTTACCGGCGCGAATCCTGCAGCTACCGGTCCTGCTATCACGTTCCAGTATCAGGCGTTATCTGCCAGCAGAACCGTAGAGAACAGCGGCACACCCGTAACAGTGACTTTTTCTCCGGATGCGGAGGGTAAGGATACTAAGGAATTCAGTATTACCGTTGATGAAGCTAATGCCATGTCTAATACTGATCCTTTGTATTCGCTGAACTCTTTCTTCTATGTGAATTGTTATAACATCAGGAATGCGTTGTTTACCAAAGACGGAGAAGATTGCGACGCTCTTGGATTTGAAGTAGAATGCAAGGGATCGACGGATGTGATGCCTGATCTGATGAATTTTGATATCCAGGGATCTACAGGTATTACCGATGACGCGTATTACGGACCGTCACAGTATTTCGTATATACCAACGAAAGAGAAGAAATATACAACAGTGACGGCAGTCTGTACGGATGGAGATATTATGAAGTTAAACATTATGATGACACCAGTAAAAGGGGCGGCACAACGGTAAATCTTACCCCCGGCCAGTCCAAGCTTATCTATTGGGGCCTGATCAATAATGTCGAGTTGGTTCATCGTAATGCGAAAACAGGCAATGATAAACTGCCGGTGAATAATCCCGTTTCGGAGGTATCCGGTTTTCAGACCATGTGGGATTACGCAATAGATAATGCATTACCGAACCCTGTAACGATCAAGGATGAAAATGGTGAAAATGTAAGTTTACCGGTTGAAGATATTAAAAGTCGTACCCTTGTGGGAAATTCGGAGGGAAAAGGCAGGATCATCCACGCTGCGACATGGCAGTTTATAATTAATAAATCCGATGGTCAGAATACTTCACAATGGTATAATTATTCGGTTGGATACAGACCTGATGAAAATTATGCGAACTGGGACGCAGCGAACCTTCTGCCCACCGGCGGACACAACATGACCAACGATAATCAGGATGCTTCTATTGGCAAATGGACAGAGATCACATCTTTGACATTTGACGGCGGTTTTGCTTTCTATCCGTTAAGAATTTATAAAGATAATGAGAACGGACCGATCGATAAAGTATTCACCGCACAGTTTGGATATAATACCAACCAGACCCGGTGGACGATGTTCAGTGGAGCAATATATAATGATAAACGTTATTTTACACTGAATAGCAAAGCAACAAACTGGACTCCCCAGCCTTTCGCCGAGTTTTATCCCGGCACTCTGGGAAAGAATGCAGCCAGACCGTATTACTGGAGTTCCAGTGACACAAAACAGCCCCGTTATCCGCTTTGGAGCCAGCCTCTTGATATTACGGTCAAGTTTTCAAGAGATATAGCTCCCACGGTTAAATCTATCAGCGTATCGCCCGGCGACTACTATCCCGGAGAATATATCCCGATCGTTGTACATTACACCGAACCCGTCAAGGCAGGTACCAAGCTGACGGTCAACGGTATTGATTATATCGCAAGGGAGAAGTCTGCCTCCAACAAACAGACCTTCCTTTACAAAGTTGAGGAAAAGAGTTCGATAGATCTGATCGTTACCGGTCTGGACGCTAAGAACCTGGATGATAAGGAAATGGATCATTCAGCATTTTTCAAAGAATCGGGCGGTCAGAACAGCAATGACTCGTCATATACTATCAAGGCACATGGAGTCGATATAAAAAAAGTACTAAATGTCGAATCGGATAAAGGCTTTATTATTCATCCCATAACCAACAGAAAAGCCTTTACCGGAATAGCTGCCACGATCGATAATACTGATATACAGAATCCTCAGATGAATGTTGAAGTCAGCATTATCGATGATGAGACGTTTACCGCCTGGCTTGCGAACGACTTTGAGATCATTCCGAGCTCTCCGGATTTCAAATCAAAGAGTCTGTTCGTAAAGATCACAAATAATATTGATTATACTTCGGATTATCTTGAGCTTAAATCATCTACCCAGGATATTAATGGCAAGACTTTGGAGCTTGTTAATCCGCTGAATCTGCAGGGTAATACATCGGGTGAGGAAGTATACTATGTAGCGGAGCTTTTTGTCGCAAATGAAAACTTCGATAATACTGTACCCCTTACAGATGATATGTTTGATCCCGTGATCGGAACTTACCAGGACAGACCGTTGGGTCTCGCGTTTGATACAATCGCGTCCATGATCTTATTTACCCGTCCCGAGATGGAATTAAAACTGACTCTGTCAGTTTTGAAAGAGGATAAGACTACTCCTTATGAATACAAGGACAAGTATCGTAAGATCTATCTTGAAGAAAAACCTTATGTAATCGCTTCTTACGAGATCATCGGCAAACGTCAGTACACATATAAAGACACGAATGATTTCGAGTGGACCAGCAGCGATACTGAGATAGCCAATATTCAGTCTGTTCCTTCAGACGGTAATAATTTCGTTGTGATCACACCTACAGGAACCAAAGACGGAGAGGTCACATTTACTTTGACTGCCCGTAACGGTAATCCGGCCAAAGAGGTAAGCCTTTCAACCGAGACGATACATTTCGCGTCCGGAACAACTCCTTACATGACCGTTGATCTGCCCGATTATGAAATAAATGACGGCGAAGAGATTACCCTGGCATGGGGCAGCAATATCGCGACCAATAACGGCACTACTCCGACGATATTCAGTATTGATATATTCAGAGGAGACAGGATGAGCGAACCGGGAATCCCGAACGGTGAGCATATTCACAGAGAAGTTTCGGCTACGGCGGCAAATCCTGTATCTTCCTATAAAACTTCGAAGGATGATCTGAAATACCAATATGACGGAATCGATAACGTATATACGATCGTTATCAGTACAACTTACAAGAATATCCTGTATTCAGGCAAGGTGAAGGTTACCATTGATCCGCTGCCTGCAGTTGTTACGCTTACAAAACCGAATAATTATTATCTCAAGGATACGGCGGGACCGGTTCAGGTCAAGTGGAATATCGAGAATTTCGCCGGATATTCTTCAGGTAACAACGTAAACGGTGAATTTGAGCTTAAAATCACAAGGATCACCGGTAAGAAAATGGCCGGTTCGGATATATTCGAGGAAGAAGTGGTATACACTTCCAATGATCCTGGTACAAGCGGCAATTCAGGCGGAAAATATTCCGGCAGTTATGTTATCGCCGCCAATGATCTGAAGGTAGAGAATTACGGATTTAAAGACGGTTTCCGTCATACATACATTGTTTCCGTAAAAGTCAAGAACGGCAAAGACGGAACATGGAGTACCGATTCGTATGTTTTCTATGTTTATGACGCCGATGCTTTGAAGATATGGCTTCAGGAGACTACCGCAGAGGACAGGAACGAGAAGATCACCGGAAGGATCGTCAACTACAGTGACGAGAAGAATCCCTCGAGTCTTAGGATGACCAATGTGGACAGTTTAGACGACCTGGTATATAGTACGTATGCGTATCACTCGCTCAGATTTGGTACGGATGCTGAAAAAGCCGCTTTCAGAGATACGATCCTTGGCTACAAACGCAATATATCGCTTCGTAATATGATCTCGGCGAATTATGATGATTACGCATGGACCGAACTTGCAGATCAGATAAAATGGGAATCTTCAGCAAACTCGGTAGCTACGATCAACTACAAGCAGGGATCGCTGTATAATAATATTACTAGTCTGTCATATACTTCGTACAGACCTGCCACAGACCTGCTGCTCTCCGGTCTGAAGAGCGGAGATACAACCATTACGGCAACCCATCTTCTTACTGAAATGAGCAGTTCACTGGATGTTCAGGTAGAAACATTAAAAGACAGACTGTATATATTCCAGTGTTATCCCAGGACCAAAACCTATATTACATTCTATCTTAAAGGAGAAGAAGGATATCCCAAGCAGGTTGTCAGCAATGACGAAGGCGCTGCCGTAATCTATCTTGAGGATGGATGGGAATTTGGAGATGACATTTATTTCAAATCCGAATTTGACGGACATGTTTATCTTGGAACTTATTACAGGAAAGACTTAAAGTCGGGCGAAGGCGATTCGACCAAGCTTGAGCTGTATCCTGTCAATACCCTTACCCTCCGTCGCGCGGCTTATGCGTATCTGTACGTCAAGAACCCCGACGGTACGCCTTATACCGGCTCGGTAATGTTCAGGGGCGGCGTATATATCAATGATGAAGAGGCTTATCTTAAGCCCGGATATGCTGCCGGTTTAGGCGCTTATAACAGCGGGATCAGGTTCGACCTGAATCCTACAAATACGTCAACGGCTGATAAGATGGGTAATGTTGACAATTTCACGACTCCTCTCGGAGAAAGTGGAAAACTTGAGATTGCAATGGATCTGACTCAGATCGAAGATGTAATGAACCGGGAGCTTACCGCGGAAGATAAGCTTTCATATGTATTCCTCATTTCCGCAAGTGAAGACGGAAAGACCGAAAGCGCGAAATACTATCCTATGTATATCTACATAGATTCAAACGCTTCCGAGGATAAGATGATAAGCAACGGCGAGGCCGTTGTAAACTTCAAACAAAACAAACAAACGGACAGACATCCCTTCATTGTTGAGCAATATGTTGAGATGTTTACTCCATGGAAAGCAGGAGAAAGGTCGAGCCTCGGAAAGAACAGTGTTCATGATAAAGCCGGCAGTGTCGGTATTACCGACAGCTATCCTCAGGCAAAACTCGAAACGATCGTAATGTGGTGGGGCGAGGAACCCTCGGCAAATGATGCTTATGCTCTGAAGATGTTTACCAGTGAGGGTGTTGAACTCGTGAGTGAATATTATAGCACGCAGTCCATAACCAAATATCCGTTCACGAAAAACCCGATAACGTCATACACTGTTGACATGGAAGAAAACAGCTTAAATATAAGCGTACCCAAGAAACAGAAGAAAACACTTTATCTGGATTATTATCGCGAAAAAGACAAACTTAGCAGAAGAGAAGATATGTCATTTGCGATCACTAATCTGATCGACTGCGGAAAAACAGAGGACAGCAAAGATCTCCAGTCGGCGCTTAAGAATGCCGGAAAATCGATCAATACAGACTCGAAGGATGCTAATAAGGCCGATTCCAAGGATGATGATTTCGTATCCGGATCGCTTAATCTTCTGTCCAATCTTCAGTTTACAGATGCGGATGATATGCTCATTTCATTGAACATATCTCCCACAACGGATCCTACCAAGTTTATGGGTCTGATGAAGTTTAAAGTTTCCAATATGGATGATATCGAACATCCAAACGGTGTAGAGATAATCGGACAGGACAGCAGTTCCGAGTTTGAATATAAGCCCAATATTGAGGACCTTCCTTACGGAGGCGCCAAGAAATGGCTTGATGAAAGCAAACAGGAAATTATGGACGCCAAGGACGACATTATCAGCAACGATATCGATGTCGGATATGAAGTCGGCGGATATATGGAAGTTCTGATCTACTGGGATTTCGATGATCAGATATGGAAGATGCAGGTTGTCGACGGTGGATTTAACGTTGGCGCCGGTCTGGAAGTTTCATGGAACTGGAACGTTATGGTTGGTCCCGTTCCGTTGACCATGGAGATCAAGCTCGGCGGACAGCTTCGTGTGAATATGGATGCGGTAACAACAGCATATCAGAATTCAAAGACGAATCAGATGGAGCTTGCTACAGAGTACCTTACCAAGCTGAGATTATATTTATATATTTATGTATTCGCGGGTGTAGGTATTGATTATTCCGTAGTGGCCCTGAAACTTGGTGTCTTCGGACAGCTCAGTCTTGATATGACATTCGCATGGCTGAACCGTCCCTATCTCGAAGAACATAAGAACGATGGCGTAAAAATGCTCGCAAATCCGGATGATCCTGTTTCTCCCGCAAACCTTAACGGTCAGAATTTCAGGATCGACGGAATGGTTGGTTTGAAATTTGTTGCCACGGTTGCATGCATTGAATATGAGAAGATACTGTTCTCAGTCGCATTCAACTGCATGGATGAATATACCGGGCAGTATAAGGATATTGAAAGATTGTGGGGAAATAATCAGGATAATCTGCGCGAAGCGATCAATGCGCTGGTATCGAACGGTTCCGCAAGTCTTATGAATATCAACGGACAGCAGTATATGGCGGTAGATCTTGCTGCTAAGGTTGAAGGCAGGGATTACCTGAATGATCCTGATAACCCCAGGATCTGGTACGGTGACAAAAAGAAAAAAGAATTGGTATCTCTCGCCGGCAACAGAATATCCAACATTACTACAATGGAAACCAATTCGTATCCGTATGCCGATCCGAAGATCCTTGCATATGGAGATGAGTATGTATTCATTTCTGACATGGGTCGTGATGTGAATGGTTCGAGAGCAGTGTATGTTAACAGCAACGGCGGTGCACCGCAGGTTATTGATGATAACGGAAACGGTGATACACAGGTTTCAGCCGCTTCATCCGGCTATGGTGACAGGGTTGCAGCTTGGACACGCTATGAGAAACCTTTGGATGTTCCCGCTAACGCGACTCTGGCTGAGCTCGAAACCAAGCAGACAGAACGTTTGAACAGTTCCGAGATTTATGCTTCTGTTTATTCATCATCAAAAGGCTGGCAGACGACCAGGCTTACTGATAATTCCGAAGCTGATGTGGCACCCGTCGTTGTGGCACGCGGTAACAAGGCCATAGTCGCATGGCGAAATGTCGCAGGTTCCGGTAAAACCAAGAAAGACGCGAACGGCAACGATTATCTTGATGTTACCGATTTCGACAAAAAGGACACCATCCTTTACAAGGTATATGAAAACGGAAAATGGAGTGACAAACCGATATGTTTGTACAATGGTTCTTCAGGCAGTGTTAAATCCATTTCCGCAGCAATGCTCGACAACGGGACAACAGCGGTCGCCTATACTCTCGAGACAGGCAACGGAAGCAGCAGCAGGGAAATCGTTTATACGATCATTGATGAGTTTGGTGACATGCGAAGCGTACGCGTAACCAGCGATGATAAACTTGACGAAAACCCCCAGATCATTCCGATCAAATATCAGAACTGGGGATGGGAAAGCTTTGTTCTGGCCTGGTATACACAGGAAATGAAGGAAACCAAAACCTCCAAGGAATCCGGTGGTAAGAGTGCAACAAGCGATATCTGTATCCTTGATATCGACAGGAACGGTAATATCGGCAACAGACTTCCCGCTACCTTATCACAGGTAGCCGAAGGCGATGATATCAATGTTTCCTCGAACTTTAAATTCGGCAAAAACCATAACGGAGGTTACAATACCATCAACGATCTGTCCATCGTCTGGGTAGAACGTATAGAAGAAGATACCGCTTCGGGAAGAATAGAAAAAGATGTATTAAAAGCTGTTAAATTCTTTGATTATTATGCAAATTATGAAACAGCTATCGGACTTACCGATTCGATCGTTGTTGCCAATATGCCGAACGGAACACTGATCGACAGCTTTGATGCATATTCGGAAGAAAATGAAGTTACCGCTGTTATCCTCGGAACAACCTACGGTGCCAACGGTACCGAATGGAAGACCTCAGTTTTACAGGGTCAGAGCAGTAATACGGTTTCTTATCTGATTCCGACAATGACATCGACAATGTATAAAGCTCTCGGTACATTTACCAATATGATATCGGTTCCTTCGGTATCAATCGATTACAATACAATAAAACGTGCCGGTTCAACATTTATACGTTTCAATGTAAAGAATGAGGGTAAAGACAAGATCAACCAGATCAGGATAGACATTGACGGCGTCGAAACCGCTTATCCTGAGGACAATGCCTATGTTGCTCCTAATCTTGGTCTGTTGCCCGGCGATACAACAACTATCTGGGTTGAGTATAATATCCCGAATGACAGGATAATCGACCCTGATTATAAGGTAACTGCAATATTTGATGCTGATACCGGTGATACAGATGTAGTAACGGGAACACTTAAATTAAACAATCCCGACCTTGAGATCACCGATGCGCAGATCGTCGGAGAAGAGGACGGTGAGCGAGTTATCCAGCTCAAACTTAATAACGCACTTGATGCCGCACTGGCAGGAAGCGGAAAGAAAGTCGGAATCAGTTTCTATTCGGACGTTACAATGCAGAAAGAAATTGATCAGAAATATCTGCGCTCCATTATCATCGAAAATGACAATGAGCTGAAGATGATCGATGAGGGCGGCTACAGTGTACAGGCAGTATTTGACATAGCCGGTTATGTAAAGGATCTGCAGAAGAAGACGGAAGAGATTCCTGATTCTGGTGTTCCGGTTTATATCTCGGCAAATATACTGTCAGATAAATATGATTCGAACGGGCAGAGAGTTTCCGGTGAATATGTTGCGGAACCCGAACCTGAGATCAGTAACAATACTGCCCAGGTTGATTGCGATAACCTGAAGGCTCGTACCGGACAGGATGTTATCCTTACCAGTGATATTGATGTCAAGAACGGAGAAACTACAGTATTTGTTGAAATTCAGAATACACGTATTTCCGAGACTGTCACAGGTAACCTGATCGTAAGTCTGTTAGATGAGAACGGAAATGTTCTGGAACAGCAGCAGAGCTACAGAGGATCGCATTCTCAGGCTTCGGCGTTCAGAGATATGCCGTTTACTCTTGCGGCCAACAATCTGTTTGTAACAAAGACAGGATTGGATAAGAAAGACAGTATCGGCAATTTCTTCAGCAATGCAATACCTGCCAACAACAGTAACGGACTTATTACTCTCGGTATGGAGGAAAGAGTTGACAGAACATTTACATTCAACAAGGAAGGAGCTTCTGTTGATATCACATATTCGGATCTGAAACTGGATGCGGATAATTCGAACCTTTCGAGTGTATCATTCGGAGCTTTTAAGGGCATTAACAAAGACAGTTTCACGGATCAGGGCAATGGAACGTTCGTAGCTGAAGTACAGAGTTTTGACTCAACAAGCACTACTGTAATAGCTTCTGCCGAAAGTGGTCTGTCCAGTGTCAGCATCGTTGGAAGTGACGAGGAAGATGCCGGCGAAACAAACACCATAGGCGAAGGAAACTCTTTAAGCAAAACTGTTCCGCTTATACCGAACCTGAAAGGAAGTACGATCACAGTAACAGTTACCGCGGATGACGGGACAAAACAGGTATATATTCTTAAGATCAAGTATTATACCTGTATGGTAACCTTTAATGATTATGATGAAAATTATATGGGTTATCATGAAATATGTCCTTCAGTAGAAGTAATGCCCGGTGATTACATTGATGAACCGGATATACCTGTAAAGGACGGTTACATTTTCATTGGCTGGAATACTCCGATGCTTGGAGAAATCTTTGATTTCGTGCATAATCCTATTTTATATCCTATGGAATTCTTTGCGGAATGGCATCAGCTCACCGGCAATCGTGTAAGCTTCGACACCGACGGAGGATCCAAGGTTTATGATCAGGATATTGCGAACGGCGGCAAGGTTACCAAGCCGACGGATCCTGTCAAGAGCCACAACACGTTCATCGGATGGTACAAGGATAAGAATTGCACGACAGAATGGAATTTCGATACCGAAACCATCACGGCGGACACAACGATCTACGCAAAGTGGAAGGAAGATGTTAAGTATACCGTAACCTTCAATACGAACGGCGGCAGTGCTGTAGCGTCTATAAGTGCATTTAACGGAGAAAAGGTAGAGCGCCCTGCGGATCCCACAAAGGACGGTTATACATTTAGCGGATGGTATTCAGATCAGGGATTAACCAAACTGTGGAGTTTCAATAATGATACAGTTAGCTCGAATATAACCCTGTATGCTAAGTGGGATGGAAGCGGTCCTGCAAAACCCGATCCGGTTCCGGATAATCCTACTCCTACAATTACTCCTGCACCTACCGCTACTCCTACACCTACCCCGGTTACCGAGGAGAATAAGAAAGTTACGATCTCCAAGGCCGAGAAGACCCGCAACGGACTCAGATTGGACAAGGGCATGAGCATTACGCCCAAGGGCAAGAAGAAACTGGTTCTTAAGTGGGGCGAGGTTAAGGATGCCGATATTTACGAAGTATATGTAGGTTACTATGGAAAGGCCTTGAACAAGATCAAGCCGATCGTTGTTGAAGGCGCTGAGAATACAACAAAGACCATCAGCAAGATCGACGGTAAGAAGATCGACGCCAAGAAGAACATCAAGTACAGAGTTTATGCGTATAAGTATGTCGATGGCAAGAAAGTCCTGCTCGGCAAGAGTCTTGAGTTGTATGTTGCAGGAAGCCAGAGCGAGAAATACACGAATGTTTCCAAGGTTACCCTCAACAAGAAATCAGTCAAGCTGAAGGTAGGAGATACCTTCAAGCTTAAGGCGGAGCTCAAGCTCGAGGATGACAGGAAGAAGATGGTAACGAAGTCCAAGGTTGCAAAGGTACGTTACATTTCTTCTGATACGAGTGTCGCAACTGTTGACAGCAAGGGCAATATTACGGCTGTCGGCAAGGGCACATGCAATATCTACGCATACTCACGCAACGGAGCATTTGCGAAGATCAAGGTGAAGGTTAAATGATCTGTTGAGTGAAACTAAGGAATACAGTAGTTTAAGGTAACAGAAATGAACGGAGCATGGTGTTAAGCCACGCTCCGTTTTTTCGGATATCACAAAGGAACCAATGCTGTTGTCAGTGCCTGACAGTAATTTCGGAGAGCGTTTTCCTGTCAACCCCATATTTGAGTTGACAGTCCGGCCTGTAAAATGGTATTCTTTTCTTGTTGGAGTCGTCTGGCGGACGAGAGTATCCGGCAGAGGCAGAGATTTTTTGAATGATTTTGAGCCGGAAAGGAAAAAGGTGTAAGGAATGATCTGGAATGAAGCCAAAGAGTGCATGAGCCGCGACGAGATGCAGAATCTCCAGAGCAAGCGGCTTGTGAAACAGGTATCCTATGTGTACCACAATGTTGAGTATTATCGTAAGAAAATGCAGGCGGCAGGGATCGAACCCGGTGATATCAAGGGACTTGAAGATCTGACGAAGCTGCCTTTTACTACCAAGAATGATCTGAGAGACACATATCCTACCGGATTGTTCGCTGTTCCCCGTTCACAGATAGTCAGGATCCATGCTTCAAGCGGCACGACAGGCAAGGCAACGGTTGTAGGTTATACCCGCCGAGATATCGAGATCTGGTCGGAATGTGTAGCAAGAGTTATGACGATGGCCGATCTGACCAATGAAGATACGATCCAGATCAGTTATGGCTACGGACTGTTTACAGGCGGTCTGGGAGCACATTATGGAGCCGAATATATCGGTGCGACAGCGGTTCCGACTTCAACGGGCAATACCAAGAAACAGCTGGCGATGATGTGCGACCTCGGTGTTACCGCGATCTGCTGTACACCTTCGTATCTTATGTACCTTACCGAAGCGATCGAGGAGCAGGGATTACTTCCCCAGCTGAAGCTCAGACGCTCGATCAACGGCGCGGAGCCCTGGACCGAGGAGATGCGTAAGCAGCTTGAGGAAAGGCTTCACATACATGCGCACGATATTTACGGACTCAGCGAGATCATGGGACCCGGAGTTGCGGGAGATTGCGAATTCCATAAGGGCCTGCATGTCAACGAGGATCATTTCCTGCCGGAGATCATTTCACCCGAAACTTTTGAAACGGTAGATGACGGCGTGACCGGGGAGCTTGTATTTACGACACTTACCAAAGAAGGTATACCGCTGATCCGTTACCGCACCAAGGATCTGACAAGTATCACTCATGAGAAATGCGAGTGCGGACGTACCACGGCAAGGCTTTCGAGATTCAAGGGACGTTCGGACGATATGCTCATCATCCGCGGCGTCAATGTATTCCCGTCACAGGTTGAGGCGGCGCTGCTTGAAATGGGCGAAACAACAGCGAATTATCTGATGATCGTTGACCGTGTGAACAATCTTGATACGCTTGAGATCCAGGTTGAGGTTGATGAGAAGTTCTTCTCGGATGAGATCAGGGAACTCGAGAATCTGACCCGCAAGATCGCTCACAACCTGCAGCAGGCGCTCCTGATCCAGCCGAAGGTTACGCTGGTAGAGCCCAAGACCCTGCAGAGAAGCGAAGGTAAGGCTGTAAGGGTTATCGACAAGAGGAAACTTGTGTAATACCGTAAGAAAAAAGTAAACTCATTAAAGCCTTCCCCCTTGGGGGAAGGTGGCTTGCCCAGCGAAGCTGAGCGAGCCGGATGAGGGGTAAATATATAATTTCCACAGGAGGTATAAATTATGCTGGTTAAGCAAATTTCTGTATTTGTAGAGAACAGAGAGGGTAAAATGCGCGAGATCGCGGGGATCCTGAAGGAGAACAAGATCGACATCAAGACGATATCTCTTGCCGACACTTCGGATTACGGTATGCTCCGTATGATCGTTTCCGATGCCGAGAAGGCTTATGAGGTCCTTCGTGATGCCGGATATCCTTCCAAGGTTACCGAGCTTCTTGCCGTACGTTCATCGAACTACGCAGGATGTCTGTACGATATCCTCGACGCGCTTTCCAACAGCGTCGATAATATCGAGTATCTGTACACGCTGCCCGACGAAGGCGAGCCTTATATCGTTTTCAAGGTTGCGGATCCCGAAACAGCTGAAGCGCTGATGAAAGAGAAAGGATATTGATCCTGAATAAGAAAGAGTTCCGGTTCATGTGAATGGACCGGAACTCTTTGTTTGTGCGATAAGCGAATGCCCTCAGTGCAAGCTTGCTTGCTGATTGAGGGCTGAGCAAACGGTCATCGAGAAAGCTCTGCTTTCGAGATGGCCCGTCGAATCGAGTAGGAGTCAGCCTACTCGATGGCGATAAACGAATGGGCAGATCCTCGCGGTCATGCCACGACGGTGGATGTGATCACAAGGTATGCAGCGTAGATCACGAGCAGCAGTATGCCCTGCCAGCGGGTGAATTTCTTGGTAAACATGGTGGGGAGCATTGCGACACAGCCGCAGATAAGGCAGGCCGGGAAGTCAATGCGGGCCACGGTTTCGTGTACCGGAAGGGAAGAGCCTGAGATCAGGCAGCAGATGGGCATGATCAAAGTCAGGTCCATTATGTTTGCGCCGATGATATTTCCGACCGAGAGCGAACCCTGTTTTTTGACAACTGCGGTGATGGTGGTAACAAGCTCGGGAAGCGAAGTTCCGATCGCAATTATGGTTACCGAGATGACCCTCTCGGGAACGCCGGCGATCTGAGCGATCGTGGTACCGTTGTCAACGAGCAGACGGGCACCGATTACGATACCGACCGCGCCGAGCACGAATTTAACTATATTTATGATGATTATCTTCTTTGTCTTCTGTTCGGGACCGAGCTTCTCTTCTTTGCCGGAACGCATTGCGATGAGAGCCTGATGTACGTTGTCATACATTGCGACTATGAAGATTATGATCAGCAGGATGCTTGCGATCAGTCCGACTTCTCCCCATACTGAGCCTACAACGACTATCAGAGTCGAAGCGCCCAGCAGAAGACAGACTCTCAGGAGATATTCACTGCGTTTGATGATCGCAGGAATACAGATTATACCGATCGCCAGGATGAGGCCTGTATTGGCAGTTACGCTGCCGATCGCATTTCCGATCGCCATGTCGACGCTGCCTTCCCAGGCTGCCATAGATGATACCAGCAGTTCGGGAAGCGTGGTCGCGATACTGACGACGGTCGCTCCGACGATGAGTTTCGGAACGCCCGAAACTTCGGCCATCCAGGTTGCGGCGTCAACAAAGAAATCTCCACCCTTGATGATCAATACAAGTCCGACAATTAGTAACAGAATAGCAGTTATCAGTTCCCAGTTCATGATAAGCATCCTCCGTATGGATTATTTGACTAAATCAATAAAATAGACCCAGATTTAGCCCTGAGTGCTAAACCTGAGTCTCATTATTTAAGGTAAGCCAGACCGATCGAACGGACAGTGTTGTTGGCTTTTCCGCGCGGATACCGCGCCAATTACTCCCTCGTGTTTGCTGTATGTAAGGTCAAGTATAACATCTGAGCCGGATTTGTCAAGTAAAAAATATTACAATCCACGGTTATGTCAACCAAAAACTCTGTATGATCTCCTATTTTATAACCTACATCCACTTATGAGCGGTGGAATCGTCTTTTTTCTTCAATTCTTCGTCGGTCAGCATAAAATAGTCATGCATATATGAAACATTATCGCTTGCGTTATCATTCCAGGTAGCATCAATATGATACCAGCTGCCGTTTACCTTAACATAGTTCCAAATGTGGGCATTCGCATTCTCGGGCTTTTCGTCATTGTTCAGGGTACGGTTCTCGATGCCGAGAATATTGAGGACCAGACTGAAAGCCGCGGCATAACCGGCGCAAACCGCGTCACCGTTCAGAAATACTCCGGTCGCGTCTCTCTGGGGCACGTCAAGTCCTGAAGGGATCGGATCCGAGTATTTGGTCATCAGACAGATCTGTTCGTTGATATAGCTTAACATACCGACTTCGTCGTCCGGCGATACTTTGATCGCGTCTTCGGCGAGCTTATGCGCCGCCTCGAGGATCTTCATGGTGCTTTCACCGATCTCGGGCTCTTTGTAGCGGTAATAGGTGATCGCCTGCCAAGCTTCATTGAACGAAGGATAAACACCGAATTCTCCTTTTACCGAATAATCGGTTACGATACCTGCATTTTGGAAACCACCGAATTCGCTGCAGTTCTTGTTCTTTTCGAGGAGATCTGTCCAATATTTGTAATCATGTGAATCGTATTGGAGCACGATTCCCCTTATCCCGCGGCTGAGACCGTCATGGATCGAACGGATAAAGTCGGTTTCATTTTCTATATGATAATATTCTCTTCCGACATATGCCTCGCGCTGTTTGGGATACAGCAGGCCGTAGGTATCACCGTCAAGGTCCTCCTGCAAGGTCTTGACCTTGACATTCGGATCGAAGGTATAATTGCCGCCGTTTCCATGGAATCCGTTGTCGATAATATCGTCGATCTTGTCGGAAATGTAGTCCGTACCGCTGTCGATCAGATCTTCGGATACACCCGATAACATGTCTTCAACCGAGGAACATCCCATGCTTCCCGCGCCGACGGCCAGCGTCAGGGAAACGATCAACAATCCGGATACAAAGCGCCGGAAGGTTTTTTTAATCATGCCGTTACTCCTTCTAAGAATCTGGATCCTTAACCAGATTTATTATCTGCCAATTACGATATATTACTTAGGGAAACACTGATCATATATTTCCATACGCATATTCAAGTATACAATATTCTGTTTCTGTTTTCAATCTGTTCGGACTCATTGTAAACACACAGATTTTTCGGCCTTTGAGACAAATATAAAAATTTTTAAAAAAAAGTATTGACATCTAACTGTAATGGGTGTATATATAACACATAAACAGTTGAACAGACAATCAACGGAAAGGAGTTGATTATGTGAAAATATCGCAAACGAGCGGAATTCCGATATACAAACAGATAGCCGACGCTTTCAGGACAGATATCCTGGCCGGAAAGTTCAAGCAGGGCGAGTACCTGCCATCGATCAGGGAACTGGCGAAGGATCTGCGGATAAGCGTTATCACAACGATGAAGGCATATGAACAGCTTGAGGCTGAAGGGCTTGTGACGGCCTCGCAGGGTAAAGGGTTCTATGTTAACGCACAGGACAGCGAGATGCTGAAAGAGCAGCACCTGCGAAAGGTTGAGGATTCACTGATCGCGGCGATCGATGCCGCCAAGATAGCAGGCATGAGCAACGCAGAACTGCTTGCAACAATGAAAGCACTTATGAGTATGGAGACATAACAGGAGGACGATCAAAAATGTCAAATGTAATAGAAGTAAGCAACATTATCAAGAAATATAAGAACTTTACTCTGGATATTCCGGATATGAAGATCCCGCAGGGATTTGCGACCGCTCTGATCGGAGAGAACGGCGCAGGCAAGACAACACTGCTCAATATACTTTCCGGGATCAGGCTTGATTACAAGGGCGATATCAATTATTTCGGAGAGTTTGACCGCAAGGCTTTCGAGAAGAATCCCGAAGTTAAGGAACGCATCGGTTATACGGGTACTGATAATTATTTTCTTCCCCATTGGACGGTAGGACAGATCGAGGATCTGTACTCACTGCTGTTCGAGAGATTCGACAAAGATGAGTTCCGCAGGCGCTGCGATGAGCTCGCGATCTTCGGAGGCGGAAAATTCGATGCTTCCAAGAAAGTCAACGCGCTTTCGGACGGCACCAAGACCAAGCTGATGCTTGCCGGCGTGCTTGCCCGCAAGACCGATTTTCTGATCATGGATGAGCCCGCTTCTCCGCTCGATCCGCTGATGCGTGACAAGCTGTGCGAGCTGATCCGCGAGTACCTGAATTCACACGAAGGCTCGAGCGTATTCTTCTCGACACACAATATTTCCGATATGGAAAATGTTACCGATTACGCGATCATCATGGAACATGGCCAGGTTGTGGAGCAGGGCTTCGTTGAGGATCTGAAAGAGAAATACATTATGGTCAAGGGTGAAGCCGCAGAGGCTGAGGCCGCGAAGAAATACCTTTACTCGATCACCACTTCCAACTACGGATTCGAAGGAATATGCCTGGCAAGTGATCTTGACAAGCTCGCAGGTCTCGACATAACCACCGAAACACCGAATCTGTTCAAGATCAGCGTTGCGATCATGAAGAAGAATTCACTTGTGAAAATGTAACCGGAGGCAGACATGAAACGTAAATTTGAAGCCGAATACAGGGCATTTGCCAGTAATTCCCATATTGCCATCATGCTGGCACTGTTTGCCGTAACATGTTTTGCCGGATATGCATTTTCATTAATGATATGGCAGCTCACTCTTATAATATGTCCGATATTGTCCATGGGTATATTGTGTTTTATGGATTATTTCACATTTTCGGGAACCGGCTCAAAACGTGCCACGGGAATGGATGTGGTCAGAAGTTCCTACTACGGCGGGGAAGTACTCCATAAGGCATTAAAACAGGACATGATCAACAAATCACTTTTCAATCTTCTCTCGGTGGCATTTGCCGTAGGCTGTGTTTTCGTTTCCAGGAGCCAGGCAAGAGAAATTGCTGAAGCAAACAGCATGTGGGAGGGATTTGAAGATAGTAACTTGTTTGTAATAGTTTACGCACTCGGCGTGTTTGCGACATCTCAGATCCTGATCAGGGTCACCTTGCTCTGGACGAGGAGCAAAGGATTGACAATGCAGGTACACATGCTGATCGTATATCTCATCTTCTTCGGAGGAACAATAATATTATTACCCGTGATCTTCCTTTCGGAAACCCATTCGACACCGATCATGCTGGCTTACGCGGTCGTGGCAGAGTGCCTGAGCATCTTCTTTGCCAACGTGCTGCTCAAACATTGTAAAAAAGCCTATGATTCATCATTTTCGGATGAAAGCATCGAATGATGTAAATACTGTAAAGGTCATGTTTAATTAACTATAGATCAATAATGGAGAATTCATTATGAAAAACTTTGTTAAATCCATCAAAATGCTGAGATACGGACTTCAGGTAAAAATGCAGCTTATCCTTACTCTGGCTTTCTTTGTACTGGGAATAGTATTTGAATTGACTATGTCGAGAGTCGACAGCGGCAGCATCATTTCCGGTTTGTATCTGGCGATCTCGGGAGTATATGTATTCCAGCTCATGATGTCTTCGTCGGTTTCGACACTGGTACAGACTTCCTCGCTGAAACGCGGATTACAGACGGTTCATCCCGTAATCTTTACCACACTTACAACGTTGTTGACCTACACGATATTCGTATGTATAAGAGTGGTCAGGATCAACAAAATGGGCGGAAAGGATTTTGACGAATCCACGCTTAACGCTTCGAAGGGGATCATCGCCGTTGGACTGATGGCAGCGCTTCTTCTGGTTTATATGGGAATCTGCTATAAATTGTTTATTGTTTCAATAGTGATCCTGTGCATAGGCGTTGTTGCCATAATGCTTATGGGCAATATATCATTGGTCAGCAGGGTATTTGATTTTGCCAATGACATGAGCCTTACCTCGATCATAGCACTTGGATACGGATGTATCATAGTCGGAGGACTGTTGTGCCGTCTGTTTATGGGCCTGCTTTACCGCAGGTCGATCGACATGCTGGCTGTAAGGACTGCACTCCGACAGGCATCCCTGAAGTAATAAAGTCAGGCTTGAAAATACCGCTGTTACGTCAGCAGGATTATTTCAGAAAGAAGGTAGATCTATGATCCCTCAGGATCCGGCAATGCTTCTGAGCTACGTAAATATGAAGCTTCGCGATGAATTTGCGAATCTGGATGAAATGTGTGATACACTTGATATTGATAAATGCGAACTGCTGGAAAAGCTGGAAAAAGCAGGATACAAGTACGACGAGGATAAGAATTGCTTTAAATGAAAGGCTGATTCAAAACAAATTTGGGGATGTATTATGAACAAGAATAAGAAATTCTGCGTCATCGGTACGCCGGTAGCGCATTCCAAGTCACCGGAACTGTACCGCAGGATATTCGATGAACGTGGATATCCGGATTATACGTATACCATCAATGAGATCAAGACCGAAGAGGAACTCGGGCGTTTCCTGGAGGATGTGAGAAACGGAGTCTGGGACGGATGCAATGTGACAATGCCCTGGAAAACCCTTGCGGCGGAACGGATGGATATACTGCTTGATAACGCATCGCTTACACAGTCGGTTAATACGGTAGTGAGGAGAGGCAGTATCTTGTACGGGGATTCGACGGATGGCGGAGGAATGTGCGATGCCATCATTTCCGATACAAAGGTCGGACCGGAAGGGAAATCGGTGGTCATACTCGGCTGCGGAGGCGCTGCTCGATCGATCATCGCGGAGCTTGCGATCAGAAGGGCCCGGAAGATCGATATTTTCTGCCGGGAAGGCAGGAACAGAACCCTGACCGAGGAGCTGATCGAACGCATAAAGAAGTTTGATAAGGATTCGGCTGAGATCTCTATTTATGAAAATGATGATATCGATGCTCTTTCGCGTATGATAAATGAGGCGGACATACTCATCAATTGCACGCCGCTGGGCATGATCCCGCACGAGAACGAGCTTCCGATACCGGATTCGATCATATTTAACGAGGATCTGATCGTTGCGGATTCGATCTATAATCCCGACGAAACATTGCTGATAAAGAAAGCCCGGACCCATAACTGTCGGACGGTCAAGGGTATAAGGATGCTGGAAATGCAGGCGCAGAGAGCCGCCATGCTGTATCTGAAGAAATGCTGCTGTGAGTAAGGATAATACGGGATATACGGTATTTGGATATTAAGTCGCTGAAATAATGGAAATAAAACCTGAATTTGTGACATTTTCAGATATTTACAAATTGACGATTTGATACTATTATTATAATAACGTAACAGGACGTAACACAACGTAACAAAATCCTTAACAACCGGGTATTACTGCCGAGCACACAATATCCGGTAAATATACAGCTCGGCAGAAGGGGACAGATATGAGCATTTTAGTTACAGGCGGAACAGGGTATATCGGCAGTCACACAGTAGTAGAGTTGTCAGAGGCGGGTTATGACACCGTGATCATCGACAATCTCAGCAATTCGAGCAAAGAGAGCCTGAAAAGGGTTGAAGAACTGACAGGAAAGCAGATCAAATTCTATGAGGCGGATATCCGCGACAGAGCGGCGCTTGACCGCATCTTTGCCGAGAATAAGATCGACAGCGTGATCCATTTTGCGGGACTGAAGGCAGTCGGAGAATCGGTTGCCAAGCCGATAGAGTATTATGATAACAACATCTGCGGAACTTTGACCCTGATCGAAGCTATGAGGGATGCGGGAGTCAAGAATATCGTATTTTCATCATCCGCAACAGTATACGGAGATCCGGCATTCGTGCCTATCACCGAGGAGTGCCCGAAAGGCAATCCCACCAATCCGTACGGTCAGACCAAGTCGATGCTTGAACAGATCTTTTCGGATGTTTACAGATCGGATAACAGCTGGAATATCATACTTCTGCGTTATTTCAACCCGATCGGCGCACACAAGAGCGGCAGGATCGGTGAGAATCCGAACGGTATTCCGAACAATCTGATGCCTTATATTACACAGGTTGCTGTCGGCAAGCTCGATCATCTCAATGTATTCGGCAATGATTACAAGACTCATGACGGAACGGGAGTCAGGGACTACATCCATGTTGTTGATCTTGCGGACGGTCATGTATGCGCGATCAAGAAGCTGGAAGAGAATCCCGGTCTTGAGATCTACAATCTCGGAACCGGCAACGGCTACAGCGTAATGGATCTCGTAAATGCATTTGAGAAAACGACCGGCGTACATATCAAATATGAGATCGCACCCCGCCGCAGCGGCGACATCGACGAATGCTATGCCGATGCCGGCAAGGCCAAGAAGGAACTCGGCTGGGAAGCGAAGTACGGGATTGAGGATATGTGCAGGGATGCATGGAGATGGCAGTCGCAGAACCCCAACGGATTTGAAGGGTAAAGAAGTAAGAAAATAAAAATGGAGGCCATAAGTTTGAAAGTTCATATGAACTTTCAAACGAGCGCATCGGTGTCGAGAGCGCCACCGATGCAACCATTAGCCGTTCGCTGCGCTCTCGGCATGGAGGTTAAAAAAATGATCAAAATTAACAACTTAGTCAAGGTCTACAAGCTTTCCAACAAGAAAATGCAGGAACTTAAGACCAAGAACCCCGAGAAAATAGCCGTTAAAGGCATTTCTCTCGAAGCGAGACCGGGCGAGATCTACGGTCTGTTAGGTCCCAACGGTGCAGGCAAGACCACAACACTGCGTTGTGTTGCAACACTGCTCAAACCTACCGAGGGAGACATCCAGGTTTGCGGTTTCGATACCGTCAAAGAAGGCGAGAAAGTCCGCGACAGCATAAGTTTCCTGACCAATGAGATCAAGCTTGACCCGAATTTTACACCGGACTATATGTTCACATTCTTCGGAAGACTGCACGGCATGACCGATGAACAGATCGAAGTAAGACGTAACGAACTGTTCGAATATTTCGGAATCAATGCATTTAAGGACAAGAAGATTGAAGAACTTTCTACCGGTATGAAGCAGAAGGCTGCGATCGCAGTCAGCCTGGTCCATGACCCCAAGGTTGTTATTTTTGACGAGCCTACAAGCGGCCTCGATGTAATAACAGCCAAGAGCGTTACCGATTACCTTAAGAAACTGCGTGAGGACGGCAAGGTTGTTATCGTGTCCACACATATCATGAGTGAAGCCGAGAAGCTGTGTGACAGGATCGGAGTCATTATCAACGGCAAGAAGGTTTGCGAAGGAAGTCTGGCGGAAATCCTTGAGAGTACCGGTACCGATGATCTTGAAGATGCGTTCTTCAAGCTGTATTCGGAACACGGAACGGACGAAGCTACGGCATGATCATCATGCTTTAACTAGATAAGAAGCATATCAGAGAATAAATACATAGGAGGACTGCCATGAAAGGCGCATCAATTATCATACGCAAAGAATTAAAGCGCGTATTTGGAGATAAAAAGCTTATTTTCAGCATGTTCATACTTCCCGCGATACTGGTTATAGGTATCTACAGCCTGATGGGAGTTATGATCGGTTCAATGCAGAGCGATATCGAGGAGCATATCGCGAAGGTATATGTAGTAAATGCTACAGAAGATCTCAAGACGGTCATCAATCGTGATGACATGAAAATGCCGGCCGAGATCAATTATCTGACCGCGTCGGATTATGCATCACAGGAACAGGGGCTCAAAGAACTGGTCCTTCTCGGCGATGCCGAACTGATCGTTGTTCTTGACGAAGACTTTGAAGGTAAGGTCAATGCTTATTCGAAAGCGGGCGATGCCATTCCGAACATGAACATTTTCTTCAATCCTTCGGAAAACTATTCACAGCAGGCATACGGCAATTTCTCGAGGATCCTCGCGGCATATAAGGATTATCTGCTCGGCAACAGACTGGGCGGCCTCGATGTGCTCACCGTATTCAATGAGGTAGATCAGGAGATCGTTAAGGAAGAGAAGAAGAATTCACAGTTCATTTCGATGATGCTTCCTTACCTGATCACGATGATGCTCTTCGCAGGTGCGATGGGTGTCGGTGTTGACGCGATCGCGGGCGAGAAGGAACGTGGAACCATGTCGAGCATGCTCCTTACTCCCATCAAGCGTAACGAGATCGTTGTCGGCAAACTGGTTTCGATGGCAATACTTTCGGGACTTTCATCACTGGTATACTCGGTTGCCATGATCATCGCAATGCCGATGATGGGCAAGATGAGCGGAGACAACGGATCGAGCGGATTCGGCGGTGTATCGTTCTCCGTTGTCCAGATCGTTGAGCTGCTCGCGATAATGCTTGTACTTGTATTCCTTTATGTTTCGATCATCAGCCTGCTCGCAGTGCTCGCAAAGGATGTCAAGACCGCAAGTACCTACATTTCCCCTATTTACATCGTTGTTATCGTAGCTGCTATGCTCACGATGTTCAATTCGGGTAAGACCCATCCGATCTATCACTACATGATCCCCGTATACGGCAATGCGCTTGCGATCGGCGATCTGTGCGGCAATGAACTTTCTTCGATCAATTTCCTTGCCTGTCTGTCAGGAAGCTTTGTAGTAGCCGTGATCCTTATCGCGGCGATCACCAAGGCATTTAACAGCGAGAAGATCATGTTCAATGCATGATGCATTAAGCTGAAAGCTTTAATTTATACAGAGATAATATCTTAAATAGAATCACACCGGTTTCTGTCGTATTTTCATTATAATACAGAAGCCGGTGTTTCTGTCATATATTGAATATGATGCAAAGCTATGATAAAATTGGTTTGGAAAGAATGATTTACCGGAAAAGGTAAGTAAGGATTCGGATAACTGTGGTTATCCTTGGGGGTAATTGTTATTAAGTATTTAAAGATCATAAAGACTGTGCTTGTTCTCGTGATCGTGGCGGCGTGTTCCTGTCTCTTTTCGAAATCGGTCAGGGGCGGACAGATAAGCTGGAAGGATATATCGGTCATAAGGCATGCCTGCGGCGGGATTGACGGAATGGCCTATACCAACAGTAAAGAGGCGCTTGAACAGAGCATTTTGTCGGGCTGCGGAGCCGTTGAGATCGATTTCAGATTCTCATCCGACGGAGTTCTTGTGTGCGCGCATGACTGGGACGATATCGGACTTAAAAAGGCGCCGAAGGCAAAAGCGTTTAAGAACCACAAGATCAACGGCATATATACGACAATGACCGCCGAAACAGCGTTAAAAAAGCTGGCGGGAACGAAGATCTTTCTTATCGTTGATACCAAGGAAAAAGATACGGCAAGCGTCTATAAGGAGATCGACAGGATCCTTTCTTCGATCAAAGGGGGAACGAAATATAAAAAGAAGGTCGTTCCGCAGATCTATTCGCAGGATGAATATGATATCCTCAATGAGATATACAGCTATAAAAGATGGATACTGACACTTTACAAGCTGAAACCGGGTTCGGCAGCGGAATACAAGGAACTAGCGGAATTCTGCAAGGAAAAGGGGATCAGGACCGTAACGATACCGAAGAACAAGGTCACCGCCAAGAGAGTCTCGTATTTTACGGACAAGGGGATCAGGGTGGCGACACATACCGTAAACGGGGAAGAGGAATGGAGCAGGCTTGAAGGGCTCGGCGTGGCGGTCTTTTACACCGATTTCGGAAGGAATGCGACAGATTGACGATTTATAAGGACACTGTGAAAATGATATCGCTGGATATTGATCATTTCGATCTGCGCCGGATCTGCGGGAGCGGGCAGATCTTCAGGATGTACGAACGGGAGGACGGGCTCTTTGATGTATACTCGGCTGACCGGCATATTCGGGTCGCACAGAACGGAAAAAAGGTTGATTTTTACTGTACCCGCAAGGAATTCGACAGATACTGGCGCAGATATTTCGATCTTGATAGGGACTACGCGGCGATCGTGAAGGCTGCGACCTGTGGCACGCCCGAGAGAAGCGGGCTCGGGCAGACGTATGACAAAGACAGATTTACTGCGTTGGGAAAGAAGGACAGTGGGAAATTCGCTGTGTCGGGAAAGAAAAAAGCCTCTCGGGACGAATTCGTGGCCCGGGCATGCGAATTCGGTGCCGGGATTAGGATACTTCATCAGGATATCTGGGAAATGCTGATAAGTTTTATAATTTCCAGCAGAAGCAGATCCCGTCCATCCGTAAATGCATTGAGGCGCTGTGCGGGCGGTTCGGAGAGAAGATGAGGGAACCTGCATTGTGCGGAGGAACCGGAAACGGTACAAAGAAGGCAGAGACCGTTCCGGGAAGCGGGTATTATGAGTGGTATGCATTTCCGACACCCGAGGCGATAGCGGCGGGCGGACCGGAAGGCATGAAAGGGCTGTCGCTCGGCTACAGGGAGAGATATATTTACGAAACGGCGGTGAAATACCTTTCGGACGGGCTTTCTTACGAAACGGTCGAAAATATGGGGCTCGATGCGGCAAAAGCTTATTTCACCTCTTTCTGCGGCGTCGGAGAGAAAGTCGCGAACTGTATCTGCCTGTTCGGAGCCGGTTATGTGGATGCATTACCGATCGATACGCATATCAAGGACATTCTGTACAGAGAGTATTATACGCAGGACGGACGCGCCGGCAAGAGTTTCTGTGAAAGAGCATCCGGAGCAGAAAAAAATGTTGCGGGAATACGATCCGGCGGAAGGACTAAAGAGGGAAATCACAGTGAAAGGAATTCCCGCGACCACGGGCTGACGCAGTCGGATTACGAGGAACTTGTGAGAGTTCATTTTGACAGATATAAGGGATATCGCGGGATAGTCCAGCAGTGGATATTCGCGGCGGAGATCGTAAGATAAAGAAGGAGTGCTATGAAAAAACCGATTTCAACCCGGGATTTATACCGGATGATCCTTGAGGATACGGAAGGATTCGGGAAAATGATCATTGCCGATGATGCGGCATTTACAAAGGAAACGGTAAGCAGCAGGTTGGATTCATTAATGAAAAAACATGACAAGAAGCCTTCTGAGCTGATCAGAAAGTCGCTGCTCAGCAAAAGCTATGTCTACCAGATTATTGGGGGGGGTGCGAAAGCCCTCAAGAGAAGCACTGATCAGGCTTGGGATCGTGTGTGAATGTGATGTGTTTGAGCTTCTGGAACTGCTTATGCTGTCGGGCGAAGGCACGCTGTATCCGAGGATACGCCGGGACGCAGCGATACTGTTTTGTGTTATCAGGAAAATGAACCTGTATGAAACCGACGAATTCCTGACATCGATCGGAGAAAACGGGATATTCTGAAATGAACGTCAACACTTTCTCCTATTTGTTTTGAAAATGTTAAAAACGGCTCCACCGTGTATTACATGGCGGAGCCGTTTCTGACTCAGTTAATTATTGTGAAAATGCATCACAGGTTTCAAGGCTTAACTCTCTTGAATGTTACGCTCTTATCGATTCCCGATGCCTTGATCAGGGCAACGATCCTGTCGAATTCAGCCTTGGTTGCCTTGATCTTGATAACCGCATTCTTTGCGATTCCCTTGAACGCATTCTTGGATACCTTGGTGACCTCAGAACCGAGTTCGATCTTCTTCAGGTTCGAAGCGCCCTGGAAAGCACCCTTTCCTATAGTTGTAATGGTCTCGGGAAGCTTAACCTTCGTGATGTCGGTGTTGCCTGCGAGAGCCTTCTTGCCGATGGTTGTAACGGTGTAGGTGGTGTCGCCGACCTTGATCTCGCCGGGAACAACAGCGGTTGAGCCCTTGGTATCGTAATCCGTGAGCTTAACTCCGTCATCGGCTGCAGCCTCGAAAGTCTTAACTACTTCGCTTCCGTCGGGTTTATCCGTTTCAAGAGTAATTTCGAGATTACCCTTGACGTCGATCTCAACAGTCTCGGAAACAACCTTGCCTTCGGTAGTGGTCTTTACAACACTCTCAACAGAAGAACCGTCAGCGTTCTCGATCTTGGTTTCAACGATCTCGGTTCCCTTGCTGTTCTTGGAAACTTCCTGCTCGGTAGTGCTCAGAACATTACCTTTTTCGTCAACGGTCTTGCTGACTGTGGTTGATGTTCCGTCTGCCTTCTCAACGGTCTTCTCGGTAGTCTTGGTTCCGTCCGCGTTCTTGGTCTCGGTATTGGTGGTTGAAGAACCGTCTTTATTCTCAACTGTTACAGAAGTACTTTCACTTCCGTCTGCACCCTTGGTCTTAACTTCGGTAGTTGTTGAACCGTCGGCATTTTCCGTAACCTTTGTGGTGGTTGTTGAACCGTCATCGGACTTCTCTACGGTAACCTCGGGAGTAGTTGTTGCAGGAGCCTGAGTAGGCTCGGGAGTGGTTGTTACTGTTGAACCGGTGCCTGAACCCGATCCTCCGCTTGAAGTGGGGATCAGGGTAAATACGCCCTGGATATTGAGCGTAGGAATTCCGTTAGGTATAAATTTCTTGATCAAAGCTGCGGTATCCGGAGCCTTGCTTGTAAAAGCATAGTCCTTTGAGATTTTTTCGGACAGCTTGGCAAGATTATATACATAACTTCCACCCTTTTTGGTAAGGCTGCTCAGTGAAACTGCGGTTCCGTCAACGATAACAGAAGTCAGTTCATAGCCGCTTGCAGGAGTAAATGTTGCGTTAACTCCACCCTTTGCGAGCTCGCCGCCCTGATAGCCTTCCGCGACTGTATTGCCAAGACGGTAGAATCCGAAGCCGGGAGTTAAAGCAACTTCACCTGATCCGGTTGTTGATGCTTCGACAACAAATTCGCTGCCCGGATCAGCCCAACCCTGAACACCACTATCATAAGCGCCCTTTTTCCATTCAGCGTTATCCAAGTCATAG
>JAFZNE010000137.1 GCA_017553035.1 Lachnospiraceae bacterium
CTGCAGTCTCTTCCGAAGCGTTTTTGAATACGATCACATTACCTGCGAATTCGTTGTTATCCCTGAATTCCGCTTCAGGAAATGCTCTGAATATCCGTTCCGTATCTTCGGAATTTCTGATCGTTAGCTCGATACCGGGATCGGTGCCTAACCCCCTTATCTCATCGATGCTTCCGGAAGCCATGATCTTTCCGCCCTCGAGAAGAGCTACATGATCACAGATCTTCTGGACATCCGAGAGGATATGTGTGGAAAAAAGTACAGATGTCTGCTTTCTGGCCGCCTGGAGCAGTTCGAGCAGATCCTTGCGTCCGACCGGATCAAGCGCGGACGTCGGCTCATCGCAGATCAGGAGTCTGGGTTTTCCCATAAGCGCCTGTGCAATGCCGAGGCGCTGATGCATTCCTCTGGAATAACCCTTGATCTTATGTCTTTCTCCCGCAAGGCCTACCAGCTCAAGCAGTTCATTGCTTCTGCTTTCGATCTCATCTGCTTCCATACCCGAGATCCGGCCACAGAGTTTCAGATATTCTTTCGCGGTCATATAGCGGTAGAACTGCGGTACATCAGGCAGATATCCGATATATCTGTTGGTCGGGGTCTCTCCGTAAACCACCTTTTCGCCGCATACCCTGATCTCTCCTTCATCGACCTTAAGGAGTCCGAGTATCGCTTTCATGGTTGTGGTCTTGCCGGCTCCGTTGCGTCCGATAAATCCGAATACGCTGTTCTCGGGTACCGCCAGATCCACTCCCTGTAAGACTTTCTTATCACCGAAGCTCTTTTTGAGCCCTGTGATCTCCAGTATATTTGTTCCCATTAAGTATCAAACCTCCTTGAATGGTATTTAGATATTTTTCTAATTAGAATTATATCTAACTTTCCCGTATATTGTCAATACTTTTTCAAAAAGTTGCCGTTCATAAAAAATGTCAGCTTCAATCGAGTAGGCTGACTCCTACTCGATTCGACGGGCCATCTCGAAAGCAGAGCTTTCTCGATGACCGTTCGCTCAGCCCTCAATCAGCAAGCAAGCTTGCACTGAGGGCATTCGCTTATCGCACAAAAAAAGCCACACACCGTTTGAACCGGTATATGGCTGTATGATCATTTATCCTCTTCCTCTTACATGTATCGCGTGCTGCGGGCACATTTCCTGACAGCAGTAGCATCTGATGCATTTTTTATAATCATATACGGGCGGCTTGTCCTTCCCGTTCGTAAAGTCAACAGCTTTGCCCGGAACCGGACAATGATTGATACAAACCCCGCATTTTATACAATTGCTCTTGTCGATCACAGGACGCCTTGCAAATTTTGTCATTACGTCCGAAAAGCCTTTTAAAAATGTCAGTTTAGCTTTCTTGCGGGGAACATCGAACTTCGGATTGCCGTACTTCTCAAGGAGTTCACTGCGTGTGACCACGCGCTTTTTTATCTTGCGTTCTTTGGCCTCACCTTCTTTATCCTCTTCTTCGAAAGCTTTGGCCACAATGATCTCGATGTTTTCTTCTCTATCTGTTCCTATCTTAAGTACTTCGCCCTGAGAACAGGTAGGTACCAGTTCCGGATCAAGGTCAACAAGATAACAGAATACGGAATCGAGGGCCACCGGATCGGCCGAAAACAGCAGCACTCTCATCGGAGTAGGTTTGCCCGAAGCGGGACCGTTGCCTTCCATTGCGATGATCCCGTCCATAATATTGAGGCGTGGTGTCTTGTATGCATGTATATCGCACAGCATTCGTGCAAAGATCATGTCATTCGGGTATTTTGCATGTCCTGCTGCCTTGTTGTGTCCGCATATATAGCCGTACACATTTTTCACTGCGCCGGTAATGCGTTCAAGCGCGTGGGTCTTCATTTTACACAGATTGATGATAGCGTCGGATTCTACGACTTCCTTCGTAAATGCAAAGTCCTTACAGGTTTTTCCTGCGTCAAAATGAACCTTGACTTCCTCGTTCATCTCCGCGATCTTCGCTCCAAATGAACTGTTTTCATCTATCCCGATCTTGCTGATCGCGGCCCTGCTTGAACCGTGCCCGGGTGAGTCGCCGAATGAAACATCCGCATAACCTTCTTCCTGCAGGATGCGGAGCATACCCTTTATAACCGAAGGATGTGTTACGATCGCACTGTCTTTGTCGGCCGTGCTCAGGAAATTGGTTTTTACCAGTATCTTGTCTTCCTTCTTAACAAATTGTTCTATTCCTCCGAGGGCTTCGATCCCGATCCTCATGGCATTATAAACATCAGCCTCATCATAATTTTTGCACCGTACCACAACTACTTTTGATTTTTCCATTTTCAATCTCGCTTTCTTACTGCCTTAAAATACATTACCCCTTATATACAGGTCAAAAGCCATGACAGCTTTTCACCTCTTCATTATTATATTTCAAATACACACTATATTCCATTAACAAATCATTAATTAACATTATAAAAAAATTTTCAAAAAACCTATTGACAAATAATATTATACCTCATATAATATTGCACAGTTAGATGATATTGTATGTCGTAACATATAATACATCAACGAGTATCAATCAATTTTCTGCGGATCGTACGGATAAAGCGCTGATCCGTATTTACAGCAGAATGGTTTTTAATTAATATAAGAAAGGCGATACTATGACTTACCAGTTAACAGCTCCTCTTCTGGATGCCTGCGTGCTCGGAGTCGTAGAGAATGAAGATGTATACGGATATACACTGACGCAAAGAGTCATGGATGTTGTTGATATTTCCGAATCGACTTTATATCCGGTTTTACGCCGGCTTCAGAAATCCGGTCTTCTGACTACCTACGATCAGCCATATCAGGGGCGTAACAGAAGATATTACAGTATTACGACCGAAGGAAGCGCTCAGCTGCTCTTCTTCCGCAACGAGTGGGATTCCTACAAAACCAAGATCGATCAACTGATCAATCCCAATCCAGACAAAAAGAAAGGATTTTTAAGTACATTATCGGAAGAAACCGTTTCAGGAACGGCGGACGGTAATGAGATCAGTCTGACTCTATATCACTCTGAGCATGAGGCTCAGAACAATACAATATCCGAATTACCGGACGGCATGTCAGAAAGTACGGATCTATCTGAGGGAACAGCCGGGAATGCAGAAGGAGGCATACAATGAACAAACAGGAATTTATGCAGAAACTTGAGCATTACCTGCGTCACCTGACCGACGATGACGCACAGGATGCACTTGAATACTACAGTGAATACATTGATGATCTCGGATTGGCACCGGACGAAGATGTATGTGCAAGAATAGGCACGCCCCGTGAGGTATCAAGACAGATCATCGCTCAGACAACCGAACGTAAGATTTCGGAACAGACCGAGAAGAATACGGTGCGTGGATCAGGTTCGATACTCTGGCTTACCATTCTGGGTATCTGTGCCTCTCCGATCGCTCTTCCGATCTCGATCGCTCTTGTTGTTATCGTTATCGCTCTGATCATTACCATAGGCTCGATCCTGTTGTCATTCTTTGTTGCCGGATGTGCGATGGTTCTGGCGGGTATAGCACTTGCACTTCTGAGTATAATCTCGGGAAGTGTCGGGCAGGTTTTCGTATGTGTAGGATGCGGCATTTTCATTATCGGACTCGGAATATTGTTTGTTATGGGTTCGGCCAAACTTACATCTCTTACCGTTCACGGCCTGTCTGCCCTGCTTAACAAAGCTATCGCAAAAAGACGTCAGAAAAAGGAGGATTTACAATGAGCACAAAAGCTAAAACCTGGCTTATCATAGCTATATTATTTATAGTCGGCGGTCTTCTTCTCGCCGGCGTCGGTACCGCAATGGGAGGAACCTGGAGTTATTCATATTTCTTCAAGGACGGCCATATCAATTTTTCCAAGAATTCGGATAATTATGTTTCAGAAAAAAAGATCGTAAGTGATTTTTCAAAACTTAATGTTACAGCCGGCACCGTTGATGTTATAATAGAAAAGGGAGCCGATGAATGTTCCGTTTTCTATTATGTTCCGGAAAATATGGTCCCCACGATCGATGACGGCGATACATTAACGATAGAAGTTCCCAAACAGACGAGTTTCTTCGACTTTTTCAATTTCAACACCGGTGAGTCACCGTATATAAAGATCACCGTTCCTTCTGATGATGAGAAGAAGTTCGATATTTCAACCTCTACGGGTGATGTTAATGTTGTAAGACTCTCATTCTACGGAAAGATCGGGTCCTCAACAGGCGACATTACTTTAAACACGACAAGCCTCGGTGATGTGACTCTCAGCACATCTACAGGCGACATGTTCATAAATGGTGTCAGGTCCTCAGGTGTAGAGATTTCCACCTCTACCGGTGAAACACGCATCAGCGATTCCGTTATCGACAAGCTTGTTTCCAAAACATCTACCGGCGATATCGATATTATCGGTTCTGAATTCAACCGGATCCAGATAGACGGTTCGACAAGTGATGTAACACTTACTTCGACCAAGGTTGAAGATATCAAGATCGATGTCTCAACAGGCGAATGTGAACTGGAACTTCTCGGAAACGCTTCGGACTATTCCTGCAAGCTCAATTCCAGTACAGGAGATATTGACTATGATCGTCATGAGTACGAAAAAAGGTACTCAAATGATGGCACCGGAAAAGGTACGATATCCATCGAAACCAGCACCGGCGACATCGAAGTAAGGTTCAGATAATCGATCCGGAGGATAAAAACTCATGGTAGTAACATATTATTACGTCACCTTATTTTTGATTTCATTGACGCTGTCGATCGTTTATTCCTTTATAAGCCGTAAGCATTTCAGTATTTATATTACCCTGCTGTACGTCTTTATACCTATCGCCAACCTGGGATATATCTTCACATCAAGGGCTACAAGCGATGAAGCAGCACTGATCGGAGTCAAGGTCACGTATATCGGCGGATGCTTTATGATCCCGATCATCATGCTCAGTGTTTTCAATCTTTGTAAGATAACGATCCCTAAATGGATATCCGCACTCCTCTTTGCGATCAGCTCATTGTTATATTTCTGTGTATTGACTATAGGGAACAATGATCTGTTCTACAAAGGCTGCAAATTTGTCATACGAAATGACGCCGGATATATCATCGACAAGGAATACGGTATTGCGCACGACCTGTTCAATATCCTGCTGCTGTTATACTTTTTGGTGTCACTTGTTGTTATCTGCTATTCTTTTTTCGTGAAGCTGGATGTATCATCAAAACTTCTGTTTCAGCTTGCGCTCCCGGAATTCCTGTGCTTGTTCACCTTCTTCGTCGGGAAACTTGTCACGAATGTGGTTGATTTTGTTCCGGTCTCATATATTTTTGCACAGATAATGTATCTGATCATAATACACCGTCTGTGTCTGTACGATATCACCGACACCAGCATCGACTCGCTGATCGAAGCAGGCAATACCGGATTTGTATCTTTTGATTTCAAATGTCGTTTTCTGGGCAGTAACGAAACCGCCAACAAGATCTTTCCGGAACTTAAGGGCCTGACGGTCGACGAAATTATAACCAGCAAGAAGCTTCAGGGATTATTCCTTCCCTGGATCGAGAAGTTCAAAAATGATGAAAATGACGACAAGAACTATTACAAGTCGGGTGACAAGACATATCTTGTCGACGTGAACCATCTGTATGGCGGTAATCAAAAACGCGGATATCAGCTTTTTATCACCGATGACACGGCCAATCAGAACTATATCGCACTGCTTGACAACTACAACCGTGATCTGCAAACTCAGGTCGAAGAAAAGACCGCCAATATTGTCGAAATGCATGATCGCCTTATCGTAAGCCTGGCGACCATGGTTGAAAGCCGCGACAATTCCACCGGCGGACATATCAAGCGTACAAGCGATGTTGTACGAATGCTGATGGATGAGATCATGAAGGATGATTCTCTCGGTCTTTCCGAAGAGTTCTGCAAGAATATCATCAAAGCGGCGCCAATGCACGATCTTGGTAAAATAGCGGTAGATGACGCGATCCTGCGTAAGCCCGGACGTTTTGAGCCCGAAGAATTTGAAAAGATGAAGGCTCACGCCGCCGAGGGAGCAAGGATCGTACATGAAGTCCTCGAAGGAACCGAGGATCTCGATTTCCATATCATTGCTGAAAACGTAGCCCACTATCATCACGAGCGCTGGGACGGTTCGGGTTATCCCGAAGGGCTCAAGGGAGAAGCAATCCCGATCGAAGCCCGTATCATGGCGATCGCCGATGTATATGACGCTCTTGTCAGCAAGCGTGTTTACAAGGATGCGATGTCCTTCGAAAATGCAGATAAGATCATAATGGAGAGCATGGGAAAACATTTCGATAAAAAACTTGAAAAATATTACGTTGCGGCACGACCCGCAATGGAAAGTTATTATGCCGGGCTTTAACAAGCCCGGTTTTTTAATGTTGCGAAACTACTCATTTTATGGTATACTATTCAGATAACAATACTGTTTTAAGTAATCTGTCAGGAGGAACCGGGCAATGCCGATCAGGGTATCAAATGATCTTCCGGCCAAGAAGATCATCGAGGAAGAAAATATATTTACGATGGACGAAAACCGCGCCATGTCGCAGGACATACGTCCTCTTGAGATCGCCATCCTCAATCTGATGCCTTTGAAAGAAGCTACCGAGGTCCAGATGCTGCGGTCTCTTTCCAATACCCCGCTGCAGGTCAACCTCACATTTGTGACAACAGCTTCTTACGTCGGCAAGAATACCGCCAAAAGCCATCTCGACCAGTTCTATGTTACCACGGACGAGATGATGCAGCATAAATTTGACGGTCTTATCATTACCGGTGCTCCGGTCGAACAGCTCGATTTTGAAGAGGTCGCTTACTGGGATGAACTCTGCCACGTTATGGAGTGGTCCAAAACGAACGTCACTTCAACCCTTCATATATGCTGGGGTGCTCAGGCAGGTATCTATTACCATTATGGGATCAATAAACAGCCTTTGCCCAAGAAGATGTTCGGTGTGTTCGAGCATAAGGTTCACAAACGTAAGGAACCGCTCGTCCGCGGTTTTGACGATGTCTTCTATGTTCCGCACAGCAGGCACACTACCGTCGATCCCGAACTCGTGCGTAATCATCCCGAACTTACGGTACTCGCGGATTCCAAGGAAGCTGGCATTTGTATCGCCATTGCGAAGGAAGGCCGTCAGATCTTCGTTTTCGGGCATCTCGAATATGACCGCATGACGCTTGATACGGAATTTCACCGTGACCGGGATAAAGGTCTTGATATCGATATCCCGAAGAACTATTATCCGGACAATGATCCCGACAACAAACCCATCCTCACGTGGCGTGCGCATTGCAACACCATGTACTCCAACTGGCTTAATTATTATGTATATCAGGTAACACCTTACGTACTGTAACATCAATACTGGCTGAAGATATAACATATCACTTTCACAGAAAGGACAACCAGCATGGATAAGAAGAGAGAAGAGATCTATTACCGGCTGCTTGAGAAAATGACGGATTCCATGACGGATCCGGAAAATTTCGCTCACGATCAATATATCGGTGTTTTGTCGGAAATAGCGGATCTATTCCGCATTTCCAAGATCGTTACCGAATTCTACAAGACCGTCAGTCAGGAAAAGATTGGTGATGGCGAGATCGTTGTCGACCTCGATAAAGAGAAGGACAGCAAAGTGATCCTGCGTAAAAGGTTTGTCACCAAGACCATGGCTGTAGTCAAAGCCACACTGTACGCAGCCAAGGACGAAGCTCCCCTTCCCGAGGATGAACTGGCAAGTCTCGATATCCTGACCCGTGCTATGCTCAGTTTCATAAGCCGCAACAGGCTCCAGAACGCAGTCGAACAGCTGGGTTTCTACGACGAAAGCGGATATCCGAATTTGCGATCTTTCAAGAGATTTCTGGAGAAAGCAAACGAGAACGGCGGTTTGTACGGCTATACCGCAGGATGCTTCAATCTCAAGAATTTTACCCTTATCAATCAGGAAATAGGCCGTGAAAAGGCCGATGTCGCGATGAAGAACTATATCAGTCTTATCTCATCGCTGGCGGGCTATGACAGTGTAGTCTGCCGCATGGGCAGCGACAATTTTGTCCTTGTATTCAGAAATGAACGTACCAAGAAGATCATAGACGCGCTTTCGGGCATGCCTGTTTCATATGACAAGAAAAAGGATAAGCGTGTTCTGCTTTCGGCAAATGCGGGTTTCTTCCGCATACCCGAGGGTTATGTATACAAAAATCACAATGTCATCATGGAAAAGATCGTTTCAACAGCTATGATGGCCAGACAGAATGAGAAGACTCTCACTCTCTTTTACGAAGAAGATTTTTCCGATATTACGGCACGCAACGTACAATTCCTCGATAAAATGTCCAATGCGATCGACAAAGGCGAATTCCGTGTCTTCTATCAGCCCAAGATCGATATCCGTACCGGCAATATCATCGGTGCAGAAGCCCTCTGCCGCTGGTTCTGTGACGGCAAAGTGATCATGCCCGAGGAATTCATCCCACAGCTTGAACAAAGCCTGGAAATATGCCGTTTGGATTATTATATGCTTGACATGGTGTGCCGCGATATTCGCAGGTGGCTTGTTGAAGGGCGTAAAGCGATCAAGATATCGGTCAATCTTTCGCGCAAACATCTTGTTGATGCCGATCTGATCGATCATATCATGGAGATCATCGATAAGCATGAAGTTCCTCACCGGTATATAGAAATTGAGATGATGGAACCCTCAACTGATTTCGGTTTCAATAATCTCAAAAAGCTTGTAGCCAGCCTTCAGGAAGAAGGAGTTTATACGGCTGTGGATGATTTCGGCAAGGGTTATTCGTCACTCAACCTTATACGTGAGATTCCCTGGAATGTCCTGAAGATCGACAGATCATTCCTGCCTCTCGACACCGATAAGAAGAACAGTACCAGAAGCCTTATATACAGCAATGTTGTAGCCATGGCTAGGGATCTCGGTATCGAATGCATTACCGTAGGCATTGAAACAGCCAAGCAGATAGAAACCTTAAGAAACTGCCGTTGCTATTTTGCCCAGGGTTTCGTATTTGACGAACCCTTACCGGTTTCCAAATTCGAGAAAAAACTTGAGAACCCGCATTACAAGATTCCGTAAACGATCTGATGTAAATAAAATAGTACGGGGTTAGCAGTTCAAATTATTGAACCACTAACCCCGTTTTTTATCTTTTTATTTCACAGGTTCACATCAGCGACCATCCCGGATCGCCCTTGGGACCTTAACCTTTTAGCTTACCTTTCATCTCTTCCTGAGCGGAGCTTCAAGGCGGCGCCTTACGTTGTCACGCTCTTCTTCTTTTGCAAGATAATAAACATACGAATCGATAAGCATCTGAGGCGGCAGGCCGCGGCCTACCAGCTTAAAGTTCACATATCCTCGGTCAATATAACTCCCGATCGTATCATTTCCGATAAATGCCGGACGTTTCATCGCTTCGGCAAATGAAGGTGTCGTCTTGATATTCGGGCAGGGAAAAGGAGTTTCCTTGTCAAATGTCAATTGTCTCAAACCTTCGTCGGCATAATGGTCCTTTCGTTTCGGGCACTCGGGATAACATATTTCATCCACCAGCAGCTCTATCCTGTCCGCGTCAGGTTCCAGCGCCGAAAGGACTTCTTCATTGTGATTAAGATCATAATCAAGTACTACAAGCTTATAATCTTTTGCCAGTTCCTCTCTGACCCCGTCGATCCCCTTGATGCGCTTCGTAGTCGATGACAGATATTCAAATCCGGGATAATTCTCACGCAGATATTTCTCGAGTACCGGTGAATTAACCAGAGCCTGATTGGCAACCTTGCCGTCCTTTGCTATTCCGATATTGTTGCTTGCTTTCACGTTGACCGATGTATCGTTGCCATCCTTATCCTTGCCCGAAGCTAGCTCCATGATCACATTGCAGTATGTATCATAAACATGTTTCTCTTCCAGCATCGGATTCGTCCACGTAAAGCGGACCGGTATACCATAAGAATTGAATGAGTCGATCACGGCTTTGATGTCTTTGCGGGTCATCATCCCGAAGACAGCCCTTCCTCCGTTCCATATCGCTCCGGGAAAAGTTCCGTAAATACTGCCGATGCGGTATCCTTCGCGAAAACGGTAGGGCTCTTCCTTCATCATTTTCAGAAGGATCTGATGAAAGGGAAATAACGTGCATAAACCGGGCAGATGCCAGTATACTTCTCTCATGTATCTCTCTCCTGTTTTATTCTCTCCCTGTGTGATTTATTCGAACGGTCTCGGACGCGGACGATTGATCTGAACTATGTGGGCTTCCTCAAGATTACGGAGCAGGAGCAGTCTCGCCTCGATCATCTTCTCGGGTCTTAACATAAAGTATCCGTAAGTCTCGATCAGTGAGAACATGTTGGCCGTACGGCCTTCGATCTTAAAATTGTTGATACCGCGCGGAATATATTCATCCCAGATAGCCTCTACAGGAACGAAAGTAGGATAATCCTTGATCCTGTATATTCCGCCGTGATCTCCGTATTCGCAGTACCAGGGTTCGATCGGCTTCTGCTTGTCGGGCGGAAGCTTACGGTTCTCCAGAACGATCCTTCCGTCATTGGCCATATTGCGGTAATGTGCGCCACGTCTCGGACAATTGGGTACACAAAGACAATTGATCAGAACTTCCAGCATTTCCGGCTTGTTCAGCTGGTCTATGATATCCCATTTATTATTCAGGTTATAATCCAGGACGACATACTTATAGTCCTTTTCCATTTCGGCGTTGATCTCGTCAACACTCTTGATCTCCTTGCATGTCGAACTGTTCAGCTTGTAAGAAGGATACTTGTCACGTATATACTGTTCGAGAATGGGCGAGAAGATCATAACCTCGTTCATTCCGTTATCACCGACCTGCATACAGAAATTACAGTAAGGATCGTCCAAGTCCGCCTCTGTGATAAGCGGATTAGTAAATGTATATCTGACCGGTACTCCCGCATCATTCAGCGCCTTAACGACACCTGTTATATACTGTCTGTCACACTGGTCATTTGCGATAAATCTTCCGCCGTTCCACAATGATATCGGGAAGCAGCCGAATACCGAACCTATTTCGACATTATCGCGAAAGAACTCGGGATGGGTCTTGAGCATACTGATCCAGAACATATTCAACGGGTAGTTCTGTCTCAGACCGGGCAGGTGAAACCTTACCGGGAGATTGTTGTTATTGTTGGTTTGTTGATCTGACACTATATATTCCTCCGTTTTTATTGTTTCATATACCTCTTATGAGAAGCTAATTACTCTTCTCCTGCTCTTCTCTCTTCTCCGGTACCAGCTGATTGTAGGAGAATGTCTTGAAGCAGGCATATTCCGGCTGTTCGCGGTCCTCATTCAGGTCCTTGGCGAACATTCCGACGGTACAGCCTACAAAACCTCCGGCAACCTCGGTAGAAAGTGATGATATATCGATATTTTTGATCAGGGGCTTGATATCTCCGCCCGCACGCATCAATACCGTTGCTGACAACCCTGTCACACCCAGCAGCAGTACAACATAAGTGGCATTGAATCTTTCCGCCACAAGCATCTGTTCTGTTTCCCCGCTGGCACGTACTACATAGCAGATTCCGTTAGATATCTCGATCCTGAGATGATATTTCTCATTCTGGAACAGCATAAGTCCTGCCGAGGCGCCGGTATACAGATTGTCGGCATTCAGTATGACGCTCGCTTCAAATGAGTGGTTATCCTGTCTGAGAGCCAGGAATGAGATCTTCTTCTTCTCCGCGATGGGTCCCTTCTCGCACTTCAGCATCAATCCTCTTCCCGGAACGAGCTTGATCATATCATCGTCGGGATTACGCACGGAGATAAACTCGGAACCTATCCTCGACATGTTGGTAAAATCATAACTCTTTCCGACTCCGGGCAATGCGTTCTGTGCATATTCGGTCTCGTACTCCGGCAGATCGATGATCAGTTCATGTGTAAGTACGCCTATTCCCGCGTTGACCAGCGGCCAGTCATTCTCCCATACAACCCTGGCAAGGAAAGTCTCCCTTCCAAGGGTCGTATAGCCTTTAAGCCGCCTTACGGCAAGCAATACCATGTACCAGTCACCCTTCGATGTCTTGAACATGTCGGCATGGCCCACATACTGGATCGGATAACGCTGTCCTAAATGTCTGTGAGTGAAAATGGGATTTACAAAATCATTCTCATAAGGTCCGAATACTTTTTTACTCCTTGCTATGCATACAGCATGGTCCGGACCGGTCCCGCCTTCCGCATGAAGCAGATAATAGTAATCGCCCACTCTGTACAGATGCGGTCCTTCGGGCCAATGAACGCCTTTCATAGCACCGTTCCATACATCATGTTTTTCGCCGACCAGAGAAAAAGTCTTGATATCAAATTCCTGAATATATATGTACCAATCCCCGTCATATTTGCATCCTTCGGGATTGGGATGTGTTCCAATATAATAGCATTTACCGTCATCATCAAAAAACAATGACGGATCGATCCCGTCGGCTCCCTCGATATAATGAGGTTCCGACCATTCGCCGTAAGGATCCTCGGTAGTTACGACAAAATTGCCGACCGGAGAACATACATTGGTACAAATAACATAATATGTTCCCTTATTATATCTGATCGTGGGCGCAAACAGTCCCCGTGAAACCCCGGCATGTTCAAGCGGCAGGGGCAGCTGGCTTGCTCTGGTCATAACATTACCGATCTGTTCCCAGTGTGCAAGATCTTTGCTGTGCATTATCGGAAGTCCGGGAAAATATGAAAACGATGAGTTGACCAGGAAAAAGTCATCTCCCACCGCACATATCGAGGGGTCCGGATAGAAACCGGGAAGGATCGGATTTTTGGCAATTACGGTCATAAAAACCTCCTAAATTAACATTGCAATCATTATAACAATTTTTAGAGAATAGTTCAACAATAAACCTTTCCGGTATTGTGGCCGTATTGTTATTGTAAATATAATCAAAACAGGTTTAGACAAGAGAAAACGGATGGTGCCCGGAAAACACCATCCGTTTGAAAATTAAGTTATCTGAAAATTATTGGTTAGCTTTGCTGATGATTTCTTTCCACTGATCACGGAAACCTTCGATAACTGCTGAAAGGTCTTCGTTCTCATTGATGTGCCACAGAAGCTGAGTAACATCAAGATCCGGAACAATACCATGATATGTTACGGTACCATGCTCGCTGGTAACCATCATAGGAATGGTCTCATTCTTAGCTCTGTCATCGAAGTTACCGTTAAGTCTTGCATCAACAAGTACTGCGTTGTAGTCTTCCCAATCCGGAACGGGATCTGTAACAAGATTCCATACGAATGCGATCTGACCAGCCTTCATCTTGCTGTAGTTGGTAGGGATACATACAGGGTTGTTAGACCAGCAGTTGATCAGCTTGCCCTGGGGTCCCTTCGGGAACATAACGAAACCATACTCGAAGTCTACGCCATAGAGATAGTTCCATGTACCCATACCTGCATACTCATCCTCAAGAAGGAATGCAACGGTACCACTCTTGAACTCGTCCTGATAGTAGTTCCACTGTGCATCCTCAGGCTTGTTGGGATGACGGTCGTAGGTAATAAAGAGGTTACGGATCCAGTTAAGAGCTTCAAGGGTGTTAGCGTCTTCTACATTGTAGGTATATCCGCTGCTATCCTTACCAACGAGTTTGCCACCGTTAGAAGCTACAGCAGTAGCGATGATAGCACCTTCGTTACAGCAGATAGCGAATACATCATCAACACCGTCTGCGTCGGTATCACGCTGGATCTTAGCGCAGTACTCTTCGAACTTCTCCCATGTCCACTGATCGTTCTTCTGAAGATCATAGATCTCGTTGAAGTCGATGTTGGCATCCTTCAGAACCTTCTTGTTCATGTAAACACCTGTACGAGGCTCAGGATAGCCGGCATACATACAATAGATGTGGCCGTTCTTGCCATAAGCATCATGCAACATGTTGTCTGTGAACTTCTTCTCTGAGAAATCAAGTGCATGAAGTGTTGAAAGGTCATACATAAGACCATTAGCCATAGCTGATGTTACAGCTGCATCATCACGAAGGGTGAATGCATAGTACTCACCGTCATCGGGAGCGGTAGCATAAGCTACGAAATCGCCGGGAACGGTTCCCCAGTCACCGATGGTCTTCTTCTCAAATGTGAAATTGTAAAGCTCTTCCATCTCATCCCAGTAAGCATACTGAGCCTGATCGTACTCGTTCTGCTGATCGGGATCTTTTCTACCATTGGAGAACCAGTCACGGATTGTAACATGGATTCCGCCAAGGTCGATCTTATTGCCGTTCTGGTCAACATAGATACCTTCATCATTCAGTACTGCGTAGAACTCGTCTGCAGGAATGTTAACGGTAGCTGTAGGCTCAGGTGTTGTCTCTCCCCCGTTGTCCGGAGCCGTTGTTGTTGCAGGAGCGGTAGTAGTAGCGGGAGTATCGGTAGTAGCGGGAGTATCAGTAGGTTTTGTGTCTCCTCCGCCCGATGAACAGCCGGCTGCTGTTACTGCCATTGCAGTTGCCATAAATGCGGCAAAGATTCTTTGCAAATTTCTTTTTTTCATTTCTTCCTCCTTATAAAAGTGGTGGCATGTGCCAATTTATTTAAATCGTCACGCCGTATGTCCAAGTGTTGCTTTCCGGGAGACATGCGCGCTATGCGATTTAGATACAAGTAATTATAATACATTACAAACTAAAATGCAAATATAACTTTAAAAATTTATTCACAATTTATTCACATCTTGATACCTGTGCTTGCAAGGCTCTCTACGAACTGTCTCTGAGCGAACATATAAAGTACAAGGACAGGCGCAAGGATCAGCATGGTACCGGTAGAAAGTATCTGGTTCGATCGCAGAGGTGAAATGGATGCCTGAGCATTGGACGAACCGCTCTGCACTCTTGCTACATATACACCGAGACTCGCTACGATGTTTGAAAGGCTCGTGCTGACAAGTGTAAAGTTACTGAGGAACAGACGCGAATAGAATCCGTCGGTCCACTGCCATACGAAAGCAAACAGGAAGCATGATGTGATGATGGGTCTTGCCTGCGGAAGCATGATCTTGAAGAATGTCTTGACCGTTCCGCATCCGTCAATATATGCAGCCTCTTCAAGGTCAACAGGAATATTGCGGAAATACTGACGTACGAGGTATATATACAGACCGTTCTTCAGACCCATGCAGCCCAGACTCATCAGGATATAAGGTATCGGCGACGATCTTAAATTCAGCGTCGTACCGGTGATCAACTTGATTATCCCCAGGAAGTCGAACCTGCTGAAATGAAGATGCAGTGAAGTTGATACCGTCTGAGGCGGAACCATGATGAGCAGCATTACGAATGCAAACCACATCTTCTTGAGCGGGAATCTGAATCTGGCGAAACCATATCCTACAAGTGTAGCCATCGAAACCTGTATAACCGCTGCAAGTACGGAAACTATCAGGGATGTGGTAACGCCCTTGGCATATTCCATGATCGTTGCTGCGATCTGGTAATTTTCAACAGTCGGATGCAGCGGGATCGAAATAACGATCGGGTTGTAAACATCGTCCTCGGTCATGAAGCTTACCGAGATCTTATTCAGAACCGGCTGAAGGATCAGGAAGCACAGACCAAACAACAGTATAGCTCTTACGATGCTGATACCCACACCACCGATCTTTTTCTGAAGCAGGTAACCGTGGGTCAGCTTGTTTCTCTCCCAAAAGGTTCTCTGTACAACAGCACCTTCACGGGCAGCAGCTATTTCAACTGAATTCTTTTTTGCCTTATCTTTCGTCACTGTAGTACACCACCTTTGATATGAAGAATGAAGTCAAACCGATAAACGCGATCACGACTAGGAAATACGCCCAGGACATCGCCGACGCGACACCGTAACTTTGTTTATCGACCATCTCTGTCTGTATCTTGGTCATAACCTGTGTATCCGAACGCATACAGAAGTCAACTACCGTATATATCCAGTTAACCAGGAACAGCGAGCTTACCATCGGGAAAGTAACCTTCCACAGGCTCTCCCACTTTGTACAGCCGTCGATACTTGCGGCTTCGTACAAACTTGAGGAAATGGTCTGGAGTCCCGAAAGGAATATGATGATCTGGATACCCGAAGCCATCGCGATATCATAAATATTATCGATGATCTCAAATACCGTCTCATATGCTCTTACGCCGACACCCGCGGTCCTCAGTATGGACTCGAGTGCTGCGGTGACACTTACACCGGTTGTTGTCTCCTCGATCGTGTCCTGGATGATCGACATATACTGGTTATTGGATTCAAGGTTGAGCATAACACCCGATGAAAGGATAACCGGCATGAAGAAGATCGCACGGACCAGAGCCCTGCCTTTGAACTCCTGATTCAGGATCAGCGAAACGAAGAAACTGAATACTATGATCGCAAAGGTATATATTACCATCTTTGTGAAGTCTTCGGTAAGCATTCTGGTATAATCGGCATCGACCCTGAAAATATATCTGATATTCTCAGTACCGATCCAGCTGTAGCTGACCGATCCCGGTTCAAGCGTAACATTGCAGAAACTCATGTATAATGAGTGAATAAGGGGTTTGACCATGAGCAGCAGGAAACCGAGTATAAACGGAAGGATGAACATATAACCCGCTATCGCTCTATGGCGCATAAGTCCGTCATATTTTCCCTTTTTGCGTTTTTTACGGCTTTTTACTTCCTCTGCCGTGACATTTTGATTCTTCATATCAATTAATGCCCTTTCTTTTGAGCTATAATTAAATTAACGAACTGCCTTATAGTCCCTTGCGGGGATCACCGTCCCATCCGGAGCGGTGTAATCTTCGTAGCTGTAGTTAACGTATACCTTGGTTCCATCCTTGTATACGGTACAGGATACTTCATCAGTGAGCTTATCGTGATCGACCATTTCCTGATTGAATATATGGCCAAGCTCACGGTTGTACTTCTCATAAGTGGCCTTGATCCTGTCTTTCCAGTTCGAATAATCACATCCGTAATACATCGTATACAGCGTATCCTGTAAAGTGAAAGGACTTTCGTTCATGATCGTGAACATAAGGCCTGCGCCGTATTCTGCCGAAGTCAGGAGTTCTTCCTCGTAGTTTCCGCTGATGTTCAGCGGCTCGCCTGTATAGTTGATATAACCGTGAAGTGCGAGTTCAAGGAAAGGTACATGCTCATCCAGGATAGTATATTTGGTTCCGGCAAGATCCGACTCAACGATCATGTCAACATAAGGTGCCGCATAAATGTTACCCATGTTGATCATCTGCTTGGTACCGGAATCCTTCACTGTCTTAAGCTTCTCTGTCTGATCGACCATGCTCTGTTCACGGCTTACCGGTTTCTTACGATAGAAATCGGATGAAAGATCGATTCCGACGTCTTCGTATGCAACATTGGCGTTGTACTTATCAGCCGCTGCTTTCAGGTTGTCCATCATCTTGTAGATCTTATCGGGATGGAGCAGATAGTAGCTGTCGGTACCCTCGCGCAATGCATATGTTACGGCACTGAAAACATGAAGCTCGGCTCTCTGTTTACTGATAACCTTTGCAGCATCGGTATAAGAGAAGAATCCGTCAAAAATGTCACTGTCATATGCATACTGGGTAATTCCGTTCAGATACAGATCATATCCAAGTTCCTGAGCGGTCTTGGTCAGTCTGTTCAAGCCCTTCTTACCGCCCAGTTTCGACAATACCTTGGTCTTCGAAAGAACTCTCTGGTTAACACCTCCGTTACACCATCCGGAAAGTCTTACCGAAGCATTATCGATATTGCTTGCTTTCAGATCCTTCAGGATTTCTTCAGCCTGTGAGAAAGTCGTGAGAGGAAGCGGTCTTGATACCGGTATTCCCATGATCTGTCTTACTTTATCAGCAGCTCCGACTACATCGAAGACTACAGGAGCAGAAGTATCATCGTTGAGTGTCAGGTAATTACCATACTTTTCCTTCATGTAGTTGCCATATTCTTTGGCCATATCTACATAACTTCCGGAATTGACGAATCTGTATCTCTGTGTCAGGTGTTCGTCCTCGGGAAGATTCTCGTTGAATCCGAACAGGTCGCTCGTCGCATTGGGAATATCATATTTCTCATATGCTTTGATCGTGTAGACCGCGTTAACATAATTGTAATTGTTCAGCCTTCCGCTTGTATCCGCCTGAATCGATGCATATGAAGCACCATTTTCAAGAATGCACAGGAATGAATTGTTTCCTTCAGAAATACCGAACAGATTATAATAAACACGGGTGTCATGTACAAGATCGTCTTTCTTCAGACAAATGTCACGACCGTACATATTAGCATAATAGTTGTTCTGATCTTTCTTCCCGTTGTTGAATCTGAGGATCGCTCCTCCGCCCTCGGGAATAAGAAGGAATCCGTCTTCCACCTTGCCGCCTGCTCCCATATAAGGAAGCAGGGAAAGTGTAGTGATCCTGTATGAATGAGGGCTGTCAAGACTGCTCATGGGAACGTCTACAACCAGATCCGAACCTTCAAGTCTGTAAGTAACACTGGCTTTGAATATCGGCTTATCACTGGTATTATCAAGGTTGGCAAGAGCTTTGCACTCTTCAAGTTCTTCATCGGTGAATCCGATCTCATAGAAGAGCTTTTCAATAGTCTGCTTAACGTTTGAGTTACTGAATGTAGCTACATACAGTACTTCATTTTCGATAGAAGGGAACTTCTCGATCAAAGCTGCCTTTTCATCTTCATCCTTGATCTTCTTGATATCTTTCTTGGGGAAGCAGCCCTTCAAGTCTATCTGCTGGTTAAAATCAAGATCCTTCAGTATTTCCTTGTACTTAGCTTCGGTAAGTACCGGAGGAATACGATACTCTCGGTCGATATCGCCTATCGAATAATGGATCGTGATCGAATTACTGTCTGATTCTATGTTATAGATGCCACGAGTGGCTGAATAATCATAGGAATTGAGAGTTGTTTCGCTACCGGTCTCAACTTTGTACGAGATCAGAAGATCCGATTTAAGCTTATCCTTCTCACCCGACAGCGCTATAGTATCACTGTCTGCATCCTGAGCTGTAGAATACCAAACCTTGCCGGTTTCCTTAACGGTTACGGTAAAATCTGTTGTTTCAGGATATAAAGTAAAGATCAGCTTATCGTTCTCAAGTGTGATCGGATCATATGAACCGTCATATTTATCCGGTACCATCTGAGGTTCGTCTTCTACCGGCTGTCCCAGTTTGATGATCAAAAATATACCGACGGCGATCAGCGCCAGGAACACAGTAGGGAAGATCATACTCTTAAGAGTCTTCTTGATCGCGTTCACTCTTTCTTTTTTGACTTCAGCACTAACTTTTCTACTCATAATAGCTCCAAATTAATTATTTATCAGAAATTTATCACGCCTACAGCCGCTTACAGTCGGAACAGAAGTTCCTTGCCTAATGAAACGAAGTACGCAACACCCTGAGAGATCATACTGAAGAACAGCATCAGGATGAATATGATGATCAGCATTGCTACCAGCGAAGCTACCATGAACAGAAGGTTCTTGGCGCCCGAATATTCATGGATCTGACCCATCGCAACTATGATAAGCAGTCCGCAATATACAAGTGCGATCGTGCTCAATGTAAAGTAGAACTGAGATTCTTCCACCGTAACAACATTACTGAGGATTACGATCGGAACCTGGATAACCGAATAGGGAAGGATCGCATAGCAGGTTGCCATATATACCTGCCCCAGTCTGCCCTTACCGTCAAACAGTGTAGTAAGTGCCCAGTTGCCGACTACGAACAACCCAAGAGGGAACACGATACTTGCAATATACAGGAAGATATTGATCCTTTCCCAGTTAACAACCTGGATCAGGAAACCCGTATACTTCAGTGACATCAGACGGACCAGGATCGTTACGATCAGTATCGTATTGGCTGCAGCATAAGTACCGCGCTTCTCATGAGTCAGATCCCAGTAACCGTCCATAGGATGGCTCATGCAATAGAATGCGAATTTCAGCGAATCCCAATACTTATCGAGCTTGTCTTTCTTAATAAAAGGAATATTCATAACGCTAACCTCTTGTCTCAGTGGAAATATTCTGCGGTATTAACCTCATGCTTCGCACGCTTGATGAATTTTATAATGCCCGGTATCAGGAACAGTGCAACCAAAATAAGTATTACCCACAGAAGATTGCTTTCAACCCATTCCTTACGATACTGTTTGAATGCCTTCGAATAGTTGTCTCCGTCATATTTCAGCTTGAAATACTCCATCGACTCTTTGTATTTCTTCTGACGGAGCAGTGCACGTCCGATTCCGATATATGCAAGATAATAGTTGCCGTCGACATCCATTACCTTCTGCCAGCAATCACCGGCTTCATCATACAGACCCAGATCAAATGCATCTACTGCCTGATAGATATTCTTACCAAAATCTGTGGTTGTGAAAACCGTTATCGTGTTGAACAACTCGTCGGTAACATACAGGTCATATCCGATATGCTCGATCGAAGAAGGTTTCTTGAAGTATCCTTCCATACCGCCGTTTCCGCCGAACGCGAATACCAGCCTGCCCTGCTCGTCGTAAGCAAAGATCCTGCCTCGGTTCTTATCAAGGGCACAATAAATATCATTATCGAAAACCGTGATATCGATCAACTGAGAAGGACCGGTCTTACCACCTCCGTTGCCGAAGAAGATATCTCCGATAACAGGAACTTCATCATATCCGTTTCTTACAAGAATGTCGCTGCCAAGCAGGTTCAGCTTTCTGATAACCGCGGAACCGCTCATCAGATCGCTCTCAAGCACACCGTCACGGCATACGTAAATGAAACCTTCTTTATCGATGAAGCAGTTATCATATTCGGTAGGAACGAAGTTAACCATCTGGGCACGCTGTTCCTGTGACGCAAAGAAATGCTTCCACATATAGTCCCAGAAATCGTATGTAACAGGAGTAGCACCTACAAATCCGGAGAAAATTCCGTCCGGCTCATATTTGATAAGACCCTTGTTGATACCTGCCGCAACACAGTAAACACGTTCGGCAGTGTCTACTACTATCTTGGAAGGTGTATAGGTAAGATTCTCATCCAATGTAGGATCATTAGGCTTGGTGAATTCCATTATGTAATTGAGATCCTTGTCCAGCTTCAGGATACGGGAATTGTTCATATCGGTAATGAAGATATTTCCATCTTCCGATATGGCGATATCCATCGGAGAATTGAATGTATGAGGCTCCGGGCCTCCGTTGAAGCCTTCGATTATCCTTACTACTTCCAGTTTCTCGACCGAAACACGATTGAGCTCGATAATACGGTTATTACCGGTATCGACCAGATAAAGTGAATTGCCGTGAGCATATAAACCCTGCGGATTCTTTATCGGTTTCTCAAGCCCCAGATCGGCAGAAGTGATAACCGCGCTTACATTGTAAGCGTCAGGACATTCCTGATACTCTCCCCAGAAATCATATACGTAGGTATAACTGGCCTCAGCCAAAGCACTTACCGGAGCGCACGCAAGAACCAGTGCTAAAAATACCGCGACGAATCTTACCAAATTCTTTTTCATATGTATCTCCATACCTCAGGATAAATTTTCAGTCTTTCATACCTGAACTTGCCATTGTTTCAAGAATCTGTGTCTCAGAGAAAACAAACAAAGCAATGGGAACGATCATCAAAACTACCAGAACCGCAGCACCCTGACCGGTTCTTGCAATACCACCGCCCTGTATCTGCTGCATTGCGAAGGGAAGTGTCTTCTTCTCTTCGGAGAAGATAACGTTCGATGCCCTGTTGTTCCACAGTCCCTGTACCGAGAAGATGATAAGTGTCATCCATGCGGGCTTAACGTTCGGCATAACAATGTTCGTAAATACCTTCCACTCGTTAGCGCCGTCGATCTTGGCAGCCTCTACAAGTGACATCGGAAGTCCTTCCATGAACTGTTTCATAAGGAAGAGACCCATCGGAGATGCGAACGCGGGAATGATGACAGCCCAGTAGGTATCTATCCAACCCAGCTTACTCAGCAAAATGTAGTTGGGGATCTGTGTAACATAACCGGTGAACATGATCGCCGTGGTTACAAGTTTGAAGAATCCACGCGAACCCGGGAATTCGTACTTTGCAAGTACGAATGCGCCCATTGAAGCGATAAGCAGGTGGCCTATCGTTCCGACTGCCGTAATAAAAATGGTATTAAACAGGTATCTTGTGAAGGTAACCCATGATTTACCCATCGTTACGAACAGATCGGAGAAATTGTTCAGTGTCGGATGGAGCGCAAGGATCCTGGGAGGATTCTTGAACAGCTCATCAAGTGGTTTCAAAGCGTTCGCAACGGCAAATACGATCGGGAATGCCATGACAAACGCAACCGCAGCGAGGAAAACATACATTGCGATATCGCCGCCGACCGAACGATTGGGCTTTCTTCTTCGAATCAATGGTTTATGATATTCTTTTACAACCGCTTCTTTTTTCTTCTTGTCCTTACTCATCGTATCTTTCTCCGTATTCTATATATCAGTTGCTTCAATTCATGAAATGCGTATCAGGTACCTACTCTTCTGATCAGGCTCTGGATGGCCTTGTTGCACACGATCATGATAAGGAACAGCAATGTTGCGATCGCGCAGGCATAACCCATTTCAAATCTTGATGTACCATAGTCGAACAGGTGGGTAACTATCGTTCTTGCGGCATAATCGGTACTGGGATAACCGCACAGTGCCATGGTTACGTCACATACGTTGAATGAAGAAGTAATGGTCATAACCGCACCGAAGATAAGCATCGGCTTCATGGAAGGAAGGGTGATATACCAAAGTTCCTGCCAGCGGTTCTTAACACCGTCGATACATCCGGCTTCGAGCTGGGCGGGATCGACACCCTGCAGACCGGCAACGAACGAAAGGAAGCCGGTACCCATACTCATCCAGATGATAACGATCATACAGATCGGAAGCATGTATGTCGGGTTGATGAAGAACAGGATAGGCTGTTCTACGATACCCCACTCGATAAGGAATGCATTAACATATCCGTACTGATCTCCCTTGAAGAAGATGGAGAAGATCGTATAACATGTACCTGCAAGCGAAGGTGCATAGAAAATAACAACCGCAACGCTTCGGATCATTCTCGGAAGCTCATTGATCAGCCATGCGAAAAGGAATGACAGGATATATCCCAGAGGACCGGTAATGATCGCTATCATGAAGGTATTCTTCACACCGATCAGGAAGATATCATCTTCAAGGATAAGGCTGATGTAGTTGTTAAGACCGAGGAATCTCGGTGCTTCCAGAATGTTGTAGTATGTGAAGCTGAAATAGATCGATGCCACAACGGGATAAACGAAGAACATCGCAAACAGCACCGCATACGGAAGCAGGAAAAGATAACACATCTTGGAAAGCTTTGCTTTCTTCCAGCCTACGGAAATATTGTGTCTCTTCAATTTAAAATACTTTGTTAACATTTCTTTCATGAATTTGCCTCCATACCGCTAAAATCAGCGTTTCGGTTCTTTTCAGTCATCGATAGGCAGCCCGAATTCCTTACGTTTCTTTACTATTTCCTCATCTATCAGGATCGAATAATCTATGATAGCCTCACGTGTATCACATCTTGTATTGATAACCTTACGGATCGCATTGGTGATATGACGTCCGGTAAAGTATCCGCCGGGAACCTCACTGATACCCTTGGTCCAGCTCCACTGTTCCTCGAGTACCGCAATATCCTTTGCGCTCCATGAAAGACTTGAGAACGCTTTCGTGTTGGCGGTAGCATAACGGGCCGAAGATCCGAGCAGCGCTTCGATCTCACGTCCGAAATTGATCTGTGTCTCAGGCTTAGCCCACCATTTCATGAATTCCCATGAATTGTTCTTCAGCACTTCGCTATCGGTGGTAAGCATCATTGTTGCGGCACCGGCTATACAGTCGGACCTGTCAAGATATATCTCTCCGTTCTCATCAAGGATCGGATCGCCGTTCTCATCATACTTCTCGGTTCCGGGGATCAAAGTAAATTCCCACAATCCGCGGATCTCGGGTGCCGAAACCTGAAGAGTATTGTATGTTGAATACGGTGCGATACCTATAGGCATCTCGCCTGAACGGAATCTCGTTACGAAGTCATAAACCGTAGGAAGACCATAGTCGTTGAAGTACCTGATGTAATCATCGATCGCCTTCATACCGGCTTCATCGTTAACAGTTGTCTTGGTTCCCTTCTCATTGTACATATCGCCGCCGTTCTGGAACAGGAGCGTAAAATACAATGTAAGATCGGGGTTGTTCGACATAAGAGCGGTAGATGCCGCACCGGTCGAGCTGCTTCCCGCTGCAGAAGGAAGGCCAACCGAAAGGTTGTTACCCTGTATGGTCGGGAGCATTTCGATCAGCTCTTTCCATGTCTGGGGTACTTCAAGTTCAAGTTCTTCAAGGATATCCTTGCGGTAGAACATAACATTGAATGTCTGCGTCTCGGGAACTCCGTAAATATGTTTGTATCCGGTTTCATCAAGAAGTTCATACTGCTTGTATGAGCTCGGATAATAATATGAGAATACCTCCTGCCAGTCAGGGAACTGGGTAAGGTCAACAGAAGCACCACGAAGTGCATAGTTAACAGGCTGGTCCGAACCTACGGTAAGAGCTACGTTCGGGCCGTTGCCTGACATAACTGCGTTCAGCAGTGCGCCGGCATCAACGATCTCAACATTGACCGGGATTCCCGTATTGGGTGTGAAATCATCATCGATCAGCGACTTCAAAATAGTACCCTGATCACGTCCGGTCATAACCCAGACTTTGATAACCTCACCGTTATCACTGTAAACATCGCCTACTGCGTTATAATCAACAAAGTACGAAGCAACGAAAGACTTAGCTTCATGCCACAGTTTCGTAAATACGTTGGCCTTCTTCTTCTCGATCTCGACATCGGGTGAAGAAACAACAAGGAAGTCGACATCAAGCTTACTCTCGCTAAGTGTAAGGGCCGAGGTACCGATCGCGGTAACATTGTCCTTGAACGTGGTGAACTCTGTCGTGATCTTCTGAGGCTTATTAACGAATCTCTCGAGCTGAAGCGCTACGGTCTGACATGTAGCTATACTCTCTGCCTTCTGTCCGCTGTACGCAACCATATCGTCAACGATCTTGAACAGACGCTTGCTCTCGATATCCATAGCATCGATTACTTCGGGATACGAAGTCTCAATATGATAGTCACGGTACTGGTCGGGGCTGGCACCGGTATAGACCAGAAGTCTTCTGTAGATCTGGTTCAGACGGAAAGTACAATCTTCCATGTCGGTAAGTATTGCACCGAGCTCGCCCAGAGTAGCTTCCATCCTGATAGTATGCTCACCTGCGGTAAGATAGAACTGATAAGCATTGCCGTCGTCATCACCGAGGGTCATGTACTGCCAGTCATTATCATATATAAACTTGATGGCGTTGAGTTCGTCAAACGGAACCTCGCCGTCAATATATATCTTTCTGTTTGAAACGTTACCACGTGAATAGTTCTGACGTGCTTTGATCGTGATCTCGTAAAAACCGTCCTGTTCAATGGTCACAGGCCACTCGATCCACTGTCCGTTGGTCTTCCATGCATCACCGCCGACATAATTCAGCTTGGTATAGGTAACGCTGTTGGGTTCGGTAGTAGGCGACGATCTGTCGAACTTGGCATAAAGAGACGACTCCGAACGGAATGTGGAATCCTCGCCCTGGATCTTCTTCTCGAAACCGGTTACATTACTTGCCTTGCCGGCATTCTGCTGAACATAATCCGCATATGTAAATCCCTTGTTTACAGCAACAAGTTTTACATTACCTATAAGAAGAGGTTCATTCTCTCCGCCGAAAGTAATGGTATTGACTCCGGCATCAAAATAGAACTTGTAAGGCGCACTTTCATAACCACGGTCATCCGAGATCAGTGTACTCTGCCAGCTGAATTCCTCAACCTGTGAAGGTCTGATCTCATTGCCCTGGTTATCTACTTTTTTCTCCCCGCCGTCTTTCCAGATTCTGGTAAGACTGATGTTCTGAGCATCCTCGAAGGGAACCACATCATTGATGATCACGCTTCGTTCCGCAGGAACACCGTGAGATTCGGGAACCGCATATTCGATATATAAATTATAGAATCCGGGATTGGAAACATTGACATTAAATGATACTTTAGAATTGAGTCCGGTGAATACCGCCGAAGAAACGCCCTCCGATTTCTTATAAGAAGAAATCTCGGCCGCATCCGCTGTTCTTACTTCACCTTCGGAAGTGTAATTGGTAATATCGACAACAACCTCGCTGTCAGGAAACTGAGCATCCGCATGACTGTCGAGATAATCCTTATAGGTGCCGGTCCTTTCGAGACCCGCAACCTGTCTGCTTAAATCGGAATTTGCATACTTCTCCGCATAGTTTTCCACCGGTCTGAGGGACATCAGTACGCAGATCACAACTATTACGGCTACCACTCCCAGGAAAATCAACCATTTCTTTTTCTTGCCCGTTTTTTCCATAACTACCTCTTTTGTAACAAATATTCTTGCTCTCCGTTGTAAAAATGCTGTAAAAACGGCGAAAAGCACACAAATAAATATCCTATAAACTCGATTTTAATAATTATTTCATATATCGTCTTGTCAAATATTGCTATATTCAAATCATGACTTGCTTCATATTTTACCATTATTTACTAAAAATGGTCATTGTTTTTTGTTTCTTTTTACCATATTTTGCAGTACAGGGCCAATGCCGCATTTTTTGCCCGGTTTGTCAAATATTGCTGATCATACGGTTTCGGCCAGTTCATCTATCAATCTTTCCGTTTTTTCCCATCCCAGGCATGCGTCGGTGATCGATTTACCGTAAACTCCGCCTCCGATCGCCTGGTTTCCGTCTTCGATATAACTTTCCACCATGAAGCCCTTGACCAGTTTGCGGGCTTCTTCGTTCCATTTGCGGTAGCTCATGACTTCCTTCACGATCCTGGGCTGTTCGAACGGATTCTTGTTCGAATTGGCATGATTCGTATCTATAATGGCGGCAGGGTATTTCAAGTCCGATTTTTCGTACAGTTCATGAAGGTAGATAATATCTTCATAATGATAATTAGGAAATGTCTGGCCGCCTTTGGTATTGAATCCCCGCAGTATCGCATGGGCATATTCGTTTCCCGCGGAATGCCCCGCCCAGCCCCGGTAAATGAATGTGTGGGGATGCTGTGCGGCATGGATCGAGTTCATCATTACCGACAGATCGCCGCTCGTCGGATTCTTCATTCCGCATGCGGTCTCAACCGCACTGGCCGTCAGTCTGTGCTGCTGGTCTTCGACCGAACGCGCTCCGACCGTTACATATCCGAGCAGGTCATCTACATATTTATAACTCTCGGGATACAGCATCTCGTCCGCGCATGCAAATCCGGTCTCCCTTACGGCGCGCATATGGAGCTCACGTGTGGAGATAATGCCCTTGAACGGATCCGGCTTCTCTCCCGGTACCGGTGAATGCAGCAGTCCCTTGTATCCGTCGCCGGTCGTGCGCGGTTTGTTCGTATAGACCCTCGGAACAATGAATACCTTCTCGCGGACCTTCTCCTGTATCTTCGCAAGCCGCAGGATATAATCGATCACCGCATCCTCACGGTCGGCCGAACACGGGCCTATTATCAGGAGGATCCTGTCATCCTTTCCGGAAATGATCTTTTTGATCTCTTCCCTCTTTTTTTCAACGGTCTCAGCAACAGCCGCATCGATGGGAAACATCTCCTTAACCTCCATGGGTATGGCGAGTTTCCGTTCAAATTCCATATTCATACGCTAGTCTCCGTTTTTCCGTAATCTTACACCTCATACGCGCGAACCGGCTCACGGGTCCGAGGAAGTGCTGATCAAATCAGTATTTTCGAAAAACACCTTCCCTCACGGAGAAGTCTCCGCGGAAAAGCTTCCCGTCTTCTCAGAATACAGCACTTTCACTTCAATATTGTCAAGCCATATATCATCAGTATTGCCGGGCGATTCCCAGTACAGCATATAGCTGCCGGCATCCATATTGTCATACATTGACATATAGCCTTCGACATGATACCACTTGCCGGCTTCCATATTTTCACAGACAACCCTGTCAAACTCTCCCGAAGGATAGAATGAGGCACCTTCGACGGTAAATGTAGGTGTACAGGATATTGTATTTCCGCCGTTTTCCATCATACAGTCATAGGATACATACATCCTGCAGCCATAATCCGAAAAATATTCACGGGCCATCGACAATCCGTTCCAGGCGTCCGATCTGCCGGTAACCTTCATGCAGCCTGCTTTTCCGTCAAGTCCGGGATTGTCCGAATACTCGGCACGGCCTGATCCCATTCCCGAAAATGCGGAAGTATCGGCTCGGTCATCAAAGTTCTTTGAAACAAGAACTTTCTCTCCTTCATCAGGTGTGTCGGCAACTATCTCCTCCGTTATGACTTCATTGTCATATACGATCGGAGTGACCGCCGGAACCTGTGCAGGTTTATCGCCCTCATAACCGGTGAGGTCGATCGAAATAACCGATCTTGCGGGGATCGTTATCCCCTTAGAGGCATCATA
>JAFZNE010000138.1 GCA_017553035.1 Lachnospiraceae bacterium
ACTCTCGAATTCTCTAAAGTAAGTGCCTGTTAAAACCATCCAAAAGCTGTTCCTTGGATTGTCTTGGATACCTGTTTTTTTACTCATCCGGGACGCTTTACATCCCGGTCCGTGGTGATCCACGGAGCATTTTTCAACTCGTACATGAGGCCTCGTGAGACCTCACTTTTCGGCTCAGAAATCGCGACTTTTTGCGTCTATCTGCCGTTGTCCATACTTGTCCGTAGCGTGACGAGGCGTGACAAGGAATGACAAGGAGCGTCATTAGGATAGCGATTTTAACGTCGGGAACAACAATACATCCCTTATCGCAGCACTATCCGTCAGCAACATAACGAGTCTGTCAATACCGTACCCAATGCCGCCTGTAGGAGGCATACCGATCTCGAGGGCATTCAGGAAGTCCTCGTCAGTGTGGTTAGCTTCCTCATCACCGGCGTCTGCGAGTGCATCCTGTACCTTGAAACGCTCGCGCTGGTCGATCGGGTCGTTGAGCTCGGAGTAAGCGTTGCACATCTCCCAGGTGTTGATGAAGAGCTCGAAACGCTCAACCTTGGAAGGATCGGTGGGCTTCTTCTTGGTAAGGGGCGAGATCGCAAGCGGATGGTCCATGATAAATGTGGGCTGTACCAGTTCTTTCTCGCAGAATTCTTCGAAGAAGAGGTTGATGATGTCGCCCTTGGTGTGGCGCTCCTCGTACTCGATGTGGCGTTCCTTGGCAAGTGCCTTGGCTTCCTCATCGGTTGCCACGGTATCAAAATCAATACCGGCATATTCCTTGATCGCATCGTTCATGGTAAGTCTTCTGAAAGGCTTGCCAAGGTCGATCTCGGTGCCCTGGTAGGTGATCGTTGTTGAACCGCATACTTCCTGAGCCAGGTATCTGAACATGCTCTCGGTCAGTTCCATCATGCCGTAGTAATCGGTATATGCCTGATAGAGCTCCATCAAAGTGAATTCGGGGTTGTGGCGTGTGTCTACGCCTTCATTGCGGTATACACGGCCGATCTCGAATACGCGCTCAAGTCCGCCGACGATCAGTCTCTTCAAATACAGTTCCAGAGAAATACGAAGCTTTACATCCTCGTCAAGTGCATTGTAATGTGTCTCGAAAGGACGTGCGGCTGCACCGCCCGCATTTGAGACCAAAGTAGGTGTCTCGACTTCCATGAAGTCGCGGCCCGCAAGGAAGCTCCTGATTTTGCTGATGATCTTCGAACGCTTGATAAATACCTCACGGCTGGCCATATTCATGGTCAGATCGACATATCTCTGGCGATAGATCGTATCGGTATCGGTAAGGCCGTGGAACTTCTCGGGAAGGATCTGAAGGCTCTTGGTGAGCAAGGTGATCTCGGTCGCATGAACGGATATCTCACCGGTCATGGTCCTGAACATATATCCCTTAATACCGTAGATGTCGCCGATATCGGATTTCTTGAAATCCGCATAGTCTTCTTCTCCGATGGCATCCTTGGAAACATATACCTGGATATCGCCCTTCAGGTCACGGATATTGCAGAATGACGCCTTACCCATGACACGCTTGAACATCATACGTCCTGCGATGCTTACATTGATCGGATCCGCGTCCATAATGGCGCGGCGCTCATTGTAATCATTCTTCTTGATTTCCCTTGCCTGCTGTTCATCAAGCCCTGTCACATCCGGAACAACCCGTCCTCCGAGAAGCTTATTCTCGTGCTCCTCGTACAGAGCCTTGGCATCATCCGAATGATGAGTCTGATCATATTTTGTGATAATGAACGGGTCCTTGCCCGCTTCCTGCAGTGCGGCAAGCTTTTCACGGCGTACCTTGAGGAGCTGACCCAGATCCTGTTCTGCAGCCTGCTGGTTGTTCTTGTTTTCATTTTCAGCCATAATAAGATGTCTCCTTAAGTCTGCGGTCCGCCTTCTGACTTACCGCTTATAGTAAATATTATCCCTTTGTAATAGACAGGATCTTGAATTTCAGCACTCCACTGGCTGTCTCGACAGTGATCTTCTGATTCTTCTTCTTACCCATAAGTGCCGCACCTACGGGTGATTCATTGGAGATCTTGTTCTGAAGGATATTGGCCTCGGTCGAACCTACGATCTTATATTCAACTTCCTCGTCCAATTCCTCATCATAGATCTTCACGGTGCAGCCGATCGAAACAACATTGCCCTTGGGCTCGTCATCGGCTACTTCCACATTCTTCAGGATCTTCTCGATCTCTTCGATACGGAGCTCGATCTCACGCTGCTCATCCTTGGCGGCATCGTATTCGGCATTCTCGGAAAGATCGCCCTGTGCGCGTGCTTCCTTGATCTTCTCGGCTACATCCTTACGACGTACCACCTTAAGATTCTCAAGCTCTTCTTCCAGAGCCTTGACGCCCTCGTAGGTCATAAGAATTTTCTTTGCTGCTGTTTCTTCCATAAAATCGTCCTTTCCTTTCTTTTACTTCTGTTCTTCCTGAACTTCTATCTTCTTGATCTCTTTTGTATTGATCTCAACCAGGATATCGCTGATGAACTTGTCAAGCTCTACAGCTCCCTCATCGCCCTTGAAACGGCTTCTGACTGATACTTTACCTTCTTCCTGCTCTTTCTGGCCTACAACGAGCATATAAGGAAGTCTGTCGAGTCTCGCCTCGCGGATCTTGAAGCCGATCTTCTCGGAGCGGGCATCTACCGTATTGCGGATGCCTGCTGCCTTCAGCTTCTTCGATACTTCGTTGGCATACTCTTCGTATTTGTCGGAAATGGGAAGCACACGTACCTGCTCCGCGCACATCCATGTCGGGAACTGTCCGGCATAATGCTCGATCAGCCATGCAAGCGTTCTTTCGAAGCAGCCCATCGATGTTCTGTGGATGATCCAGGGCAGTGCCTTGTTGCCTTCCTGATCGATGTAGTACATTCCGAACTTCTCGGCGCTTGAACAGTCGAGCTGGATCGTAACCATCGTATCTTCCTTGCCGTAAACGTTCTTGGCCTGGATATCGATCTTCGGTCCGTAGAACGCAGCCTCGCCATCAGCTTCCGTGAATTTGATGTTATTCTTTATCATTACGTTACGCAGGAAGTTCTGTGTACTCTCCCAGTACTCTGCATCGCCTTCATATTTGTCCTTGTTGTCGGGATCCCATTTTGAAAGACGATATGTTACATCGTCCTGTACGCCGAGCGTCGTCATAACATAGTTGGCAAGCTCAACGCATCTTGTAAGTTCTTCCTCAGCCTGGTCGGGACGAAGAACGATATGTCCTTCCGTGATCGTGAACTGTCTTACTCTCGTAAGTCCGTGCATCTCGCCGGAATCCTCATTACGGAACAGTGTTGACGTCTCGCTCATTCTGTAGGGAAGATCCCTGTACGAACGCTGCTCGTTCATGTATACATAATACTGGAACGGACACGTCATCGGACGCAGTGCCATAACTTCCTTGCCGTCCTTTGTGCCTTCGCTCTCTTTATTCAAAATGAACATGCCGTCCATGTAATGATCCCAGTGACCGCTGATCTTGTACAGATCGGACTTGGCCATCAGAGGCGTTCTCGTGCGGACATAGCCCCACTCATTGTCCTCAAGGTCCTCGATCCAGCGCTGAAGGATCTGGATCATCTTGGTTCCCTTGGGTGTAAAGAGCGGAAGTCCCTGACCGATGACATCAACAGTCGTAAATAACTTCATCTCGCGTCCGAGTCTGTTGTGGTCGCGAAGCTTGATGTCCTCAAGATGCGCCAGGTATGCATCCATATCGGCGTTCTTCGTAAATGCCGTTCCGTATATTCTCGTCAGCATCTTGTTCTTCTCGTTGCCTCTCCAGTAGGCTCCCGATGAAGAAATGAGCTTGACTGCCTTGAGCTGTTTTGTGCTCATCAGATGAGGTCCCGCGCACAGATCAACGAAACCGCCCTGATCGTAGAAGCTGATCTCGGCATCCTCGGGAAGATCCTCAATGAGTTCTACCTTGTAAGGTTCTTCCTTCTCCTGCATGAACTTGATCGCTTCTGCACGCGGCAGTGTGTATCTTGTAAGCTCGTGGCCTTCTTTGATGATCTTCTTGATCTCTTCCTCGATCTTGTCAAGGTCGTCTCTTGTAAACGGAGGTGTATCGAAATCATAATAGAAACCTTCATCGATCGCAGGTCCGATCGCTACTTTGGCGTTCGGATACAGACGCTTTACAGCCTCGGCAACAACATGTGATGCCGTATGTCTGTAAGCTTTCCTGCCACCTTCGTCGTCAAATGTAAGGATGCTCAAAGCACAATCCTTATCTACAACAGTCCTCAGATCGACTACCTTGCCGTCGATCTCGCCCGCACATGCTACACGTGCCAGGCCTTCGCTTAAGTCCTTTGCTATGTCGATAACCGACATTGCTTCTGCGTACTCTTTTACAGAGCCGTCTTTCAGAGTAATTTTCATAATGCTGCCTCCTTTTCGAACTTACTTGGAGAGGTATATAAAACACGCCCCCTCCGAAGCATATCAATATGTCTCGAAAGGGACGAATAAAATCTTATCCGCGGTTCCACCCTTTTTGGTAAATTACCCACCTTAATTGCGACTGTAACGTAAGTCAACGGACCGTATTGGGGCCACTCAGAGCCGGTGTTCGCCGAAATCCCCCATCGAACGCTCTCAGCCAGTGAAACCGCGTCTTTCCGGATGTCCCGTAAGACTATCTTCACTGCGTTCTTCTCTGTAAACTTCAGATAACGGTTACTGTTCTCTTCAACGTATTGAGAACATTTTAACACTTTTTTTCTCTATGTCAAGCTTTTACTTTTTACTTTTTCCTTTTCTTTTTGTGGATTTTTTGGTATACTAATATCGAATATTCTTTTTATTACACTTTTCTATGTAACCTGATTTTCCGGGGAGGCGGCAGTATGGCACAAGATACGAACAGCGCAGTAAAAAAAGACAATCTTTTACGTGCGATGAACGCACTCAAAGCATTCTTTTTCTGTTTTCTCGGCTTCCTGCTGTTTCTCCTGATCTATTATAACGTCTCGGACAGATCCGGTGTCGTCAATACCGAGCAGGTCATCTACCTCGACCATTGGACCGTAAAAGAACCCGACGGCAAAGAATACACGGTAGATGATACACTCTTCCGTTCAGACACCCCTTACAAAGGAGATTTTACCGTAACCACCACTCTTCCCGAGATCATCTGCGACAATTCCGTTTTATGTTTTTCCCTTTTCGGATCGGCCGAAATTTATATCGACGGCGAACTGAGAAAGACCTACAACAATACGACCGATGTACTGCTGCCCGGCGGTCAGGCCAAGCGTTTCATTACGACCATGCCGATCACCCGCAATGATTCGGGTAAACAGCTGGTAATGGTCAAGAATAACCCCTCGAAGCATCCCGAGGTTATTCCCTATACCTTCATTACCGGTGTAAGCGGTGTTTACAGTGAAATGTTCAAAAGATACGGAACTTCATTTATAATTTCGGCATTGTTGCTTATATTTTCTTCCGTTGTTGTTATCATCGGTTTATGCATGCGCCTCTGGTATCATCGAAGCATCAGTATGTTCCACGGCGCTCTGGGCGTTTTTACCCTTGCGGCCTGGCTTGTTACCAACTCGTTTCTTTACCCGTTTATTTTCGGACATTACCATATAGACGGCATTTTGAACTATCTTCTGTGTCTCATACTTCCGTTTGGGCTGATCTTGTATGTCGACTCCGTACAGAACGGCCGCTACAGGAAATGCTTCAATATTCTGCTGCTGGCAACCGCAATCGACGCGGTATTCTGGGCTGTGCTTCATTTTACGGGATTATTCCCGTTCAATAAAGCCTTACTGTACATCGACATAATCCTTGGAATCCTGATAGCTGTCGTGATCGGTATTCTTGTCGTTGATTTCAGACGGGGCTATACCCGCCAGTACAAATACACCTTTATTGGTCTGGTCGGATTCATCTTCTTCTGTTTCCTCGAGATCTTTTTCCTGCAGTTTCTCACTCTTCAGCAGGATGATATTCCGATGCTTGTCGGGATCATGTACTTCCTTGTATTTATCGTACTCCAGCAGGTAGATGATCTTCGTAAAATGAACGCCGAAAAGCAGCATGCGATCGATCTTTCCGATGCCAAGACCAAGTTCCTCGCCAATATGTCCCACGAGATCAGGACCCCCATCAATTCGATCCTCGGAATGAACGAGATGATCCTGCGTGAGAACAAGGATAAGGTGATCAACAGTTACGCCAAGAACGTCAAGGGTTCAGGCAAGATGCTCCTGATGCTCGTCAATGACGTACTTGATTTCTCCAAGATCGAAGCAGGCAAACTCGAGATCACCAGTACCGAATACAGTCTGACCAGACTTATCGCGGATATTATCAACATGTTTACCGAACGTGCGCATTCGAAGAACCTGGAATTGCTCACGGAGGTTGAGGGTGAGGTTCCGGACGGCCAGATAGGTGATGAGGTGCGTATCAAACAGATCCTTGTCAATCTGATCAGCAATGCGGTCAAATATACCGATACCGGTTCGGTCACCCTTGCTGTTTCCGGCAGTTATTCCGGTCAGAACTCATTTAATCTCAAGCTCAGCGTAAAAGATACCGGAAGGGGAATTCATGAAGATGAGCTCGCCAGCCTGTTTGACGCATTCCAGCGTGCGGATCTGAAGAAGAACAGCAGTATCGAAGGTACCGGTCTGGGTCTGGCGATCGTCAAGAGTATTGTCAATTCCATGGGCGGAACCATCGATGTTTCGAGCGAATATCAGAAAGGTTCTTGTTTCAGCGTCATTATTCCCGTTCAGGTTATCGACCGTACTCCGGTCAGCAATGATTTTTCAAATGTCCAGGAAGAGGCGGATGAGGACTACAAATGTGATTATACCGCTCCCGATGCGCGTGTCCTTGCCGTTGATGACAATCATTCCAACCTTACCATAGTAAGGCTGTTCCTGAAGGAAACGGGTATCGTACCCGATCTGTGCAGCAACGGTACAGAAGCGATCAAGCTGTGTGATACCAAGAAATACGATCTTATCCTGCTCGATCATATGATGCCCGCTCCCGACGGTATTGAGACCCTGAAGCAGATACGGAACAGCGATACGCAGCTCAACAAAGATACTCCCGCGATCGTCCTAACCGCCAATGCAATAGCGGGAAGCCGGCAGCTGTATATGAATGCCGGATTTGATGATTATCTTACCAAGCCGCTTGATTCCAAGCAGCTCGAAAAGACCGTCAAAAAATACCTGCCCGAAGATAAGGTCATTCCTTTAAAAAATCTTGCGGTTCCGAACGGTCCTTCCTCTTCGCCGGATGATGAATATTTCGTTCAGGAATATTACCCGATCGAGGACGAAGTTCCCGAAGGCGAAGGATCCGATTCCGGATCAGGCAAAGAAGCGGCCGGTACCGGCAATGCCCCGTTCAATCTGAAAGACCGCCTTTCGGTCATCAAAGGAATGGATTTTGACTCCGCGCTGACCCACTGCGGCGGTTCCGAGCCCATACTGACCGAGATCCTGCTGGATATCGCCAATGAAAGCGGAACCAGGATCGAAAGGATGCAGAACAATTTCCACAGCAAAGATCTTGACGCTTACTGCATAGACGCACATGCGATCAAAGGGCTTATGGCTACCATCGGAGTCGACGGCCTGAGCGATATCGCAAGAAAACACGAATATGCCGCGCGTGAACGCGACACGCTCTTTATAGATAAAGACATCAATTCATTTTTAACTGCCTACGGCGACCTGTGTTCCAAGCTGAAGGCACTGCTGAGTTGATCAGTAATTTCAAAAGGCTCTGAATAAAAAATTACCCCGGGATGTATTACATCGGATCGATCGTCCGGTAATACGACTCGGGGTGTTTTTCAGAGCCTTGGATAATAAATACCTTATCTGTGATCAGTGATCGTTGGTGATCATTGTTTTACCGTCAGTTGGACTTCAAGTTCGCTGAATGCCTCGGTGACCCAGTCATAAGCTTCCTTTATCGACTTATCGTCTTCAAGCACAAATGAACGCGAATCGGCGTTGTATTTGTTAATGTAGGTCTTGAGAGTTTCTTTGTCGGTTACGGCTTCGCCGTTGATGGTTACTTCATTCTCGGAAATCTTTACAACGATAGTCTGGGGAACTTCGCTCTGCCCCTGATCCGCAGGAGTAACCGCAGTGCTTTGTCCCTGCCCTTCACTCTGAACTGTCGCGGATTTGTCCGGTCCCGTAGTATCGGCTCCGCCGCCGCTTCCCGATCCGAACTGTGAATATCCGAGTCCGCCGCCGAGCAATAACAGAGCTGCAATGATACCAACACCTGCTGCCTTGCTTCCGCCTTTCTTCTGCTTTCTTTCTTTCCTGTTTTCTGCTTTTGCCATACCATTCTCCTTTTACCGTACTGTTTTATTGCATGATCCTTTTATAGAACACTTCTTTATTACCATCCTGAAGCTCGTTCAGGGCATCATTCAACGCATTATATTCGATTGTGTAGATCAGTCTCTTCTCACATCTGAAAATGATGAAGACGGGTGCGTTATCAACATTTGCGACCAGTTCCGAAATGATACTTTTCACTCTCTTCTTGGTGTAATCGGTCAGGTCAAGTCCGAGTTTAAGCGTCTCGTATGGGTTCTCGTCTTCATTTACGAATATTTTCAGGACATGCTCACCGGCTTCGATCGTATTCTGGACCGATACTATGACCGCTTCCTGTCTGTATATCTCATAATCCTCAAGCCGCCCTTCCGCTATACGGGCCTGTTCTCTTACCTCCTCGGCCTCGCTTGCCATTTCTTCGATGCTTTTATTCATCTCGACGCGCTCGGTTTCCATCTGTTCCTGCATGGCCTCGACCTCAGCCTTGGCTTCCGCCCGGGTGCGGGCCTCGTTGCCGGCACTCGAAAGCATTATTATGAAAAGGATCGAGAACAATACATCCAGCAGCGGTGTGAGATTGATCTCGCTGTCACCAAACCGTTTTTTATGATTCATACGCAGGCTCTCCCGTTATGGTTTGTTTGCCTTGTCGGAAAGATTATCTTATTATCTCATCGTCGGTCCAGACGGGTGTCATCTTCTCGTCATTGCGTGCCTGAGCCGCTTCTTCGCGGTCAACATGATAATTCTTCTCGTAAATATCGAGTCCCTCGTCAATATAATTGATCGCACGGGCTGTAAAAATGATATCTACGATCTTGTAAATGATCGCCCAGATGATTCCGATGACCGTTGAAGAAAGTGCGAAACCAACGCCGGTGTACATGTCGGTCTGTTCGTTCATTGCCTGATCCAGACCTGCAACCGTTCCGAGGATACCAAGCAGCGGAAACAGCTGGATAACAAGCGAAAATGCGGTATACCAGCTTTCGGTGTTCTGATACTCCTCTTTGACGATATCCATATCCTGGTGGTAATTCATATCCTTGACCACTTCGGCCGTTGTCGTCACCCTCGCTTTTCCGGTACGCTTCGGTTTGCCAAGGTGCCGTATCTGGATCGAATTGATGCTGATAACCCGCCGCTTGAGCTTGAACAGCTTCATTCCGGCGACCACGGCAAAGAATAATTCTACTCCGGCAAGCAGGACGATGCATGTATTCAGCGTCGCTGCCAGAAACTTACATAGCCCCAGCATCATAACCGGTATACCTCCCTTCGAAAATCAGGATCTGCCAAAAACCGTCTGCATCCTTACAATACTTCAAGTATTCCCTTTACAACATTGACACATGTGGATGCAGCCTGCGATACCATTTCGCCGAACTGCTCGGCATTGCCTTCAAGGTTGTCGCTTACTGCTTTTATCAGCATCATGGGTACTTCATTTCTGATACAGGTCAACATGATACCAGCCGATTCCATATCGCATATATCTGCTCCGTAAGTATTGCGGAGCATCTTCTTGTCCTCGGGTTTCTCAACAAATTTATCGGCAGAGGCGCATATTACGGAAGTCAGTTCCGGTGCTACCTTCAACGCTATTTTTACAAAGTTGGGAGTTGCGGGAATATACAGATCCGGCATCCCGACATGCTGCCCGATCGAGATGGTGCTGTCAAACGGTGTCGCATCATACTGATAATGAACCGCTTTATCTACAACGACCGTTCTGTGAAGTACCATATCCGGAGTCAGTCCTCCGACAACTCCGAAATTTACTACCAGATTCACATAATATTTTGTGATAAGAAATTGCGTAGCCGCAGCAGCTTCGATCTCTCCCGCGCCGCTGCCCGTAACGATGATCCTGTGTTTACCCACCTCATACATGAATACTCTGTAGCCGCATTCAACATCCTCGCCGGCATATTTGCCGAAACTTTCAAAAAGAGCGTTGATCTCCTGCGGGATCGCTACTATCATACCGATAGTCATGTGATGATACCTCCTTCATTACCCCAATTTATAAACCGTCTGATGTCATGATGCAGACCTTTTGACGCTTTCTTTTATCATATCATAGCTGTAACGATGCTTCCAAAATTCAGTCTAACATATTTATCCTATAAAGTCCATCGTATTTCTGTCTGCCTTGGATATCACAACGTTACACCCTGCTTGAATATCGTCATGCTGTGGTAACCGGCGATCTCCGATTTGACGTGCTTTCCCGAAGCTACATCTATAACATATCTGTACAGTTCCTCGCCCAGTTCATCCAAGCCGGTATCTGTCGAAACCGCCCTTCCCGCATCGAAATCGATCCATCCCGCTTTCTTCGCGGCTAACTGTGAATTACTCGATATTTTGACCGTAGGTACGGGCGACGAAAGTGGTGTACCTCTTCCCGTCGTAAATAATATCACCTGTGCTCCGGCGGCCGCCAATGCGGTGACCGCGACCATATCATTGCCCGGCCCTTCAAGAAGGTTAAGGCCCTTGTTCTTCACCCGCTCCCCGTATTTCAGGACATCGATAACAGTCGAACTACCCGATTTCTGAACGCAGCCGAGAGATTTGTCCTCAAGAGTCGTGATCCCGCCCTGTTTATTTCCGGGAGACGGATTTTCGTAAATAACCTGGTCATGACGCTCATAATATTCCTTAAATCCGTTTATCAGGTCGACCGTCTTATTGAAAACTTCCTCATCCTTTGCCCTGTTCATAAGCAGCTGCTCGGCCCCGAACATTTCCGGAACTTCGGTCAGGATGCTTGAACCGCCCAACGACGTAATGATATCCGAAAAACGTCCGACCAGAGGATTAGCGGTGATCCCCGAGAATCCGTCGCTGCCTCCGCATTTTAATCCGACCGTAAGCTCGCTGACCGGAACCGGGACACGCCTGTCTTCGGACGCTGCAGCGATCAATTCATTCAGCAGCCTGCCGCCCTCAGCGATCTCATCATCCACATTCTGGCATACAAGGAACCTTACCCTTTCCTTATCAATATCCTCCAGATACCTGCTCATATGCTCAAAATTGTTATTCTCACACCCAAGCGACAAAAACAATACCCCGCCGCAGTTCGGATGTTTTGCAATATCGGCAAGTATCAGCGCGGTATTCTCCTGATCATCTCCCATCTGAGAGCAACCGTAAGGATGAGTCATCGCAACTACCGCGTCGATATTTTCCGGCCCGAACTTTTCCTCTGTACCATGTCCGGAAAATTCTTTCGCCATCTCCTCGGCGATGTGATTTACGCATCCGACTGTGGGAATTATCCATATCTCATTCCGGATCCCGACCGTTCCGTTCTTGCGCCGATATCCCAAAAAGGTCTGGGGAAGTATGTTTGTACGTTGTTCAATTCCCGATAAAATGCTGTTCACAGGGTTGTACTCGTATTCTATTTTGCCCGAAAGCCTTGTTTTGACATTATGGGTATGAACCCAGCTGCCTTTTTTTATAAAAACCGTGGCTTTCCCTATCGGATTACCATACTTGACCACATCTCCCCCCGCCTCAATGTCACTGATAGCGCACTTGTGACCCGCAGGAACATCCTGTGAGACAGTAATTCCCAGTTCCTCGAAAACGGTACCCGAGGGTATGGACTCGAGAGCCACAACGACATTATCACGGGGATTTATCCTGAGGTACTTCTTCATTTGCATGTGATCTCCTTGTTTTTGTAACGGCTGGTTGCCTGATTTAGTCCCGGTGTTTTGTTAATTTTCGAATCAAGTAGATACTCATTTCAGTCAGTAATCTAATCATTCCTACAAATCTGAGTTTTGCCTGTTCAGAACTTCGCGAGGTCCTCCGCCACCTCAGTTTTGAAGGCATCAAGTCCCTTCGGGTCCATCTTCGCGAAAGCATCTTTCTCGAACTCGATGTATTTATCCACAAGTACTTCCGGAGTATCGTGGCAGTTTGCGGCGAAGAAATCAAGAACTGCCGCATCATCGCGGATCAGGTATGTTCCGTCGCCACGGTGTCCGATCAGAGCCCCGTCACCACGCTCATCGGTACTGTAGAACCTGATCAGGGCGGCAAGCGAAAAAGCAAGATTCTTCGGGATCTTTTTGAATCTGTTATAGTATTCGATCACGCTCGGAAGACATCTTGCCCTCCATTTTGAAACGGAATTGAGCGCGATCGACAGCAGTTCGTGCCTGATAAACGGGTTGTTGAAGCGATTCTTGACCGCGTCGGCAAACGAAAGCAGATCTTCCTTCGGCAGATCGAGTGTCGGAATGATCTCATTGTAGATCGTATCGTTCATAAATCCGGCGATCTTTTCATCCTGCATGGATTCAAGCACCGTATCATGGCCGCTCAGGTAGGAATAAAGAACAAACGAAGTATGCGCGCCGTTCAAAATGCGGACTTTGCGCTGCTTATAGGGTTTCTGATTGTCGGTAAATATAACGGGAAGTCCGGTTTTTACGAGAGGAAATTCTTCGCTTATATCCTTTGCCGATTCAATGACCCACAGCGCAAAAGGCTCGGCGGTAACCAGCAGTCTGTCCTCGTATCCGAGTTCCTCCCATATCTGTTCGGCTTCATTGCGCGGGTAACCGGTTACGATGCGGTCAACAAGCGTTGAAGTGAAAATGCAGCACTCATCCACCCATTTTTCAAATTCAATAGGAAGCTTCCAATTCTTGATCTGTGACATTACGCACTTTTTGAGCATTATCCCGTTGTCGTCGATCAGTTCGACCGGCAGCATGACCAGTCCCTTGCCGGGATCACCGTCAAATGCTTTAAAACGCTCATAAAGAAGTTTTGTGAGCTTGCCCGGATAACTCTTCGGCGGATTCAGTTCGATAGAATCACTTTCATCGTAGACGATTCCGGCTTCGGTTGTATTTGAGACTACAAACCTGAGCGAAGGCAGCTTGGCATATGCCGCGTAACGCTCATATTCCGTAAAGGGATCCACCGCATCGGCAACAGAGGTAATGACCCGTTTTTCGATATATTCACCTTCATCTGTCCTTCCGCGAAGAAGTACCGTATAATTGCAGTTTTGCTTTGCAAACTGCTCGAGATTGCCGAATTCTATAGGTTTGACTATCGCGATATTGCCGTCGAAGGTTCCTCTTTCATTCATGATATCGATCATATAATCCACAAAGGCTCTCAGAAAATTACCCTCTCCGAACTGAAGCACTTTGATATCCCGATCCTTCTTTGAAAATAACTCTGCATTCATCTGATCCATAGTTATACACTCCTTTTTTGTATTTGTGTTTTTTATCTATCGCGTGAATAGTATCTAAAATTCATATGATATTTCAAACTTTTATACCACAGCACAATTCTTATGATATACTATTCTCGAATATTCTACAAGCGATTGATATTTGCTTTATTCTCATTTTTTACGAATGAATGGGAGTCTTCGAAATTGCATGACCTGTTATAAAAATAACAGATCCTGCCGAAATAACAGATAAAGGGGATTATCCCCGCCAACATTTACGAAAGGAGCCGCTGAAATGATAATCGCCGATAACATATCCCGCATCCCGGGCCAGAATCAGGTGAATCCCGATCCTGCAGTACAGCAGGGAAAGCCGGAGACCTCATCGACCGGTGCCGCAACCACAGCCGGTGCGTCGGAAGCCGCACAGGCTTATGAAAATACGGCCGCAAAAGCACAGCCGGTAACCAGCGAAGGCGACCGTCAGCTTATGAAACTGCTCTCGCAGGATTATATGAGCAGCACGGCTACCTATTCTTCGACAATCGGTAAGGCTTTGTCCGAGGCCGGTCTTGCACAGAACGCCAGAAACTACCAGATCGCTTCGTTGCTCCTTGACAGCGGCCTGTCCATCAGCAAAGACAATATAAGATATATGGTTGCGGAGACCGCCGCATATCCCGATACGCCGGCTTCTGTCCTGGTTGACATGCAGAGGGCGGGAATCGAGATCAATCCTGAAAATGTCAGGATAGTGCAGGATTTTGCGGACCATTCGAATTCGGTCGTAAATGATGTAAATGAGATCCTCGATCTGGTCGAAACGATCCTGTCGGATCCCGAGACCTCTCCCGAGCTTAATACTGCGATCAGGTCAGCCATATACGGTGCGGTGCAATCCGCAAATGAAGCGCAGACTTCCTCACCGAGCGGTTTTAACGAAGCACTTGCCCATATACTTGGTTCCGATGCTGCAGAAGTCGAAGCAGCACAAGCCGGCGAGACGGCCGCTTCCCAGACCGGTGAGGCCGGAAATGCTTCGGCCAACACATCGCAGGCAGGCAATACAGTACTTAACGCAGCTCAGACTGCAATACATGACAGCGCCGCTCTTCCTGCAGGCTCTGTTTCAGCAGGAACTATTTCCAGCGCTTCCTCAGCGATCAATGCAAATCCTCAGGGAAATGATGCCTCGTCCGCAGCCCAGGCTAATCCCCAGGCTGCCCGTATAGTTGTCGAAACCACCCCCGCAGGTCTTCCCGATGAAGCGGCAACCCAGGAAGGAGGCGGATCACTCTCCAATCAGACTTTCGGAAATGCAGCCGGCGGATTCGCGGGCCAGCAGGCCGCCCAGATAATCGACGATCCTTCCGCAACAGCTTCCAATGCGCTTCAGGGCAGATTATCCGATGCCGAAAGTGACAGATTGTATGAGGATATCTCCAATGCCAATCTGGAGTCGGCACAGGATGCCGGAGGTATTTTCGAAAGCGCTCTTGATTCCAATCCCGACCGTACCGGACTTCACCGTATGCTCGCGGACGAATTCAAGGCCATGTCCCCGGCCGATCTGAAAAAAGCCCTTAAAAATGCTCTTTCGATCAAGCCCGGAGATGTCGGAAAGGAAGGCATCAAAGAGCTCTACAAGCGCACTTATGAGTTCATAGACAAACTCAAAAATGCCGCCGACAATTTTTCCTCGAATCCCGATCTTGGTTCAAAATCACAGCATGCGGCCAAGGAGCTCGAGACGCTATACAAGCTCAACAGCATGTATCCTCATTTTGAACTGCCGATCAAGCTCGAGAGCGGTGAAGGCCAGAGCGGACTGTACGTCTATGCCAACAAACGTGCTTCGCAGATCAAAGCTGACAGGACCAGTGCCCTGCTGCATCTGAACATGCCGAATCTCGGCCAGGTGGATATACATTTGGAACTCAACGGTAAGAACCTCGGAATGCGTTTTTATTCCGACGATGATGCCAAAGCTGCCCTTCGCGGCAATATAAGCGAACTCAATGACAAGCTGCGGTCTATGGATTATTCGGTAAGTTCCTCTTTCAATCCGCGCGAAAAAGAAGCTGCAGATGAGGCTAAACTGCCTGTTACCTCCAAAGAAAAAACCAAAGAATCCGACACGGGTAAAAGATATAATTTCGATATTAGGGCTTAGGCTCTTGTTTTCAATCTACAAGTGTGGTATGATGAATTTAATTATGACAGGATTAATCCGGAATTTTGTTCTGAATTATTTTGAATTTACTTACCGGTAACACGATCAGGAGGAAACATAGATTGAAAAGGAGCAGAGAGATCCCCTTTGAGGCGCCGGAACGCTTCAGATGGACGGATATTCCCACCGGAATATGCTTTTTTATCGCTCTTGTCGCAATAGGACTTGCGCTCGCGATAAACTTCCGCCCTTTGTATTATTTAAACATCAGCTGGCTGAAGCTTCCCGAAAGCTCCGGCCTCAATGCGGTTGTCATAAAAGAGAACTATAACGCTCTTATCGATTACTGTTCACCCTTTTACAAGGGGGATCTTGTTTTCCCGTCAATAAGGGCTTCGGCATCCGGACTGGCACATTTTGCGGATGTTAAGAAGATTTTTACCGCCATTTACATCGCCGGTGCCGTTTCGCTGGTATTCTGCATTGTTTCCTTCATCATCAAACGTAAGAACAAAGAATACAAATATTTGCTGATCTCGGGTATCATCGCTCTCGTTATACCGGTTTTACTCGTGATCTTCTCCCTGATCAATTTCAACAAATTGTTTTTGCTCTTCCACATGCTGGTCTTCAAGGACGATAACTGGATGTTCGATCCCGCGACCGATCCGATCATCGATCTGCTGCCTGAGACTTATTTCATGGAATGTGCATTGATCATAGCCGCGGTTGTCATAATCGGCGCCGCAGTAGTGATCATAAGATATTTCATCCGTAAGAAGAACCAGAAGACCAAGCGTCTGATGCCATTGAAGAAGAATTATTATTATTGATATCAAAACGCATACAAACAGGGCTGCCCGTATGGGCAGCCCTGTTATTTAAACAAATGATCTTATTCATTCAGCGGATACGCATCCGTCAGCATCTTTGCGATCGAAAGCGCCTGTGAATGGTCACCTTCGGGATTCTTGAGTACGATCGAGATAGCCTCGGCGATCAGCTTCATGTCAGCTTCCTTCATGCCGCGGGTTGTAACAGCTGCGGTTCCGAGACGAACGCCGCTGGTTACGAATGTTGACTCGGGATCACGCGGAACGGCATTCTTGTTGACCGTGATGTTAACCTTGCCAAGCAGTTCTTCGGCGAGCTTGCCGGTGATCTTCATATTCTGCAGATCAACCAGCATCAGGTGGTTATCGGTACCGCCCGAAACCAGATTGAATCCCTGCTCGAGGAGGCTTGCTGCAAGCATCTTCGAATTCAGAACGATGTTATGCGCATATTCCTTGAATTCGGGACGAAGCGCTTCACCCAGACATACTGCCTTCGCAGCGATGACATGCATAAGCGGGCCGCCCTGGATGCCGGGGAATACTGCCTTGTTGAACTTGTGCTCCTTGGCGAATTCTTCACTTGAAAGGATAATACCGCCACGGGGACCTCTTAAGGTCTTGTGGATCGTAGCTGTGGTAACATGTGCATAAGGGATGGGGCTTTCATGCTCGCCTGCGGCAACAAGTCCGGCGATATGAGCGATATCGGCCATCAGATATGCTCCAACCTTGTCCGCGATCTCACGGAAACGCTTGAAATCGATCTTGCGGGGATAAGCGCTCGCGCCGCAGATGATCATCTTAGGCTTGCACTCAAGAGCTATCTTCTCAACTTCGTCGTAATCTATATATCCGTTCTCATTTACACCGTAAGGAACACAGTGATAATACATACCCGAAATATTGGCGGGCGATCCGTGTGAAAGATGTCCTCCGTCCGAAAGGCTCATGCCCATATAGGTATCGCCCGGCTGGAGCAGCGCAGTCTCAACTGCCTGATTGGCCTGGCTACCCGAATGAGGCTGAACATTCGCATAAGTACATCCGAATATTTTCTTCGCTCTCTCTATCGCAATTGTCTCGGCCTGATCTACAAATTCACAGCCGCCGTAATAACGGTGTCCGGGGTATCCTTCCGCATATTTATTGGTAAGCGGGCTTCCCATTGCAGCCATGACCGCACGGCTTACAAAGTTCTCGGAAGCTATCAGTTCGATGTGTTCGTTCTGTCTGTTGATCTCCCGGGTAATGACCGCAGCTATCTCGGGATCTACGGCTTTGATCTCGTCATACGTATACATTATCGTAACCTCCTTTTGCACTTCAAAGCGTCACTCTGAAAAAGTGAACCGACTTTATTATCATATACGTACTTGTCGGAAATTACAAGTAAAAATTTTTTCAGTATATCTCATTTCTTTTCATGATCATGTTGATATCGTCCCTGAAGCCCTCATACTTGTTCTTCAGAGCCTCTATCTCGTTCATGGTCGTATCCTGCTGCCTGATATTAAAATCGATCTGAGCCTTCAGCTTGTTTCTGCGCGTGGCGACCGCATCCTTAAAATCAGCAAGTTCTCCACGGTCGATGAGCAGATCCGGCTGTGATATCCATGAATCGCATTTTGAAAATCCGAATTCCTTCAGGAGTTTTTCAAGATTGTCTTCATAACCGGCAAGCAGCTGCGAATTCTTGCGGTAGCGCTTCTCTTCTTCCTTCTCGTAGGTATATTTCTCCCAGATGTGCCTCATCTCGGTCGAAGAATTGACGCCGTATTTCTCATATGAATAATCAAGCGTGTTGGTGGTATTGACGTATTTTATCTTGACCTTGTTCAGAAGGACGTTGGCGCGGTTGAGCATATGGTCATTCTTCTTGATAAGAGTTCCCAATCGACGGTGCTCATGTACAAAATAAAAGGCGTATGCCGCGCCCGCAAGGCCCGTCAGGAAGAACGGGATCGTAAAATCCTTGCCGGTTCTGTCCATCAGTACGATCAGTATTATGAATACCGCAAGGATCATAAATATAACCCCGTATGTAAGTTTGACAAGAAATCCGCGCTTTTCCGAAGCCGATTCCTTCTCAAATGTGATGCTTCCCTTCTCTCCCTCGAGATTGCGCATATCGTCGCGGATAAGACCGAGATAGTCCTCCTGTTTCTCAAGTTCTTTTAATTTACGTGGGATCTCCTTCTCATACATTTCCATGTTGCGGTACTGTTCGCGGGTTACCATGCTCTTGCCGTTCTGATAGCCGATCCGTTCATTGTCAAGACCTTTTATCATACGCGCAGCATCGGTAACCAGCGCCCGGTCGGACTCGCTCATCGATTCGATCAGCTTGACATCCCGAAGGTATTTCGAAACCTCTTCGAATTCATATTTCGTCTGATCCTGCCTCGTCCGCAGGAATTTCATCTGGTCGGCTATCTCTTCCGCCAGTTTCTTTACCGATTCAAGCGAAGGACTGCTTCCCGCCTGTGAGTATTCAAGTGCTTCCTCGACGGTCATCCAGCGGTATATGCTGTTATCCTGCTCTTCTTCTTTTTTCTTTTTTCTAGAAAATAAACCCATCTTCCGGCCTTTCCCGATCCCGAATCAATGATCCCTACATCTCGCTCTGCGCCCTATACCGCGCTTTCAGAGTGGAAATCATGTCTTCGGAAAGTTTTTCAAACTCCCTTGTACGTCCCTGCTGATACAGTATTTTCAATCTGTCTATCTGTTCGTATTCTCCCGAACCCGAGGCTTTATCATCCGCATTTTCCAGATCATTCTCTATCTGCCGCAGCAGGTCGCTGCTGTCCAGAAGCCTCATCGCCTCAGAAACGTACAATTTCTCGTTATGTCCGAGCTTCAGCGAATAAAGGTAGCATTTCAGCGATTCCGGATTCTCGTTTCTCTCATAAGCTTCCCTGAAATCGTCTGCAGCTCTTGTATACAGCCTTGCCCTGATATCCGCGATCCCGATATTATGCAGAATGTTACCATACTCAACCTGTGTAAGATTGGTGCAATCCTTGTCCGCAAGGATCTGCCGGTATTCGGCCGCAGCCTTCCTGACATTGCCGTCCTGCATAAACCTGTCGGCCCTGCGCTTAAGTCTCTCGATCCGTGACATCTTCGCGAGCTCATCAAGATCATCGCACAATTTCGTGATCTCGTCCCTGTCAAAATAGTCTCCGGTACAGAAGATCACCACCAGCCTGCTCTTCAGATCGGCCTTGGTAAGGACCATTTCTTCAAGAAGGCTCCCGCGTTCCTCAAAACCCAGATCATTTTTGATAAACAGCGCCATTTCCCTGTCTATCACGCTTTCGTCGAGCATGTCGAGACTTCCCGCAAGGCAATAGCAAAGCTCCTCGATCGTGTAAATACGCACGCCCGAGGTTTTGAGCACATATGGAGTTTCTGCCGTCCGTCCGGCGCAGAGGATAACCTTGCTCATACCTAACCTTCCGAAAATATGATAATATTCAGATCTTGAGTACCTGTTCCCAGATCTTGTGGTCCGTCTTGTAGATCTCGCCGAATCCCACATCCCTGACCGTGATCACGCACACATCCCTTTCCGGGAAGCGTATCCTCACATCGAGTCTGGTCGTGCGGTCCGGCCGCAGATTCAATGTTTCAAGTGTCATAATGGCACAGATAAAGTCTTTTTTCAGTACATTATGAACTATCAGGTCGAGTTCGTTCGTCTTGTCCATGATGACCCGGATATCCGCGGCCGCGTCACGGTACGGATCTCCAATATTTGCGATAGGAAGCTCTTCATAGCCTCCGTCGGTATATACCCTGATACATACACTGCTTTTCAGCACATCGTCGGGAATGAACCTGTATTCGTCGCTGCCGCCCTCATACAGAAGCTTGGCGGCGCATCCCGCACCTCTTACGTACAGGTTCTGACCTCTGAAAATGCGTCGCCCGTTGCAGAGCTTCTTCAGGCTTTCATCGGCCCAGGCGCTTTCAAAACCGCATCCGGTAAAATACAGAGCCGATACGAGCTGCTTGTGCAGCATAAGCGTTATCGAGTCTTCAAACGCATTGATCAGCCTGTTCGTATCCCCCGACATAAGCATTTCGAAACTGACCGAACCGCTCAGGTCGGTCTTCTCGGCCAGAACGTTGACCGGCTTCTGCTTGCGTCCGAAGCTGAGCTTGTAGAACGAAAAGCCCTCCTCATCAAAATCGAACAATCCGACATCATTGATCCAGATATCGTAGTTCTGGGATACCACATAGTACATAAAGCTTTCGATGTGGTTAATGATCTTAACGCTGTTTTCGTCAAATCCGAGCAGTTCGAACGCCGACATCAGGTTTTTTGTAAGAAGCGGCTCGCAATGATTCATTGTGACCACTATTCCTCTTATCTGGTCGATCCCGTTCTTCTCCTTCAGCCCTGCGATCAGCCTGCGCAGGAACCTCTCCAGAAGGATATCGGGGGAATACAGTCTTTCGAATATCTCGATGCCCCGGTCTTCCCGGGCCAGTTCGATGATATTGCTTATCTTAAAATGCTGATCGGTCGGGATCACACTTGCGGCTTCCTCTCCAAACAGCCAGTCCGCGGACCCCGCCAGCGCACACAGCATGGTAGGGATCCTGTATTTTAGCGGGTCTTCTGAAAGACTTACGGATGAAAGATCTCCATGTGTTCCGGTACAGCAAATCTGGGTATAATCATCCGCAAGATCGATACCCACAAGAATTCCCTTATTCTTTTCCATTTGCTGCACCTCCTTTCAGATTATCGGTTTAAACAGTGTCTTACCGATATAATCGTTTTTGGTATAAGCCTCAAGAAGCCTTACCATGGTCTTGGGATCGTTCATCTCACGTGCGGTAATGATAAGATTCAGCTGATGATAGCCTGTTTCTTCCCCGCCGGTCAGCTCCGGATCGACGGTGATCTCACCGCTCTCGGTGATCGAGTAATCGAATTCACTTTCTTCCGAAATGTAGTACTGGAGCGTCTCTCCGTAGAACAGCATGAATTCGCTGACAAAAATACCGTATCCCATGTCTTTCATCAGCATTTCCTTGTAATCGCCGGTTCCGGTGTCATTGATGCAATAGTGTATCTTGACACATGCGGCCGGATCGGTGTGGTATTCCACATAATGCCGTTCGCGGATACTCTCGGGTATCCTTATATTGTCTTTAAAATCCTTGAAGAACGGCATTACAAGACCCTTGTTAACCATTCCCTCAAGTTTCTTCTCTATAAATGACCGGTTAATATCCGAGAAATTCCTGAACTTTGAAAATTCTTTCAAAATAGCCAGCGTACATACTTCATTGTCCTCATACATCAGTTCGTGACGCATGATATCGAGCATTTCGGGCTCAGCCAGCTTGTCGAGTACAAGGCATTTATATGAATAATATGATAAAAATGCGCTGATCAGCCTGCGGTTCGTTCCGTGTCCGTAATAATGCCTGAACACCTCATTTGCGAAACTCATATCATTCTCGGTAAATAAGATCTGGTACAACAGTCTTTCTTCGAGATCGGTGCAGTCAACATCCGCATCCCTGGCCGAACGCCAGATCTTGAACATGCTTTCCGTCGAACCGTCGTATTTCTCGACTACTCTTTGCGCGACGCGCACAGAATTGGCCCTTCGTAAAAATACATAAATGCAGATTGCCGTAAATACAGGATCTTCGCAGACTTCATCAGAGCTTTCGAGCAGTTTCTCCGCCATATCGGTCAGTCTCCTGACATCCACTCCCATGAACCCGTAATGCACCATGTTGCGCATCGCGAGGCTGTAAAGCTCCCGCTGTATCATAAGGCCGAGCATCCTTGCCCTGTCATGCCTGCCGAGATCCTTCAGGTCCAGGCCGACGAGCAGTTTCTCCATCGCTTCGCCTTCAAGGTTGTCATAATAGTATTCGATCAGTTCCCTGATACATTCAAGCCTGAAACGCTTGTCCAGATTAACTTCGTTGATCACGCGTTTCTGTATCTCGGTAACTTCTCCCGTATCACCGCGGTATCTGGCCGATTCGAGCGCATGGAGGCTTACCATTTCATTGTCGGTACATTCGCTCATGCAAAGTCTCATCAGGGCCGACGAAGTGATGACCTTTTCCGTCCTGGCCTTTTCGAGCACTATCCTTCCGACGCCCTCTTCCGTTGCAAGGATAACGGCATCTCCGGTAAAAATATCGCAGTACGCGATCCCGTTAATTACCTCATATTCTGCTTCATCAGCCAGTTCCTTGTGTGAAATGATCACAGTCTTGACATTGGCCGCATGCACACGATGCTTAAACACGATCTCGGGAAGCGCCGATATTTCCTCGGGTCCCAGGTCGTTTTCGGTTATCAGATTGTTGTATAGGTAAGCAAGATTCTCATTTAAAGCGCCTTCCGACAGCTTTTTCACCGCAAAGCCGCGTGCCGATTCGAGCAGTGCCTCGCTTGCCCGGTCACGCCCGGCGCTTCTGAATTTGACCATATTGGCATAAAAAGCAGCTTTACATTCGTCGCTGATACGCATTCCGGTATCAAAATAAGTTACCATGGGCTTGGGGAACGGAGCCAGGAGCGGGTCTTCCGCCAGTTCCAGGCAACGTTCGAAAATGCCGTTTACGGGGACTTCCTCTTCGATACCCTCGATCAGGGTGTCATAGGCTTCTTTTCCCTCTTCCCCGCTTACAACTATATATCTGCACAGCGCTTCGAGCACTTCTTTGTAATCGTGCTCTTTATATGTCTTCTTGAGGACAAATCCCTGCCCTTCCGAAAGATCCTTGGTCCTGACCGCAAGATATGCCGCGTATCTGATTATGTCTTTCCCGAATATCCCGTTCTTGAGTCCGAAATAAAAAGCTCTGAGATCAAATCCCGAGAATTCCTTCATGACTGCGGGTTCTTCGTTGATGATACGTGATGCTTCAAGAAGCACCAAAGCTGCTTCGTTGCCTGTCCTGGAGTTCTTCAGCGTGTTGTATCTTACAGTACCGGACATACGTTTTCTTGAATCAAGTTCTATGCAGCACAGGAAGATAAGAGCATCCTGCGTACGCTCGTACATCTCTCTCAGTTTTTCTTTCGAGTCCTGTCCCACAGGGCTTTGAGGTTCAAGTGATGCTTCAAGGAACAGTTCAAATGCCTCTTCCCTCTCCGACATGGTCTCGGTATCGACACTCAGTTCTTTCAAAATGGCCGCCGCCTGGGTGTTCTTACCCTGCACATACATCATATAACATCTGAGCAGACGGTCGGAAATGGTTTCCTTCCTGAAAGTCTTCAGGCTCTCAAGAACACGCTCTTCTTCATGAGCGAATCTTGATTTTGACAATTTACCGGTCTTAAAATCAAGGATGATCTGGATCACCTTCATTTCGAAGTATTTCCTGCGACGCTTCGAAAGACGGTCTTTCATGGATCCGCCGCTGTTCTTGCATACTACGGGCACCACAATACCGCTTCCGGTCCCGATTCCGGTGATCGTTATGTTACCGTAATTGGTTCCTCCATGTATCTTGTCGGGGTTGATCCCGATCTCGAGGCGGAATTCATTGCCCACAAAGTCTTCCGAGAAGATCAGACGGCGTTCGGGTTCGATAAAATCCGCCGATGTTTCGACCACAAGCTGTGAGTATCCCCAGGTATCACGTCGTAAAATGATGCTTCTCTTCTCGCCTGCATTGATATTTTCAAAGTTCAGGCCCGGTATATCGCAGCTGATATGTACAGCTTTCTTTTTGCGTGCATAGATCAGGAACTGATCCATCGCAAGGCTGACATTGCCGGATTTAAGCAGGCTTTCGCATATATTTTCATATTCGGAATTATGAAAACTCAGATTATTTCTGAATTCATCGGATTTGAACAGAGTCTTGGCCTCGGTCCAGTTGCTCTGGGCAAGACTTGTAAAATGAAACAGGTCGGATGCGGGGCCGATGGATGTCTGACAGGCCGGAATAACACATTTGGCGGTAAACGGGATATCGATCTCACCAAGTTCGCTGATCACGGTCACAGTACCCTGTACCATGTCGTTTACATCAAGATATGTTGCGTCAAAACGGTATTTGATCTCATTGAAGGAACCGTAGAATGAACTGTTTTCAAAAGACATGAGATTGTCAGATGCCACAATACAGCCTCTGAACGGTTTATCATCGGAGGAAGACACAGAAAAAGAACCCTCATAAGCTTTACCTGCTTCCGCGCGGATACTGATACCTGTTTCGGAAACGATCAGCTCAGGATGGCTGTAAGAAAAAATACCCTTTGCAAACCTTTCTATCTTCTCTCTCATTAGAAGTAACCCCGATATACCCATTCTCAATAAAGTATACCATTAAATCCAATCAAAGGCAAGCAAAGATATTTCAGTTTTTATGATGTGTTCCGTATGCGATATTCACATTTTGTGAATAGAAAAATTTTTTACACTTTTCTTGAAAAAACGCTTGACAAAATATGTGACCTGTGAGATAATGTTCTCAGATGAACAAGCCTCATATTTGTTTTACTTGAGTTACTCGCCTTTTACACTACCCCTCATACTATATAGGTGGGTGACTCATCCTCCCTTACATCAGAGCGTAGATTCCCCCAAAGTCTGCGCTCGCTTTTTGTTTTAAAGGTGACTTCGGAATCTCCGCAAGAATAATAAACGCTGAGATGAAAGCTCGCTTTCAATCTCAGCGTTTTTATTCGTATAAGGTGGTGACGATAGTCACCGCCGGTACATGAGCAAAAAATTGACTACATTAATATTTATTTCACTGTCAATTTTTTGCGAATGTACGCGGAGGTTCCATACTTCCCCGTGGAGG
>JAFZNE010000019.1 GCA_017553035.1 Lachnospiraceae bacterium
GTGTCCAGCCCGTAGCTTTGGTGATCGATACTGCTTTGCCGGTCTTCAGATCAAATGTATAACCGGTATGGAAAGTATTCTCAACCGCACCGCCATACCATGTATCCCTCGATACGGTTATGCTCAGATATTTACCGTCATTGTATTCTACCCATGAACCAACACGGTCATGATATGGTTCAAGATTTTCTATGACACTGTTATCCGCATCAAATTCTGCATAGTCGAATACCGGTTCAGGATCACAAACTACAACCGTCTTCAGGAATTTGTTGATCTTCTTTCCTGCTTTACCGTAGCCTGAGAGTTCAAGACGCATTGCATAACATTCCACATCGACCGTGCTCACCTTCCCAATAACCCTGCGGCTGAAATCCTGAACTACATACTTATAAGTATCGTAATTGTACTTCTGGGCATCCTTGGTCCCCGCCTCTTTTGCCTGGGCGCCGATCGAGCTCATTCCCGCAAATGCGATAACCATAGCCAGCACGATCGCTGCGCCTCTTTTCAAAACACTTTTCATTTCATTGTCTCCATATATTATATATTATTTTAATTTCACACGTATAGCAGGGCGGATTCCTTCACGCATATACACGTTGGTCCCGCCGATCGAAACGCTGCCGTCATACGAAACATTCGCGGCATTGGTATTGTTATTGCCGGGAGTTCGAAGCCACCAGTAACATGAAGCATCACTCTCGCCTGCCGTCCACAATCCGAGCGCTCTCGCATATTCGGTTGCTGTACATACGCGGCCGGCGTTCTTCTTATCATACTCGTCAAGCTTTTCTCTGCTTCTGTCCGTATCCGTACCGAACCCGTATTCCACATTCACCATATCTTCAAGTGACAGCAGAAATACATTATCGACGGTATTTTTTCCGGCTTCGGACAGGTCATAAAACGGATTGGCCGGATTTTCAAGTTCCGCCGGCGCGATCAGCTTCTTCTCCGAATCCGAAAATGCTGTGTCGTAGAAATAACCGTTGAGCCATTTTCGAAGCGAAGACTTAGCCCAGTCAAGATCGGCATACTTCTTGTTGTAAGGGAGCACATCAAGCGCATATTTGCTCAGCAGGAGCATATCGTCTTCATTCTTCTCAAGAACGATCCACTCTATCGGTTCTTTGCCGTTTTCCATGAGGTCGTCCTGTTCGTATGCACCGAAGGATATCGTGTCTCCGGCTTTTACACCGGGAAAGTCATATGTTCTCTGTGCTGTCGCAATATTCTCCGGAGCTTTGATCTTGACGGTCTTTGATTCGCTGAATTTACTCTTGTTCGGTTCGGGATCGCCGTTCTGGTCAAGCATGAAGGCTTCCACCATAAAAGTATATTTGCCTTCGGGCAGGCCGTTAATGATAAACTCACGCTGTTTTTTACCGTTTTTATTAATGACCCCGAGTTCGATCGTGTCCACGCCTTTCCCGTACAGATAGTTCTTGTACGCATCCTTGCGTTTGGTCATATATACAAAATAACCCTCAGCGCCGTGCGTCTTTTCTATGATTATCTTTACACCGGTGCCGTTATTGATCTTTTTCAGTTTGATAACAGGCTGCGAGACTTTCGCATCAGCTTTGAATCCGGCAAATGAAGCAGTGATCAAAACTACCGTCAGAAGCATTATTATTGCTTTTTTGACTATCTTCATGCGTTTTCCTCCCTCTTCCTGCGCAGAAACCTGTAAGCCGCTTCAGAATAGGCAAACGGAATGATCAATATCAGGACAGCGATAGCTGCGAGCGCGAAATATTTTTCCATGAGAGTTACGGGAATGCACAGAATACCGCCAAATATATACAATCTGCCGGCGAATCTGTGGGTCATATCCCATAGCTGCGGATCGGCCAGGGTATGCGGTGTACGGATCCCCAGGATAAAATTACGCCTCATCTTCGGCATATAGTTGCCGCTGATGATAAAGGTCAATGACAGAAAAACCCCGAGGATCGCCATCATGTTTGTCAACAGCCCCATCGCATACAGGATCATCATGATGATGCCCAGATACAATGCTGCCGGATCCATGAAGCGTATGATTGCATTGACTTTGTCCAGTTTTCCGTTTGAGAAGAAGAAATTCGTGCCCAGGCAAAGCAAAATCTGGACTGCTGCCGCGATCACCGGCACTGCAAAAACGAAAAACGCCTTTGTCATGTATTGCTGTGGCTCCCCGTTCAGATCAAAATTCGTCGCGATCTTTTCCGGTAATCTGTTATAGACTATCAGTCCGGGAAATATTGCTCCGAGGCATATCAGAGAAGATAAAATATCCGCCCATGTCAGCAATCGTCTGCCTGATCTTTGTTCTTCTTTTTCCTCCGGAATGCTGTTACTCATTTCCATCCGATTCTCCATATAGCTTGTTACGATTCCATATCCGTTTTCCGGACAGCAGCTTTTTCGGATGATCCTCCGGCAAGCTTGGCCGCCCACATCATTATATCCTCAAATACCGATGTATTCAATGTGTAATAAATAAAATTTTTTTCTCTTGTCTCATAGATCAGCCCTGCCTGTTTCAACTGTTTCAGATGATATGATACCGTAGCCGCGGTCATATCGAATTGTGATGAAATCTCACCGGCCGACTTGCGTCCTTCTTTCAGCATGGACAATATTTCCCTGCGCACCGGATCAGACAGCGCTTTGAATGTTTCGGCAAATCCCATTGCGATCAGCTCCTTCCGATATAATATATTCCTGCATCATATTGAACGAAATTATATATTCCATTTAATATGATCATGATCTCACAGCTGTCTTTTATCGGTTACCTTCACCGCTATGATGACAAAAACGGCACTGAGGACCGCAGCTATAAGGATAGCGGGAATGAAATCCGCCGGACCTTCTGCCCCTGAATACAGTGTCGCACTGGAACTTAGCTTTGTCGGAAGGTATTTTATGCACATCGGGAAAAAGCCCAATATCCTGATGACAATATAGAGTGATCCCAGACACAACAGCACCTGTACCATGGATTTCATAAATGCCGAGAATGCAGCGGCCGCGCACAAGAAGAATACGCCGTACAGCCACCATCCGAAGCAGGCGAACAGCAGGTGTTTCACGGTTGAATTATCCCAAAGCAGGGCCGTTCCGATATAAGTTACCATAAAGCACAGCAACAGGCCGCCGGTCCAGACAATGCATTCGGCAAGAAGCTTCGCAAGAACGAACACACGTCTCGACAGTCCTTTGGTTACCAGCGGGATCAGGGTTCCTTTTGAGTATTCGCCGGTATATGCTCCGCTGAACAGGATAACCGTTACCAGCATCGCCATCGGTACATTACCGACAAACTGGAGCCATGAATCTATTGCGGATACGTGTATCTCACCCACTGTCATGCCTATCTGGGCGAACTCCTCGGAAAGCATATCATACAATATCGGTGTTACCCATGCCATCAGCGGACTTATCACTCCCATTGCGAAAAATACTCCTCCGAGTATCCACAGACGGCCTTTTCTAAAGCGTTCCAGAAGTTCTTTATTTAAAAATGCAGAAAATTCACGCATGGTTTTATCCTCCGAATCTGTTATTTTCCTATCGTTTCCATGAACATTTCCTCGAGATCGGCTTCTTTTCGTTCGAATCTGATCACGGA
>JAFZNE010000139.1 GCA_017553035.1 Lachnospiraceae bacterium
ATGTGATGGATCGCTCCCCCGATCGCGTCAAGAAGCGCGGTCGAACCCCTGACATAATAATCCTTACCGGTTATTGCCCCGATCTTATCGAGCGGGACCCTGTCATGCAGGACTTCTGTCTCACCGTCGAAAAGGACCGTCGAGATAAGTGCCTCGCCCTCTTCGTTTTTCTGCTTGTCGATCAGGGAGTTATAGCCTCCTATCGTGTCCTGCTCAAGTCCTCTCATCGAGCCGCTTCTGTCCAAGATAAATACGATCTCCGTTAATCCCTTTTTCATTTCTTTGCCTCGCTTTCCGCTGCCGTTATTCCGCCGGCAGCTGTTTGATCGTGGCTTCAGTATATTGGGTTCTAAGGTGTGAGGGGTCGCCTGCGAAGCGACATTTTCGGGCGGCCCGGAAACACCATATAAATACCCCGCAAACACGAAGGTCTGCGGGGCAGTTTCCATTCCTATTCCCTGTAATTATCAGAGCTTGGTAAAATCAATGCTGTCTACAAGAGTTTCAATGTCTGCTTTTGTATATTCCTTGGTATTGCCATCGTAATCGAAAGGAAATGTATTCAAAGAAACAAAACTGTCTCTTAAATTTGCGGTGACGATCCATTTGTCCATACCCATGCTGCCTTTACCGTGTGAGATGGTTACCGTAATGCCGCTCTTTGTCGTATATTCATACTCTTCATAGTTACTTGCGTTTCCGACATTGAGATATGTGGTGTCGAAATAACCTCTCATGCATCTTCCGATCTGGAAGTATATGCCGTTAAACTCTGAGTCCAGATTAAAAGTTCCGTCTTCATACATGTATCCTGCACCGGTAAATCCGTCCGGAAATACTTCGCCGCACATATCATTGACGATCTTCCCGTCGCAGTCTGTTATGTTGGTATGGAGCTTAAGGTCATACTTTGCCGTGATCTCATTGATCTTATCGACCATCTCCTGTGACCATACGAGGTAGCAGTTGTACTCTTCAAACGGATCTATGCCCGTGCGTCTGATTTCCGCGTCATGTTCGTCCAGGATCTTGCGGTCACGGTCGTAACCTGATTCAAATGCCAGCCACTCTGCAGTTGCCTGATATTCGGGTGAGTCGGGATATCCCTGTAAGGAAATGAACTCCTGTTCGGGCATTGTAGCCAGAACCTCCTCAGGGATTGAAGCACCTGTATCTGCTTCGATCTCTTCTGCCAGGGATCTCTTTCCGAATGATAATCCTCCGAGCCCGCCTTTGAATGCCGCATAAGTTGCTGCGCCCAGTGCTGCAACAACAGCAACGGCGATGCAGACTGTTACCACGCCCTTTTTCGATCTCTTCCTTGTATATCCTGCTTTCTGAATCTTCATTTTTGTCAACTCCTTTATCCTTTCAGAGGAGACGACGTTCTGTTCTTCAATGTTTACTGAAGAATCTTCGATATTGTCCATTAGTTCATGAATATGTACTTTCATTCAGATCGTCTCCTTTCGTATTATTGCTGAGGATCACCCGGAGTCTCTCGCGTCCGCGCCTTAGTTTTGTCTTGACCGTGGACGGGTTCATCTGCATTTGGTCTGCGATCACCGACACGCTTTGACAGTAGTAATAAAACCTTAAGAAGATCTCTTTGTCCGGCTGGG
>JAFZNE010000140.1 GCA_017553035.1 Lachnospiraceae bacterium
CAATAGTCTGCGCAAGCTGACATCTTTCGCCGTTGGTCATCTGTATCACAGCCCTTTCTAAATATGTGTGGAAATAGAAAAAGCGCCCTCAGTTTTATCAACATGAGAGCACCCATTCGGCAGTTATATTAAAAAATAATTTTTGTGTCCAGAAAGCCGAGCTGCTGTGTATCGTACAGCAACCCGGCTGATATTGTGTTTGTATTATATACTCGTGCATTTCGCTTTGTATTCCGTCGGAGTCATGGAATAGAGAATCTTAAAACTCCTTGAAAAGTAGCTCATATCAAGAAAACCGCAGGCAACAGCTATATCGGAGATATTTTGATCGGTCGCAGCTATCATAGCCGCCGCCTGCCTCAAGCGATAACGAACAAGGTATTGGATAGGGGAACATCCTATATTTCGTTTAAAACACCGTAAACATTCACTTTCGCTGATGTTACCGCTCTGGGCGATCTGCTTGACCGTAACGTTCTCCGAAAAATGCTCCTCCAGCCAGGATAGCATCTGCTTTATTCTCTCCATATCCCTGTATTCCTTTCCGGAAAGCCGTTGAGGAACTCCGGGTGAGAACAGAGCTATCCGGCAGAGGAGCTTCGTCATAATATACCGCACTTCGATCTCATATCCTTCCTTATCCTGGGCTGCAGTTTCCCATGCCTGGGATAAAAGCGAAATGATCTCCGCCTCATTTTGATGTGAAGCTCGGAAACGGATCATCTGTGGAAAATCTGGAGCGCTTAACGGACGTACATACCTTATCCAATAGATGCTTTCCATGCTGCCGATAAGCCGCGGCTGGAATACGATAGAACGGTAAAAGCAAGCGTTATCATCTGCCCTCCATACGGAATGAAGTATCCCGGAATTTATAAAGCAGGCATCCCCGGCGCACATGTTCTCGACATCGGTGCCGACTCCGACCGCGATATTTCCTTCGGAAATCAGGATGAGTTCAAGGTCGTCATGCCAGTGCCACATAACGGAGTTCGCTACAAGATCTCCCTGATAACAAGCCAAAGGGAAAGCCGCGTCTCCGTGTTGTTCTATCTGATGCGCCCGCGCATCCACGTTGACCTCGGATCTGTGTAAGCTCATAATACACTCCTTTCGCCGGAATAATCATAGGATCATGCTGTTTTTCTCCTAACGCAATGGTCAATATGACGATATAATTATAACAGAAGCAGACAAAAAATCTACTGCGAATTCCGGCGTGAGGGGATGTTGAGAATGCAAAAGATAAAGCTTATCGCGTGTGATCTGGACGGTACGCTGCTGCTTAACGGAGCGCAGACGCTCCGGGAAACGACCTGTGATCTTATCAAGGCGCTTTATGACAGAGGTATTCTCTTTATTGCCGCATCGGGCAGACAGTATACCAATTTACAGCGGCTTTTTGAACCGGTCAAAGATAAAATCGGATATCTCTGCGAAAACGGCTGCATCGGGTTTTATCAAGGGAAACGATTGTTCAAAGAGCGATTGGATCGCACATTAGGACAGGAGATCATGAAGACGATCATGGATACGGAAGGAGCGGAAGTGCTTTTGTCAGGAGAAATGGTCAGCTATCTTCAGCCGAATGATCCCCGTTTTGTCAGTCATATGAGGGACGTCGTCCGAAATGATGTCGTTGTTGTGCCGGATATCTTGGAGACGCAAGAAGAATACATGAAGATCTCGGTCTACGAAGAAAACGGTATTAAGCATAAAGAACTCTGGGAAAAACGGTTCGGTAGCCGCTGCACGGTTGTTACCGGAGGAAATGATTGGCTGGATATAATGCCGCTTCACATAAACAAGGCCACGGGGCTGCGTCAGATACTTTCGTATTTATCAATATCTCCTGAAGATTGCATGGCGATCGGCGATAACGATAACGACATGGAAATGCTGAAACTTGTCGGCGTTCCGGTGGCTGTAAAAAGCGCGAAGCCTGAGATCAGGGAGATTGCCCGTATTGAAACGGAAACGGTGGAAGAGTTGTTTCAGCGGTTGTTAGAAGAGCAGCCGGATTCATGATGGGAGGGAGAAGTATGAGTTGTTCCTATATCCGCCGGATCATCTTCATGATTCTTGGGATCATCATAATGGCTTTCGGAATAGTGCTGTTTAAGCTGTCCTTAATGGGGAACGATCCGTCCACCGCAATGGTCATGGCGATCGGCAATCTGGTGAGCGTGGATTTTTCTCTGATCCTTTTGGGCATGAATTCTTTATGGTTCCTTGCCGAATGGCGATGGAATAAAAAACTTATCGGTATCGGTACCTTCGTCAACTGGTTATTTGTCGGTCCGCTGGCATCGGCGTTCGATAAGATCATCCTTAGAGTATGGGCTGTGCCGGAATCGTTTTTTCCGCGGCTGCTGTTGATGTCTGCAGGTATATTGGTACTTAGCCTTTCCTGTGCGCTGTATCAAACATCCGATGTAGGCATCGCACCATATGACGCTCTTTCGATTACGCTGTCAGACAAAAGCGGGAAGGAGTATTTCTGGTGCAGAATATTGACCGACTCTGTATGTGTGATCATCGCATTCGCTCTTGGCGGGATCATCGGAGCAGGTACACTTGTCTGTGCTGTGGGTTTAGGACCTTTCATCAACTTTTTTACAAAGCACATTGCAATGCCTCTTGTACAGGGAAAATGAAC
>JAFZNE010000141.1 GCA_017553035.1 Lachnospiraceae bacterium
AATTTTTTGCGAATGTACGCGGAGGTTCCATACTTCCCCGCGGAGGTTCCATACTTCCCCGCGGAGGTTCCATACTTCCCCGCGGAGGTTCCATACTTCCCCGCGGAGGTTCCATACTTCCCCGTGGAGGTTCCATATTTCTTTCCTCACCCCGCTGCTTTCTGCAGCTCATACAGCTTCTTATAAATTCCGTCCGCCGCCAGAAGTTCCTGATGTGTCCCTTTTTCTCTCAGGCGTCCTTTATGCATTACCATGATGCAGTCGCAATGCTGGATCGTTGAAAGCCTGTGAGCTACCATGATCGTGGTCCTGCCGCTCATCAGTCTCTCGAGTGCTTCTGTAATGAGTGATTCGGTTTCGGTATCGATATTGGCAGTTGCTTCATCCATGACAAGTATTTTCGGATCGAAGGCCAATGTTCTCGCAAAACTCAGCAATTGCCTCTCACCTGCCGAAAGCGTGCTTCCGCGTTCACTTACGGCTTCAGCATATTTATGCTCAAGTTTTTCGATAAATGAATCCGCGTTGGCGGTCTGTGCCGCTTTTTTCATCTCTTCGTCGGTGATCTCGCTGTTGCCGAGTCTGATGTTTCCTGCTATATCTCCGGTAAAGATGAACACATCCTGCTGTACCTGTCCTATCGCTCTGCGAAGCTCGTCGGTATTCATGTCCCTTATATCCCTGCCGTCAACAAGTATCCTGCCTTTATTGACTTCATAATACCGGCCTACCAGACTTAATATCGTTGTTTTACCGGCTCCGGTCGCTCCTACGAAAGCAACCTTTTCACCCGGTTCGATCACAAAGCTGACATCCTTCAGTATCCAGTCCTCACCGTTATATGCGAACCAGACATGATCAAACTCGATACGGCCGAGGATCCCGCCCGAGGTGTTCTCTGTTTTATCTGCCTCTGTCTTATTTACGATCGCAGGTTCCTCATCGAGGATCATGAATATCTTCTCCGCGGAAGCGAATGCCTGCTGCAGCGTTCCGATCTGCTCCGCAAGATCCTGGATCGGTTCGAAGAACTGGCTTACATACTGTATGAAAACATAAAGCACTCCGACCGTTATTCCGGTTCCCGCAACAGAGTTTTCGGCAAATACAAGTTCCGACCCGCCCCAGATAATATTGATCAGGGCGATTATCGAAAGCAGGTAAATACTCGGTCTGAAAATACCGAAAACCATTACTTCACGGAAATTCGCCTTGAACAGGTCCATGCTGCGGGCTTTGAATTCCTGGTTTTTCTCGTGTTCGCGGTCAAAGATCCTTATGATCTTCATTCCCGAGATATGCTCACTCAGGTAAGTATTGATGGCAGTCAGTTTGGTCCTTGTTATACGGTAGCATGTCCTTGAAATACGCTTGAACATGAACGTCAGTATCACGATCAGGGGTATCAGGATAAATGCCCTCAGTGCGAGTTTGTAATTCATTACCAGCATAACAACAGCAAGGCCTGCGATCTTGACCGCATTTTTGACCAGTCTTACAAGGATTCCCGAGAACATCTCGCTGAGAGCTTCGACATCGTTTGTAACCCTTGTGACCAGCCGTCCTATCGGCGTAACATCGAAGAATCCCAGATGCATGCTGTGTATATGGGCAAATACCTCAGCCCTCATATTGTATACAATGTCCTGGCCCATCTTGCCAAGCAGCCACATCTGCCCGACATAGAATGCGAACATACCTACAAGTGCGGACAAATAAATTAACCCTAGATTTAATATTTGAGGAAACTCTGCGCCTTCGGTAAATGAGTCGATCGCATCTCCCAGAACGATCGGAGCATACAATTCGAGTGCCGTTGTGATGAGCATGAAAACCGTTGCCAGGATCAGGGAAGACATGTACGGTTTCGCATATCCCATCAGCCGGGCAAATATGCTTTGCTCGTTTCCTTCTATTTTTCTGTGATTCATAGACACCTCATCCGCTTCATTCAGCCATCTCATCCAGCATCTTCTCGAGCTGCTGCTTCTCGTAGAGTCTTGCATAGATGCCTCCGAGTTTCATCAGCTCGTCGTGGCTTCCCAGTTCCGCCACCTTCCCGTCATCAATGACCATTATCTTGTCCGCGTTCTGGATCGTGGTGATCCTGTGCGCGATGATTATCGTCGTTTTCCCCTTGCGGTCGGTCTTCAGATTCTCGAGGATCTTTTCCTCGGTATCGGTATCGACAGCCGACAACGCATCGTCAAGGATCAGTATCGGGGCTTTCTTCATAATGGCTCTTGCGATCGAAGTACGCTGTTTCTGGCCTCCCGACATGGTCACTCCGCGCTCGCCCACGATCGTTGCGTATTTATTCGGAAATTCAATAATGTTGTCATGAACACAGGCTGTCTTGGCTGCTTCTTCAACCTGTTCAAGGTCCCCGTATGCTTTGTCTACCTGTTCTGCCCGCTTTTTCAGGTTCTCATCCATTATCTCGGCAATAATGGTCTCTTTTCCGCGGAATTTGGCAAGCGAAAACTTTTCTTCAGGTATTTCCATCCATTTCCGAACTCCGAATGCTATATTGGACTGAACCGTATCCGAAAACAGGAAATTATCCTGCGGCACATATGCGATCTCGGTCCTTAATGTATCCATCGGGATTTCCTTAATATCATGGCCGTCGAAGCTTATCGTTCCGTTCGTGGTTTCATACAGACGCACGAGCAGGTTGGCTATGGTCGTTTTACCGCAGCCGGTTTTTCCGATTATCGCAAGGGTGGAACCCTTATCAATATGTACGCTTATGTCATCCAGTACATTTCCGTACTCAGGAACGTATGAGAAGCTGACATTTCTGATATCAATCTCGCCCTCAAGTGAGGTGATATCATTATCTTTGCCGGTATCTTCGATCTCGGGTTTCTCATCCATGATCTTTCTGATACGTCCGTAAGCAGCGCGTCCCTGTGAAAATGCATTGATACTGTCTCCGACGGCGATCATGGGCCATACGAGCATTCCGATATACTGGTTAAATGCAATAAACTGCGCAAGTGAAAGCTGCCCTTCGATCATCTGCCATCCGCCGTAGATAATGGTGATCGCACGGCATATGCCGATGATCAGCTCTATTCCCGGTCCGAAGACCATGTTCAGCTTTACGACACGCATTGCCATCTTACGATTTTTGGAATTTACTTTGTCAAATTCCTCCATTTCATGCTTTTCCTGCACAAACGCCTTGATAACCCTCACTCCGGAAAAACTTTCCTGAACTCTGTCACTCAGATCCGAGAAAGCATTGTTCTTGTCGGTATAATATTTTTCAGCGACATTGCAGTAGTACAAAGCTCCGGCCAGTATGACAAGCATGGGGATACAGGCGATGACAGTGATCTTCAGGTTAATGTACAGGATCATCTTGGTCAGGACGAGCACAGTCATTACGATCGCGTCAAATGAAGAAATGACCGCCGGTCCGATAGCAACTCGCAATGAAGCGATATCATTCGTAAAATGTGCCATCAGATCGCCGGTTTTATTTTTATTATAGAAATCCTGCGTCATTCCGGTAAGATGTTCGAACATCTCATCACGCATTTCGCGCTCGATCTTTCTTGCGGTAACAAACAAAAACCAGCGCCACCCGAAGCGGCCTACCGCCATTCCGAGTCCGCACAGGAAGATCAGCAGGATCAGCCGGCCGACATCCGAGGATGTGAAACCGCTCGTTGTCAGTCCGTCCGTAACTTCTCCGGTAAATTGCGGAATATACACGCTTAGCATGTCAACGGCAAATAAGATCAGGATTCCGCAAATATACTGTCTTCTGTACTTTTTTACATATTTCCAAAGCATGGAAAACTCCTTAAATTAAAAACAGAGCAGGCTGACTCCTGCCCGCATTGAATTACCATCTCGAAAGCAAAGCTTTCTCGCACAAAAAGCCCGTATAAACTATAATAGTTAACACAGGCTTTTCTGTCAATATCTCATGCTGTAGACTTTTTGACCTTGTTACCTCACCTTTTGGATCCTTCCTTCTTCCATATGATAAACAACATTACAGATCCTGTTTATCAGTCTTCGGTCATGGGATATTACGATAAATGTCAGGTCATATTCCTTTTTCAGTCTCATCAGAAGCTCAAGTATCTGCTCGCGGATCGTAACATCAAGTGCAGATACGGGTTCGTCCAGTATAATTAAATCGTGTTTCAATATAATACTTTGTGCAATCGAAACCCTCTGTCTTTGCCCGCCCGAGAGGTCCGTCACTTTTCTTTCTACGAGAGTGTCATCGAGATCAACGGCTTTCAAAATGCTTTTTATCTTGTCAATTCGTTCGATTTTTGTTAAATCTGTATTTATTTTTAATGTCTCTTCCAATATCCATCCGACGGTCTTCGACGGGTTCAGACTACTCAGCGGATCCTGGAAAACAAATGCAGGTTTTCCGCCTTTCAGCTCCATGATACCGCTCGTATATTTCTGAAGTCCGGCAACACCTTTTACGAATGTGGTCTTACCACAGCCGGATTCCCCTACCAGACCGACGCAGTCACCACGCCGGATATCCATATTTATATCGAAATTGACCTGTCTGAGGCTTTTCTTTTTGAAAAGTCCGTTTCTGACGCGGTAGAAGACATTGTAATCCCGGGCGCTCATGATGATCTCTCGGGAATCTTTTTTATTGCCTCCTGAACCATCCGCCACATCAGCGTCCCTGCCATCCGACAGACAGAATTCTTCAACGTATGACTTGTCGGCATATGCCGCTTCAAGCAGCTTCTTTCCGTATTCCGACTTCGGCGTTTCGAACGGAACACCAATTTCTTCTTCTATTATACCGTCCCTCATGATCAGCGCACGCGTACAGATTTTTGCAATTACTTCAAGATCATGGGATATCAGGATTATGCTTGTACCATATTTTTCGTTGATCCCACGGAATATCTCAAGGATGACATCGGCAAGTCCCGCATCCAGCGCGGTCGTCGGCTCATCCGCAATGATTATCTTCGCACCTGCGATCACTGCCATTGCGATCATGATACGCTGCCGCATTCCGCCGGATAATTCGTGAGGATATTTATTATAAAGTTGATCGGGATCCTTGAGTCCGGTATCTGCCATGGCAGCTATAACACGCTGCCTCTGCTCTCCCGCACTTAAATACGAAGCATGCAGGTCCAGCACCTCATCGATCTGTTCGCCTACAGTGTGAAGCGGATTGAGCGATGTCATTGGCTCCTGGAAGATCATCGAGATTTCTTTTCCTCTTATCTTACAATACTCCGATTCACCAAGATCGGTTATGTCCCTGCCTTCATAATATATTTTACCGTGCGTTATCACTGATGTGTTCGGTGCTATTCCCATAACCGTAAGTGCCGTCATGCTCTTGCCCGAGCCCGATTCACCTACGATCCCGAGTATCTCGCCTTTATCCAGGGAGAAGTTTATTCCGTTGATAACTTCATTTATTCCGGAATCTGAAATAAAACCTACATGAAGATTCTCAACATTAAGAATGTTTTCTTTTTCATTATCGGAGTTCTTCTTATCCGTTGTCTCTCCGAGACGTGCATTTGCGACAGTTCTTTTGATCTTCTTCAGATTGAATGCGGGAGCACCGAAATTCTCACTCACCAGCGAAATTCCGAGTATTGCTATGATCATTACGGCACTTGCGGAAATAACATACCAGGGCGCACCCCAGATATACACCTGTGCTTCGGAAAGCATCCTGCCCAGGCTGGGATTGGGAGGTTCTACACCGAGTCCGAGGAAGCTCAGCCCTGCTTCGGCCAGGACCGCATTGTTCAGTCCGACAAGCATTGCCGTAAGCAGTGCCTTGAAAGTGTTCGGAAATATATGTATGAATATTATCCTAAAATCCGAAGCCCCCATCAATTTTGCGTTTAATACGTAGTCGCGCTTGCTCTGTTCGATAAATTCCGACCTCATGATCCTTGCGAAACTCGGTATAAATACGAGGGCCAGCGCAATGCAGACATTAAATATTCCTTTATCCAGAATGCTTACGACTACCAGGGCGAGCAGTATGCTGGGAAATGAAGCAAGGCAGTCATTTACGCGCATCAGTATCTCATCGACCACGCCACCGTAATATCCGGTCAGCGCACCCAGGATACAACCGATCCCTGCCCCGGCTGCTACCGTGAAGATCGCTATCATAAAAGTGGACCTGGTTCCCTCGATCACCCTGCAGAAAATATCTCTTCCGAAGTTGTCGGTTCCGAACCAATGTTTGATCGAAGGAGGTGTCAGGATCACGGAGGAATCCATCGAATTTACATCATACGGCATCCATAGAAAACTGATTACGACCGGAGTAGAAACCAGTAACAGCAGCACTATTCCAATTATTAAATTTTTATTTAATTTTATTGCCGAGCGCTTTTCTTTCATTTTCGATGTCATTCCTCCTTTCTGAAGTGATTTTTAAACAGATTTTAATATTAAATTATGATATAATATAACTGATAAATCGCTGAAACCCGCTGTTCTTCAGTGTTCTAAAGAAATCACAAAATCAATCCGCAACATTTGTCATAAGTGTTTCATCGTTTAATCATATAAAGTGATCATTTTCGGGGTATATCAGGTAATGTTCCTCGGATCAACGATCTTGTACAGAATATCAACTATCATATTTACAAAGATCACCGCAGTCGCGATATATATCACGATCGCCTGCACAACATTGAAGTCCCTGTTGGCGATAGATGTAACAAGCAGCCTTCCCATCCCGGGAAGGTTGAATACCTGCTCTATCATAATACTTCCGGCCATTACCTCGGCCACTATCAGGCCGACAAAGGTTATGACGGGCATCAGCGAATTCTTGAATACATGCCCCCACATCACACGTCTGGTGGTATTGCCTTTGGCCCTGGCCGTACGTACATAATCTTTACCCAATTCGGCTTTAACGCGGGTTTTCATGAACCTTACCGTCATTGCGACCTTCGGAAGTGCCACGCTTATCGCCGGGAACAGCATAAACCCGATAAACCCGCTCAGGTTCTTTGACGGATCGACATATCCGCCCGGAACGAACATTTTCAAAACAATTCCGAATACAAACGTTATCAAAATGCCCTGAACAAACGACGGGATCGCCATTACGGCCACCATCGACCCGTCTGTTATCCTGTCGGCAGTGCCCCCCGGATCTCTGGTCGTCAGGATCCCCAACGGGATCGCGATCAATATTATCAGTATCACCGACATGCCGGCAAGGGTCAATGTTACAGGTAATCTCCCTTTTATCAGCTCTGCAACGGTCATTGTCTCATATCTCATCGACTTGCCGAAATCCCCGCGAACGGCGCCGCCAAGCCAGTTTACGAAGCGTACCGGCAGGCTCTTATCATATCCGTATTCTTTATTCAGCGCTTCGACCGCTTCCGGCGTAGCTTCGGTTCCGAGCCTTGCGATCGCCGCATTGCCCGGTATGACCTGAAACATAACGAAAGAAAGGATCGCTACGCTTAAAATGGTTATGATAAACGATATTAATTTTTTCAGGTACCAGTTCATAAGGATCCTCCTTTCACTGATTATACTGCGATCGGACACCTCGCGAACCAAAGTTCGCTCGGTGACCGTTCGCTCGGGGCATTTCCCTGAAAGCAAGCTTTCGGAACTGCCCTCTCGCTTATCGCATAAAAACGAGCGGATGAGGCACAGCTCATCCGCCCGGGTCAACTGTGCTGACTCTTGTGGAAACAGTCACATTATTGATCATTTTGCTTGGGTGGTTCTGTTTTAAAGTATATCGTGCTCATGTCCTGTACGTAAATAGGATAGAAACAGTATCCACCCAGATCCTTATTAATGGCTACAAGCTGCGCGGGACTCTGGAGATAAGCCGAAACAGCATCCTCGGTCAGTTTCTTCTCAAGCTGCTTGTAATAACCGGCCTTTTCATCCTCATTAACGGCTTTCTGAGCCTTTTCAAACAACGCGTCAAAATCATTGTTAAAATAATTAACAAAATTCTTGGAAGCTGTTGTAGGATAGAATCTCAGTACATCTGAAGGTGCCATCTTGGAGTCAAGACCTATGATCGTCGTCTCATAATCCCTGCCGACATATACATCGCTGATCCAGCTTGCCCACTCGACAAGCTTGATCTCAGCCTTGATCCCGACTTTTTTGAGCTGCTCGACGATAACTTCACCGGTCCTTACATGGAACTCATAATTCGAAGGGATCGTGATCGTAAAGCTGAATCCATCGGGATATCCTGCTTCCTTCAACAGTTCTTTGGCTTTATCAACATTGTAAGGATATGCGTCAACCAGCGTTTCATCATAATATTTTGAGAACGAAGGGAACATATTTGTTCCGATGATCACACCTTTTCCGCCTGCCACGAGATTGATGATCTCCTGACGGTTGATAGCATAGCATATTGCCTGTCTTACTTTCAGGTTGTCGAACGGTGCAACGGCATTATTCAGGAACAGTGCCTGAACAAGATTCATGGTGCCGTCTACAACATCCATCTTACCTTTCAGCTGATTGGCCTGATCGTTGGTCAGATAAGGCAGAATGTCGATCCCGCCTCCCATCAGCTCCATAAATGCCGCATCAGTGTTTGCACAGATCTTGAAAGTTACCTGGTCAAGATAAGGCACGCCTTTGATATAGTAATCTTCATTTTTAGCTACGATGATATTCTGCAGTGCACTGTAGCTGACAAATTTGAATGGTCCGGTACCTACGGGCGCCGTAGCCTGGTCTGCGTAATCGCAGGGTATGATGCTGCTTGTAAAGTAACCGATGAGCTCGGTATTGGGCTCGGTTAAGGTTACCTTTACTCCGTTATCGGTTTTTGTTATGTCAGAAATAATAGAAAAAGCCGCTATCTTGGAAACATCGGGTTCTTCAGTCTCCAGCATACCGGCAACACGTTTAAGCGAGTATATTACATCCTCGGCAGTTACGGTCTTACCATTGTGGAATCTGACATTCTTTCTGAGCACGAAATCGTACTCCTTGCCGTCCTCCGAAATGGTATAACTCTCCGCAACCGCGGGGGCAAATTCTCCATCTTTGGTGACTTTGATAAGTCCTTCAAAAATGTTGTACAGAACTTCCTTAGTTCCTGCCGCTACTGCTTTGTGTGGGTCAAGACTGTCAAGATCCTGAGTTATTCCTATTGTTATATTTCCGCCATAATAAACCTTATCGGAGCCGTTGTTGCCGCCGTTCGTACCGCTTGTGCAGGCGCACAATGCAGTCATGGCCGCAAGCAGCATCATGAAAAATACTTTCCTTTTCATGATGTTGTCCTCCTGATATTTATTACGGGCTTCATTTTAACGCAAATCCGCTCTGATGTCAACTCTCAGAGCGGATAAAATACTAAAAGCTAAGCCTTGTTCAGTTTTCGGAAATGTCAAGCACCGAATTGATCTCGTTAATATCGCTTTTCAGCCTCTTGTATGTAGCTATACCCATTATGATATAAGTCACGCCATATCCCGCGATCGTTGCTATCAGAGCCTGGGGATAGCGGTGCAGATGCCACAGCAGGATGGTTACGATGATCCAGACTGCGGCGGTAGACACAAAATAGATCAGGCTCTGGACTATGTATCCGATCTTCGGGCATTCGAAGATAAATGACATTCCCGAGAACGTAGCCCCGATCAGCCCATACAACAGGACATTAATATATGCTGCCATTACCGGAGTGGCAAACAGCTTTCTGAATTCCGGCGACATTGAAATAAAACCGCCTTCTGTCTGTACTCCGGCAGCATTTACGACCAAATCGATGACCAGGTTGACCACCAGTCCGCAGACAGCGGAAATTGCGAAGCTTGCAGCGCCTCTTTTCAGTATTTCTTTCAACATATTCCACTGCCTCCTCTCACCGGTTTTTCACAAGGATATTTTTAAGTTTTGCCACATTTCTTCTTGATACAAACGTTGTATATCCGTTTTTCATGATGATCCTTATCGTTCCCGTCATATTCATATCAAGTTTGGCGATCTGCCCGATATTTATGATCTCCGATTTTGAAATACGCGTAAATACCGTATCCGACAGACTCTCTTCAAGTTCGTAGAGTTTTTTCTGGATGTTGAAGGCCCCTTCCTTGTTGAGCGCCATAACCCTCTGTCCTTCCGAGTAGAAGCTTATCACGCTTCCGATACTAAGGGCGCGCCGGTTTCCTCTCTCATCCGTTCCGTAAATAACTTCGTCATAATAAGAATGGAGCTCCCTGACAACTTCACGCACATTATCGTTCATGGTTTCGTTGCAGACATGAAGCTCCATTTCCTTATATTTCTCATTGATCTCGGTTTTTATCAGCATATTATCCCTCGAATTGTTGCGGTTCGGATATACTGCCCAATGCTTCTTCAGAAGCACATCTCACTGACGAGTATATCTATCCGTTTTTCATAAGATAATATTAACCGAAATGTATTTGTGATGCAAGTTATTCTGTATCTAAGGAAGCGCTGATTAAATCATCGCTTCCTTAGAAGCCTCCGGCAGGATGCGCAGAAAATCGCATAGGAAGGGCACTTCGTGCCTGCGATTTTCGCGTAACGTCTCGCTTAACTGCTTTCAGACACGGTCTTGTTCGTCATCTACGATCGATACTTTACGACAGATCTGCTTTCATCCTGGTCCTGAATACCGCGATCGCGATCACGGTCAATATTGTGGCTGTTCCTAAAACGATCAGCTCGGGGATCACAAATGCATCCATCGAGAAATCAAGGCTTATCGCCGCTCTTGCGGCTTTGGTACAGTAAATAAACGGCAGGCAGCGGCATATTTTCAAAAGTACTCCTCCGGTGCTTTCCGCATCAAACCATATCGCGCCTAAAAACGAGCCAAGTGAAATGATGATCGAGCATAATCCCGGTGCCGCATTTTGATTAAACAGCGTTCCGAAAATAAGTCCTATCGCAGTAAACATTATCGCCGAAGGAATGATCGCGATCATTGCGGCGATCAGTCCTGCAGGGCTGAGATCGTATGAAACAACCAGTGATATTATAAACGCCACTACAAACGTTATCAGCGACTGAACGACAGCTATCGCTACCATAGGGAGGATATATCCGTTTGTAAAGTTTCCGCTCTTCATGGGTGTTGCAAACAGTCTGATCAGAAATGATCCCGATCTGTCCTTCGATACCGATAAAGCCGTAAACAGCATTACAAATGTCTGGCCGAATATGACCACGCCGCCCGCAAGGTTATCTATGCGGAAGATCGTCATGCCCGACTCTGCGGGAATGCTTTCATTTACGAGTGTCATGATCAGGAGCATTACTATGGGAAATGCGATGCAGAATATGTAGCTGAGCATGTCCCTTGACATTTCAATAATATTTCTTTTTGCAAATACAAGTGTTCTGTTCATATCAGTTCCTCCCTGCGATCTCGACAAATACTTCTTCAAGTCCCTTCTTGCCGGTGCGCTCTTCAAGTTCGTCCATTGTGCCTATCTCAACTATCTTTCCGCTGATCATGACCGCGATCCGGTCGGCAAGTGCCTCTGCCTCTTCCATATAATGTGTGGTCAGGATGATCGTCACCTTGCTCTTCAGATCTTCAATGATCTTCCACAGTTCCCTGCGGGCAAGAACGTCGAGCCCCAGAGTCGGTTCGTCAAGGAATAATATCTTCGGCTCTCCGATAAGCGCCATTGCGATCGAGAGCTTACGTTTCCATCCTCCGGAAAGGGTCTTGGCCTTCTTGTTTCTGACCTCATCGAGATTGAACATTTTTATGATATTTTCTATCCTGTCGGAAATGCTCTTCTCGGCCTCTTTCCCTTTCTCTTCCGACATATATACGCCTGCCATGAATTTCAGGTTTTCGTATACCGTGAGGTTCTCTGCGACCGCGGTATCCTGGGTTGAAATGCCGACGAGTCTTTTTACCTCATCGGGTTCTGCCATCACATCATGCCCGAATACCTTTGCATGTCCCGCGCTGGGTGTGGACAGACATGTGAGCATCCTTATCGTCGTGGTCTTGCCTGCGCCGTTTACTCCGAGCAGTGCAAAAAGCTCACCTTCGTCAATACTTAAGTTCAGGGAATCCACTGCTGTTTTGTCTTTGTATCGTTTTGTAAGTCCTTCTGTGATTATTGCATTCATCGATATACCCTCCGTTGATGCTTGTTCAATGTTTCTTTGTTCTTTGTGTCTTCATCTTACAGGCTTCCGTATATAAAAGGAATACTTTTGACATGAACGGTATTTTTTCTCATATAAACGGAAAGAAGGGTGAAAATGGCTGCGATATTAAGATAGGGACCGCCGTACTTTCTTAGTACGGCAGTCCCTTTTTCTTTGAAAATATTCCTTATACTATTATTTATTCTTTTACAGACATTTACATAATAATGTCATATCACTTCCCGATCGCTTCCGCTACGCCTTTGGCGAGTCCTGCGATGCCCTGTATTTCCGAAGGAATGATGATCTTGGTAGCCTGGCCGTCGGCAGCCTTCGCAAATGCTTCAAGGCTCTTGAGCTGGAGAACCGCGGCATTGGGATTAGCTTCATTCAGGAGCTTCAGACCTTCGGCATTAGCATTTTGAACTTTCAGGATAGCCTCAGCCTGACCTTCGGCTTCACGTACCATTGCTTCCTTCTTCGCTTCAGCACGGAGGATCGCTGCTTCTTTCTCAGCCTCGGCTTCAAGGATCGCAGATTCCTTATTACCTTCGGCAACAAGGATCGCCGACTTCTTCTCACCTTCGGCACGAAGGATCGCTTCACGTCTTTCACGCTCGGCCTTCATCTGTTTCTCCATCGCTTCCTGGATCGCTGCGGGAGGCATGATATTCTTGAGCTCCACTCTGTTAACTTTGATACCCCAGGGGTCTGTAGCTACATCAAGTAATGATCTCATCTTGCCGTTGATCGTCTCACGCGAGGTAAGGGTCTGGTCAAGTTCAAGCTCACCTATGATGTTACGAAGTGTTGTAGCGGTAAGGTTCTCGATAGCCATCATGGGATTTTCAACACCGTAAGCGTACAGTTTCGGGTCCGTGATCTGGTAGAACACAACCGTATCGATCCTCATCGTTACATTATCTTTGGTAATAACGGGCTGAGGCGGGAAGTCCGCAACCTGCTCTTTTAGCAGGACTCTTTTTGCCACCCTGTCGATAATAGGCATCTTGAGATGCAGTCCTACACCCCATGTTCCGCTGTAGCCACCCAGACGTTCGATAACATACGCATATGCCTGAGGCACTACTTTAATATTGCTTATGATCAGCATCAAAACAATTACCAGTATGATTACAATTGCATATTCCATAATATATCCTCCGTTTTTTTATGATGTTATCATTAAAAGCCATGACATCATTTTCTTATTTTAGTCTAATTCATTCATTACATCCCAACCGGCTCTTGCAGGTTTACCTTCCGCATCGAGCAACGGAGTCAATCCTCCTGCATATCCTTCCTGAACAAAAAGATATTGCATACCGGTTTCCCTGTCCATCACGATCTTAACATTCTGATTGGTCAGGCCGTTTCCTTCGTTAAGGATCACTTTGAATCTTTTTTCTTTTCCCATTATTAATCTCCTTGCCTAAACTTTCTAAAATAGCAGTTTTCCTCTTGTTTTACATTTGCAACATCAGTTTGATATTATACATATGTATCACAACGGTTATCAATGTAATACACTTTTTCGGTTCATTTTACCAGCAGTTTTACTCCGCTGACTTCCTTTACCGTTACGATCTTGTCAACCGGTATCACCGTTGTCTCACTTTCTGCCCTGGCCGACCAGGTCTTACCGTCAACGATCACGGCGCCGGTTCCCTCAATACCGTTTATCGCCTCGACAACACGTCCGGTCATTCCGACGATCGCATCGACATTCGTTTTTACATGTTTGCTGTTAACATATTTTTGTACAAACGGTCTGGTAAATATAAGAAGCACAACCGATGAAACAACAAATGCCACAACCTGCCAGATCTCACTCGCGCCGCAAAACGCAAGTGTCATTGCCAGAAGTGCACCGGCCGCAAACCAGATCGTCGTAAGTCCGACCGTCAGCAGTTCAACGATCAGTAACACCACTGCAACTCCCAGCCAGATATACGGACTCATATGCTTCACTCCCTTCCCGGATTCTGTTTATTTAACATGATCTGATGTTAGCTCATAATACTCGGGATCTGCTTATCCTTTGTATTATGAGTCTATTATACAGCAACCGGGATATGTCTTCAATGATTAAAACAGCAAATTAGGAACATCTAACTCGCTGTTTCAGGGGAGAAGATCAGGAGAATTGAACGATCGTCACTTCCTTATAGTATACAACACAAAAGGCACACAGAGGTATGCGGACTCTGTGTGCCCTTCGCTTTATCTTATCCGGTGTTTTTATTACACAGGATAGTATGCAGTTATTATATCAAAAATATTTCAATCCGTCTACTGTCAATTGATAATTATAAGGAAATGTTACCCTGTTGTTTCCAAATCTTCATTATAATTACCGGTAAACGTACCTGTATCACTCGTTGATCTTTCTTGCAACATATGATGTATGCAGAGCGTGATGTGCCTTCTCCGAACCGGGCTCGCCGTACCACTCTTTGTAGAGATCCTGGATCGACTTGTTCTCATGTGAGAAGCGGATCGTGTTGGCCTCATCGCTTGAATACAGAGCCTGTGCACGAAGTGCGCGGATATCGTTGAAGTTGCGGATATTCGCATGTACCTGAGGCTGGCCGCCACCGTTTACGCAGCCGCCGGGACAAGCCATGATCTCGATGAAGTGATATTTCTTCTCGCCGGACTTAACCGAATCAAGTACCTTACGTGCATTGGCAAGACCTGATGCAACACAGATGTTAACATCGAGATCTCCAACCTTGTAAGTAGCTTCCTTGATACCTTCGGTACCACGAACTTCCTTGAACTCGATAGGTGAATCGTCCTTCTCGCCTGTGAGCTTCCAAACAACGGTACGAAGAGCAGCTTCCATAACACCGCCGGTAGCACCGAAGATAACGGCTGCACCTGAACCCTCGCCCATGGGATCGTCAAATCCTTCATCGGGAAGGTCAGCAAAATCGATGCCGTATCTCTGGATAAGTCTTCCGAGCTCTCTGGTGGTGATCGAAATATCAAGATCCGGGATCCCCTCGCCTGCAGCGCTCTGATCGGGACGTCCGATCTCGAACTTCTTGGCGGTACAAGGCATTACGGAAATGCTTACGATCGACTTGGGATCATATCCCATCTTCTGTGCGTAGAAGGTCTTCAGCGTAGCACCGAACATCTGCTGAGGTGACTTGCAGGTACTTAAGTTCGGGATCATATCAGGATAGTAATGCTCGCAGAATTTGATCCATCCGGGTGAACATGAGGTGATCATAGGAAGAACGCCGCCGTTCTGTACTCTGTGGATGAACTCTGTTCCTTCTTCCATAATGGTAAGGTCTGCACCGAAATTGGTATCGAATACTTTCTCGAAACCGATACGGCGGAGAGCTGCTGCCATCTTGCCTTCAACATTGGTTCCGATCGGATATCCGAACATCTCGCCGAGTCCTGCACGAACTGCGGGAGCGGTCTGAACAAATACATGCTTCTCGGGATCGTTGAGTGCCTTGATAACTTCATCGGTGTAATCCTTCTCGTAAAGAGCACCGGTAGGACATACAGCGATACACTGTCCACAGCATACGCAGGAGGTCTCGCCGAGGCCTACTTCGAATGCCGAACCGATATTGGTCTTGAAACCTCTCTCGTTAGCTCCGATAACGCCTATACCCTGAGCCTTTGTACAAGCTGCTACGCAGCGACGGCAAAGGATACATTTGTTATTGTCACGGAACATATGAGCTGCGGTATCATCGATCTCAAATGTATTTGCAACACCTTCGTAAAGGTTCTCATCATCAACACCATACTTCTTGCAAAGTCTCTGAAGTTCGCAGTCGCCGCTTCTTACGCAGCTTAAGCACTTCTTGTCATGGTCTGAAAGAATGAGCTGTAAGGTCTTCTTGCGTGCCGCAAGTACCTTAGGTGAATTGGTATAAACCTCCATACCCTCGTTGATGGGGTAAACACAGGAAGCAACAAGGGATCTCGCGCCCTTGACTTCTACAACGCAGATACGGCAGGCGCCGATCTCGTTCATGTCCTTAAGATAGCAAAGTGTAGGAATATCGATATTGTTGAGCTTTGCTGCCTGAAGAATGGTTGATCCTGCGGGAGCGGTACATTCCATACCGTTTATTTTCAAATTAATATCAGCCATTGATTAAACTCCTCCTATCACTTCTTCGAAATAGCGCCGAACTTACATGTGCCCATACAAGCACCGCACTTCACGCACTTAGAACCATCGATCGCCATTGCCGCAAGCTTCTTGCCGGGTGCAATGTAATCGGTTCTTGTGATAGCGGATGCAGGACACTGCTTAGCGCACATGCCGCAGCCAACACATTTATCCTTGTCGATAACATATGAAAGCAGTGATTTACATACACCTGCGGGACATTTCTTATCAACAACGTGAGCAACATACTCATCACGGAAATATCTGAGTGTTGAAAGAACGGGGTTGGGAGCTGTCTGGCCGAGTCCGCACAGAGCGTTGTCCTTGATGTAGTAGCAAAGAGCCTCGAGCTTGTCGAGATCCTCGAGTGTTGCCTGACCCTTGGTGATCTTGTCAAGCATCTCGTACATACGCTTGGTACCGATACGGCAAGGTGTACACTTACCACAGGACTCATCAACGGTGAACTCAAGGAAGAACTTGGCGATATCAACCATACAGTTGTCTTCGTCCATTACGATAAGTCCGCCGGATCCCATCATGGAACCGATAGCGATCAGGTTATCGTAATCGATCGGAACATCGAGGTGCTCAGCCGGGATACATCCGCCTGAAGGTCCACCTGTCTGTGCAGCCTTGAACTTCTTGCCGTTCGGGATGCCGCCGCCGATGTCTTCTACGATCTCACGCAGGGTTGTTCCCATGGGGATCTCTACAAGACCGGTGTTCTTGATCTTGCCGCCGAGAGCGAATACCTTGGTTCCCTTCGACTTCTCGGTACCCATCGATGCGAACCACTCGGGACCGGTAAGGATGATCTGTGCGATATTTGCATAGGTCTCAACGTTGTTAAGAATGGTAGGTCTTTCGAAAAGTCCCTTAACTGCAGGGAAAGGAGGTCTGGGTCTGGGCTCGCCTCTGTGTCCCTCGATAGAGGTCATAAGAGCTGTTTCCTCGCCGCAAACGAAAGCGCCGGCACCGAGTCTCAGCTCGATATCGAAATCAAAACCTGTTCCGAAAATGTCCTTGCCGAGAAGTCCGTATTCTCTTGCCTGACCGATAGCGATGTTCAGACGGTCAACAGCGATGGGGTACTCGGCACGTACATAAATGAAGCCCTGGTTAGCTCCGATTGCGTAACCCGCGATAGCCATAGCCTCAAGTACCGCATGAGGATCACCTTCAAGTACCGAACGGTCCATGAATGCTCCGGGGTCACCCTCGTCAGCGTTACAGCAGACATACTTGGGTCCGCCGTCCTGAACAAGGTTGCGTGCAAGCTGCCACTTCTTACCGGTAGGGAAGCCTGCGCCGCCACGTCCGCGAAGACCGGAATCAAGGATGATCTGGATTACCTGGTCGGGAGTCATCTCGGTAAGAACCTTGCCGAGTGCTTCATATCCGCGTGTAGCGATATATTCTTCAATATTCTCGGGATTGATGACACCGCAGTTACGAAGAGCAACACGGTGCTGTTTCTTGTAGAAATTGGTGTCGTTAAGTGACTTAACGCCGTCATCGGTAACGGTCTCATCATAAACAAGTCTTCTTACGACCCTTCCTTTGAGCAGATGCTCACTTACGATCTCGGGTATATCCTCTTCCTTTACCATCGAGTAGAAGACTGCTTCGGGATATACGATCATAATGGGTCCTAATGCGCAAAGGCCGTGACATCCGGTCTGTACTACCGATACTTCCTTTTCAAGTCCGTTTTTCGCAAGCTCTTCATTGAGCTTCTCAATGATCTTCTGGCTTCCTGAGGAAGTACATCCTGTTCCGCCGCAGACCAA
>JAFZNE010000142.1 GCA_017553035.1 Lachnospiraceae bacterium
CTCAACCAGGCCGTGTTTGGTAAGTACGGGGAGTATCTGCTCCAGATATTTCAGTGAAATATCCTGCCGTGCCGCAACCTCCTTCATCGGAATACATTCCCCGTTGGAAAAAGATGCCAGATCTGCCATCACGCGCAAAGCGTAACGCCCCCTTGTAGATATCATTTTCATAAGCGTAAATCTCCTGTCAAAATGGTGACAGTTTGCGAAGCAAACTGCGCATCGGCCTCACTTAGTGGTGACAGTTTGCAAAGCAAACTGCACATCGGCCTCACTTGTTATTTATTAGCTATTTTATGGGCCGATGTCAGGGCCGATGTAACCCCCTCCCAAAACTCTGTCCCGGTCATACAGTACCAGCGACTGCCCGGGTGTTATCGCACGTTGTGGTTCGTCAAATGTAAATATGTATCCGTTCTCGTTGTGTTCAAGTATTCCGGGCTGTTCTTTGTGATGATACCTGATCTTGGCGCTGCACCTGAGCCCGTCAGGGATCTTGCGTTCCGTTGTAAAGCTCATCTGCGGTACATGCACCGTTCTGCCGAACAATGCCTCATTGTCGGATAATACGACTTCATTTTTCTCCACATCCAGATGATGTACATACAGAGGCTGCTCGGCCGAAATGCCAAGGCCTTTGCGCTGTCCGATCGTATAATGGATCAGACCTTTGTGCCTCCCGAGAACCTTTCCGTCAAGAGTTACAAAGTTGCCGGCGCGGATTCCTCCGATTTCAAACTTGTTTTCCCCGTTTTCTTCCGGATCACCGCCGGTCTCTTCCCTGCTTCCGGCCCTTTCTCTCAGGTACCGGTCCACCACCGCCGCATAGTCTCCGTCCGGTACAAAGCATATATCCTGACTGTCGGGCTTGGCGGCATTGATAAATCCGTTCTCCTCGGCAATGTGCCTTACCTCGGTCTTTGTCAGATTTCCGAGCGGCAGCCTGATATGTTTCAATTGTTCCTGTGTAAGCATATACAGCACATAGCTCTGGTCTTTGCTCTCATCCAGGCCCTTGAGCAGTACCATCTCCCCGTCACGCTCTTCGATCCTGGCATAGTGCCCGGTAACAACATAATCACATCCGAGTACCTGTGCACGTTCCAGCAATCTGCCGAATTTCAGGCAGCGGTTGCACTCGATACAGGGATTCGGTGTCCTGGCATTCAGGTATTCATCGACGAAATTATCGATCACCTTTTCCTTAAATTCTTCTTTGTAATTAAAAGCATAAAAAGGCATACCGAGCTTAAATGCCACGCTCCTTGCGTCTTCCGTATCGTCGAGGGAGCAGCATTTACTATCTTCGGTATCCCTTGTGTCAAACAGCTTCATTGTGCAGCCGATACAGTCAAGACCGGCGTCACGGGTCAATTTCGCGGCAACACTCGAATCCACGCCGCCGCTCATCGCGATCAGTGCTTTACTCATGTCCGCTTTCACACATATGGCAGGCGCCAACGCCTGCAAACAGCTCCTCGTCGTATTCTATGCCTTTTTTATCGTAATAGTCTTTCATTGCGGCCTTGATCGCTTCTTCCGCAAGCACCGAACAATGCAGTTTATGTGCGGGAAGTCCGTCAAGCGCCTCTGTTACAGCCTTGTTGGTCAGTCCGAGTGCCTCCGATACAGGTTTGCCTTTGATCATCTCGGTCGCCATGGAGCTCGACGCGATCGCGCTTCCGCAGCCAAAGGTCTCGAACTTCACGTCCTCAATGATATCATTATCGATCTTCAGATAGATCTTCATGATATCGCCGCATTTTGCGTTACCGACCTCTCCGATCCCGTCTGCGTCCTCGATAACGCCCACATTTCTCGGATTTCTGAAATGATCCATTACTTTTTCGCTGTACAGAGCCATGTGGCCCACCTCCTAAATTTCACTCCGGGAATACAAAACTCCTCTTCCCTTGTTGCAGATCCCTCCATACCGGAGACATGTTGCGCAGATAATCCACGGTATCAGCTACCGCTTTTATCATATAATCGATCTCCTCATTTGTGATCGAATTATCAAATGACAGTCTCAGAGACCCATGTGCCACCTCGTGCGGACGGCCGATCGCAAGCAGTACATGGCTTGGATCGAGTGAACCCGAAGTACACGCAGACCCTGATGATGCCCTTATTCCCTTATCATCGAGCAGCAGAAGCAACGATTCCCCCTCAATTGCTTCAAAGCAGAAATTCACGGTCCCGCCGACTCTTCTTGTACGGTCCCCGTTGAGCTCTCCGTGCGGGATCTTCTCAAGTCCGGCGATCAGCCTGTCACGCTTCGCAATAAGCTCCGGCTGTGCCGCATAAATATCATCATTCAGAAGAGCGTTCGCATCCTCAAGCGCTTTAGCCATACCCATGATCGCGGGAAGATTCTCGGTTCCGGGCCTCTTGCCGCGTTCCTGGGCCCCGCCCTCGATCACATTTTCAAGCAATATCCCGCGACGGGCATACAGCACTCCGATACCCTTGGGTCCGTGGAACTTGTGAGCCGATATCGAGAGCATATCGATATTGTCGCGCCTTACATCGACGGGCACATGTCCCACGGCCTGAACGGCATCAGTATGAAAAATGACTTTCTTCTCATTACATATCCGGCCTATCTCTGCGATCGGCTGGATCGTACCTATCTCGTTATTGACATACATGATCGTCACAAGACAGGTATCTTCACGTATCGCATCGGCTACCTGCTGCGGATCTATCACGCCGGTCGAATGAACATCCAGCAGCTCGATCTCGAAACCTTCTTTTTTCAGCTTCTCAAGCGTGTGCAGAACAGCATGGTGTTCAAATGCGGTGGAAATAATGTGTTTCTTCCCGGTCTTCGCTCCTTTGTGAGCAATAGTCAAGATCGCCTGATTATCCGCTTCCGTACCTCCCGAGGTAAATGTGATCTCATTCGGCAGGCAGTTGAGCTGCGCCGCGATCCTCGCGCGTGCATCCTCAAGAGCTTCTTTGGCTTTCTGACCGGAGGTATGGAGACTTGACGGATTGCCGTATACATCCGTAAAATATGGCAGCATTGCCTCGACCACTGCCGGGCTTACCGCCGTTGTCGCCGCATTATCCGCATAGATCTCCATCACTTACAACTCTCCTTAGTTTACATGGTCATTGCCGCACATTACTCATTCAATATGCCGCTATAATATATTTTACTCCGCAAACAACGGTGTTGACAAGTACCTGTCTCCGGAATCCGGAAGAAGAGCTACTATTGTCTTGCCTTCATTCTCGGCACGCTTTGCCAGCTCGATCGCCGCCCAAAGTGCTGCGCCTGCGGATATTCCGACAAGTACGCCCTCTTTCTTTCCGATCACTTTGCCGGTCGCAAATGCATCTTCGTTGGCAACCGTAATGATCTCATCATAAATCTTTGTATTGAGTACATTGGGAACAAAGCCTGCACCGATACCCTGGATCTTGTGTGCTCCGGCAACACCTGTTGACAGGACCGCACTCGAAGCGGGTTCAACAGCCACGATCTTGACCGAAGGCTTCTTCTCCTTCAGATACTCGCCTGTTCCGGTAATGGTTCCGCCGGTGCCAACACCTGCTACAAAGATGTCAACCGCTCCGTCGGTATCATTGTATATCTCAGGACCTGTGGTCTCACGGTGAGCCTTGGGATTGGCAGGGTTGTCAAACTGTGCGGGGATAAAGCTGTTCGGGATCTCCTTGGCCAGTTCTTCCGCCTTGGCGATCGCACCCTTCATACCCTTTGATCCTTCGGAAAGTACCAGCTCGGCACCGTAGGCAGCCATAAGCTGTCTTCTTTCAACCGACATCGTGTCGGGCATTACTATGATGATACGGTATCCCTTGGCTGCAGCAACAGAAGCAAGTCCGATACCGGTGTTGCCGCTGGTGGGCTCGATAATGACCGATCCGGGCTTTAACGCACCTGTGTTTTCAGCATCCTCGATCATTGCCTTGGCGATACGGTCCTTGACCGAACCGGTTGTATTGAAATATTCAAGCTTGGCAAGGATCTTTGCCTTAAGTCCGTACTCTTTCTCTATATGTGTAAGTTCAAGCAGCGGAGTGCCGCCGATAAGCTGTTCAGATGATGTATATATTTTTGACATAAAATTATCCTCCTGGAATTTTTAATTATTTTTTCAATACCCCGGCTTATTTCGCTGCCGCAAATGCCTGCTCGAAATCTTCGATGATATCATCGATATGCTCGGTACCGATCGAAAGTCTGATGGTATTGGGCTTGATACCCTGATCGAGCAGCTCGCTCTCGGACAGCTGGCTGTGTGTGGTAGATGCCGGATGGATCACAAGGCTCTTAACATCCGCTACATTTGCGAGGATCGAGAAGATCTTCAGATTGTCGATGAACTTGTAAGCCTCTTCCTGTCCGCCCTTGATCTCAAATGTAAATATGCTCGCTCCGCCGTTTGCGAAGTATTTCTTGTAAAGTTCATGGTCCGGATGATTCTCCAAAGCCGGATGATTGATATGCTCAACCTGCGGATGCCTGGACAGATACTCAAGCACCTTTGCGGTATTGTATGCATGTCTGTCAAGTCTCAAAGGAAGTGTCTCAATGCCCTGAAGCAGCAGGAATGCATTGAAAGGTGAAATGCAGGCGCCGGTATCTCTCAGCAGGATCGCCCTGATATATGTTACAAATGCCGCAGGACCCGCCGCATCCGTAAATGCCACTCCGTGATAGCTCGGATTCGGAGCTGCGATATTCGGATACTTACCGCTTGCCTTCCAGTCGAATTTGCCGGAATCAACGATCACGCCGCCGAGCGTGGTTCCGTGTCCGCCGAAGAATTTTGTAGCCGAATGAACAACGATGTCTGCTCCGTGCTCTATAGGTCTTACCCAGTATGCTGCAGCGAAAGTATTGTCAACTACGAGTGGAAGTCCGTGCTTGTGAGCAAGTTCCGCAAGCTTGTCGATATCGGGAATATCGCTGTTGGGATTGCCGAGTGTCTCGATGTAGATCGCTTTGGTCTCGGGTTTGATCGCAGCCTCAACCTCAACAAGATCGTGAATATTAACAAATGTTGTATTGATCCCGTACAGCGGAAGTGTATGTGCAAGCAGGTTGTAGCTGCCGCCGTAAATGGTCTTCTGTGCAACGATGTGCTCACCTGCCTTGGCAAGTGCCTCGATGGTATATGTGATGGCTGCTGCTCCTGCCGAAACCGCGAGTGCCGCTACCCCGCCTTCAAGTGCCGCTACTCTTTCCTCAAGTACGCCCTGGGTCGAGTTGGTAAGTCTTCCGTAAATATTGCCTGCATCCCTGAGTCCGAATCTATCAGCCGCATGCTGCGAATTATGAAATACATAACTGGTTGTCTGATAGATCGGAACCGCTCTCGAATCGGTTGCGGGGTCTGCCTGTTCCTGTCCTACATGAAGTGCCAATGTCTCAAATCTATATTTGCTCATATTATTTATCTCCTTATCATGTGTGTAATTATGTCGATAAATATCGACAGATCATTTCTCTAATATTATCTGCAACATCGACATCGACACATTCGTCCGAATCTGTAATTACACCTGACCAGGTCCTCAAACAACAGCGCCATACAACTCTCCTTTTTCCTTATAACCTTCCAACTTTCCTTTTCGTGTGTCCATTGAATAAATGATTCAATGAAAAAGAGTTTACACCTATTAACCTACCGTGTCAATAGGTTATTTGAAAATTTTTATCTTTATTTTCAATAATATCAAAAAGCCCACCAAATCTGGCTTTCGGTGAGCTTTTTCAGCATGTTTGTTTCATTCGCAATATGAAGATCAATATATATGTAATAACAGTATTTCCGAAACACAGCAGGTTTTGAAAGGTATCGCCCATTCTGCTATTCCGGACGTTACGATAAAATCCGTGTTGTTTCGCCGTTCCATCCCGTAGTGACGGTCATTGGCACCCAGTGCCTGGCCGATGAGATTGACCGGGAACATCTGTCCTCCGTGCGTATGCCCCGAAAGGACCAGATCCGGACCCGCTTCGGCTTCGTTATCATAATCGTTCGGCTGGTGATCCAGCATGATCGTATAACTCGACGGGTCGGCGTCTTTCATCATCTCAACGGCGCTCTTGCGATCGTTCCTCGACCTGTCCTTGCGCCCCGCAAGCGTAAGTACTGCAGGCTCTGAGCCGTCCCCCGCGTCCAGTGTAATGTATTCAAGCTTATCTTCTAGTATTATAACCCCATTCTTCCTCAATTGGATCAGCAGGTCATACTCGTTAAAGTTTCTGTAATAACTATATCCCCTGTCATGATTACCGTAAACATAATAAACCCCGTATCTGGTCTGCAGTTTCCCAAGCGCTTCACATGCCGTTTCCATATCTTCGCGCGGAGTGTCGTCATCCACGAAATCGCCCAGGATGATCAGCGCATCGGGTGAATACTTCTGCAGTTTCTCGATCTCACGAGCGAACTTCTTCCCGCTCATCGTGTATCCCAGATGTGAGTCGGAAAGCGCCGCCACATAAACGCCCTCCCCGACGTTCTTCGCGGTATCGATCTCATATCTCTTGATCCAGACATTACGGGCACAGATCTCTCCGATCAGAAGGAATACAAACGTGATCGCAAATGCTGCTGCCCCTGCATAATAGCGGGTCTTTTTCCGCTTCAGGATCTTATTTGCGATAAACCCTATGATATCGCAGATAACCATGAACGCAAGCAGATGGATGAGCACGACCACCGCCGCCATCGGACTGTTAACCGCATAAGGCACAGTGATAACGGCCAGCACCGGAATCCCCATAAGCCACCCAAGGATCCTGTTCTTCTCTTTGATCTTCTTGACAAACGTAAACCGCTGTATCCTTATCAGAAGATAGATGATCCCCGCGATCGCCGCCACCATCATTATAATAACCAGATACCTGAAATACTTCATATATAAGCTCCTATAACCCAATAAGGCTGCCGCCTTTCACAAGGCGACAGCCTCACTTGGATCACTTTATTTTACAACTCTTACGCGGAACACTCCGTCAATCCCCTGAAGCTTCGCAACGATCGCATCCGTTGCGGCCTCATCGGTATCAAACATTGTGTATGCAACCTCGCCTTTTGATTTGTTCATCAGGTCGGAAATATTGATTCCCACGTCACCGAAAGCTGCGGTAAACTGAGTGATCATATTTGCGACATTCTTGTGGAAGATCGCGATCCTGCCCTTATGTGTGGGGAATCCCATATCTACAGCCGGATAATTAACACTGTTCTTGATATTGCCGTTCTCGAGGTAGTCCATCATCTCGCTTACAGCCATCCTTGCACAGTTGTCTTCGGACTCCTCGGTGGAAGCTCCGAGATGAGGGATAGCGATAACGCCGTTCATTCCTGCGGTCTTGGCATTCGGGAAGTCTGTACCGTACTTTCTGACCTTGCCGCTGTTAAGCGCCTCTTCAAGGGCCTCGTCATCAACTAAGGCATCTCTTGCGAAGTTGAGGATGATAACACCGTCCTTCATCATCGAAATGGTTTCCTTGTTGATCATCTTCTTGGTGTTTACATCGGGATCATCACTCTCGATAAGCGGAACATGAACCGAAATGTAATCGCAGTTTCTGAAGATCTCTTCTCTGGTCTTTACATGATGGATATCTCTGGAAAGGTTCCATGCAGCATCAACCGAAATGTAAGGATCGCAGCCGTAAACATCCATTCCGAGGTGCTTTGCGGCATTCGCAAGAGGTCCTCCGATCGCTCCGAGTCCGATAATACCGAGTTTCTTACCTCTGATCTCGGTTCCTGCGAACTTGCCCTTGCCTTTTTCTACAAGCTTGGCAACGTTCTCGTCATCCTTGATACCCTGTACGAAATCGATACCGCCGATAACGTCACGGCTTGCAAGCAGCATTCCGCAGATAACGAGCTCCTTAACACCGTTTGCATTGGCACCGGGTGTGTTAAATACTACAACGCCCTTCTGAGCCAGCTTGTCAAGAGGAATATTGTTGACACCTGCACCTGCACGTGCTACGCACAGCAGGTTGTCTGAGAATTCCATGTCATGCATCACTGCCGAACGAACAAGTATACCCTCAGCTTCGTTGATATCTTCAGTCTTTGCGTAATTATCGGTAAAATTATCGGTACCTACTGCAGAAATAGGATTTAAGCAGCCATATTTAAACATTATTTATGCTCCTCCTCATATTTTTTAAGGAAATCAACCAGCGCCTGAACGCCTTCCTTCGGCATTGCGTTATAAATGGAAGCACGAAGGCCGCCCACGCTCCTGTGACCCTTAAGATTATCAAAGCCTGCTGCCTTGGTAGCTGCAACAACCGCTGCATCCGTGTCGGCATCGCCGGTCACGAAGGGAACATTCATAAGTGATCTGTACTCCTTATCAACGGTACCCTTGAACATCTTGCTGTTATCAAGGAAATCGTAAAGGATCGCAGCCTTCTCCTGATTGATCTTGTTCATTGCCTCAAGTCCGCCGAGTTTCTTCAGGTACTTAAATACCTTACCGCAGCAGTAGATAGCCCAGCAGTTGGGGGTATTGTACATTGAACCGTTCTCGGAATGTGTAGCGAAGCTGCAGTATGTGGGAACGCTCTTGTCAAGCTCGGGATTGATCAGATCCTCGCGGATGATAACGATCGCAAGTCCCGCAGGTCCTACATTCTTCTGTACGCCACCGTAGATGATGCCGTATTTGCTGACATCAACGGGCTTCGAAAGGAACATCGAGCTCTGATCCGCAACCAGGATCTTGCCCTTTGTGTTGGGCAGCTCCTTGTAGGTTGTTCCGTGAATGGTCTCATTTTCACAAATATATACATAATCGGCGTCATCGTCGATCGGAAGATCGGAAACATCGGGAACATAGCTGTAGTTCCTGTCTTCGCTGGTAGCTATAACGTTAACCTTACCGTATTTCTTCGCTTCGGAAGCTGCCTTCTTGGACCAGGTTCCTGTTACGATATAATCAAATACGCCATTTTTGCGCAGGTTCATGGGGATCATGGCAAACTCAAGCGTAGCGCCGCCCTGTACAAAGAGAACTTTGTAATTGTCAGGGATTCCCATAAGTTCACGGATGTCGGCCTCTGCCTCATCAATGATCTGCTGGTAGACCTTAGATCGATGGGACATCTCCATAACGCTCATACCGCTTCCCTTGTAATCGATCAACTCCGCCTGGATCTCTTCAAGCACGGGAAGGGGCATCATTGCCGGTCCTGCTGAAAAGTTAAATACTCTTGCCATAACAATTCTTTCCTCCTTTAACTCGATAAAGTATGTCCTTATTCTATCGCAATTTTTTGTACTTATCAAGTTCTTTATTTAGAAAATAGACCTAAATTTTTATTCAAAATTCAAAGTAATTTTTTGTTTTTGGCTATTTCGCACAAAAAAGGCAGGGTATTTTCACCCTGCCTTGTGGTTATTATTTGAAGACTCTTGTAAAACTTCCTGAGCTGATCATCATACTCTGAATGATTCCATTGTGCTGCGGAGTTTTTCGATACTGTCAAGCACATCGGCCGTCTGGGATGCGACATTGCCGCTTGCCGAGGTGATCTCACCGAGATGTCCCGAAATACCCTGCATTGAAGCGTTAAGATCATTCTGGGAGGAGCTGATCTCATTTACGATCGAAGAAATGCCTTCTACATCGCCGGACAGGTTCTCGGCGCTGTTTGTGATCTCCGAAGAGATCTTCGCATAGTATCCGGCATCATCCATATAATTCTTCGCAAGTCCTGTTGCTACTTATCGGCCTGGATCTGCAGTTCGTTCATGGCGCGCGACATGAGATTGTTTCTCGACAGCAGAATGATCACCACTGCCGAAACCAGCAGAGAGAGTACGACTATGGTAATAACGATCGCTGTCAGTCTGCTTTGATGGTCTTAAACATAATTAATACTTCCTCCTCGTATAGCAGATTATCTGTAATTATGTAACCTTTCCTTTCTGCGCCGATCGTAAGATGTTGAAAACGGCCCGCAGCATATGATGCCGCAGGCCGTGAAATGAGACTTAATCATTTGAGATCCATTTTACAAATTCATTTATGTCGGGTGCCAGTTTTACCGGCTCACCGCCCGCTTTGATGGCATTGGCGGTGTCTTTGAGTCCGTTACCCGTTACTACGCTTACCACAGTTGAATCCTTTGGGATCAGGCCGTCCTCGACAGCCTTCTTCAAACCGGCGGTTCCGGTAACTCCCGCGGGCTCTCCGAATATTCCGAAACTTCCGAGCAGTTTCATCGCTGCAAGGATCTCCTCATCGGTAACATTTACGCAGATGCCTTTCGATTCGCGGATCGCATTCATAGCCTTGTCGGGATTACGCGGAACTCCGACCGCGATACTGTCGGCGATCGTGTTTTCCTCCATCGGTTCGAGAGGCTTGTTTTCAGTAACAGCACGGTTGATCGGGCAGCATCCTGTCGACTGTACGCTGATGATCTTCGGAAGCCTGTCGATGAAGCCTGTTTCATACAGGTCTTTCAGGCCTTTCCACAATCCGCCTATGGTACATCCGTCGCCGACCGAGATCGCTATGTAATCCGGCATTTTGAAATCCAGCTGTTCCGCTATCTCAAGAGCCACGGTCTTCTTGCCTTCCATCAGATAAGGATTGATCGCAGCGTTACGGTTGTACCATCCGAAACGCTCGATCGCCTGTGCCGAGAGCTTGAAGGTGTCCTCGTAGTTGCCCTGTACGCTTATGACATTGGCTCCGAATATCATAAGCTGGGAAACCTTGCCCTTCGGAGCACGTTCCGGAACAAAAATATATGTCTTGTATCCGGCGGCTGCCGCATTGCCTGCAAGCGAAGATGCCGCATTGCCCGTAGACGAGCACGCGATGATATTGTTGCCTGCCTCGGTCGCTTTCATCACAGCCATTGCCGAAGCCCTGTCTTTCAATGAAGCGCTGGGATTGATGCCGTCATCCTTGACATAAAGCGCTTTGATCCCGAGCAGATCGGCCAGCCTGTCAACCTTGTACAGAGGTGAGCATCCGACTCTGAGCTTGTTCACTTTTGCAACGATCTCAGGTTCAACCGGCAGAAACTCCATATACCGCCACATCGTCTGCTCACGGCGTTCCTTCAGCTGCTGCGGTGTGAGCGCCGCCTTAATTTTCTTATAATCGTATTTTATATCCAGGATCCCGCCGCATTTTTCACATACGGTCGTATTGGGTGCAGCTTCCTGTTCATGTCCGCATTTGACGCAGACAGCGCCTGTAATGTAGTTCATAATACACCTCATCCGTCACGAGTTAAAAAGCAAACTCGTGACACCTTCCCCTCAAGGGGAAGGCTTTTATCAGTTCTATCATCTGTATCAAAGATATTTTATTCCAGTTCTTTTATTTCAGATCTTATATTTCAATTCTTTTGTTTCAGTTCTTTTCTTTTTAGGCTCACCTCAGCAGCCCGGTTCTCTCATTGAAATCATCGATAAGCGCATCGATCTCATCCGCCTGATGCTCAACTGCCTTCCATGTATGCTCGGGATCGTACCAGAGGGCGTTCAGTTCCTCGCTTGTCCTGCCCTGCTGCTCAACCCATGTATAATACTTGAGATTGTGGATGGTCTTGCGGTCGTAATATGTAAGTTCCTTCATGTTATCGATCTTCTGGTCAAGGATATGCTTGTTGAAGCGGACCGCCGCTACCTTGTCGCTGTACTCGCCGTCTGCATCCTGAAGTTCCTTGATACGCGAACCGTACATTACGGAAGAATCCGTAAGTACTGTTGCCAGAACATCATTCTCGGTAAGCTCATAATACTTCGCCATCTTGATGCAGCACAGAACATTTGCGATGCCCGAAATACCGAGCAGTTCAAGCTGCTCCACAAGTTCGGGTGCAACTCCCGCTTCTTTGGCAAGATACTCGCGTCCGGCCTTCTCATTGAACAGACGCAGGGTCTGCTGGCTGTCTTCGTCATCGATGTCAATGACCACGTCGGTGTTGCGTACATTGTGGATCCACGGAACATGCTTGTCACCGATACCTTCGATACGGTGTCCTCCGAATCCGTTGTTGAGAAGGGTCGGGCACTGAAGTGCCTCGCCTACGCCGACCTTGGAATTCGGGAACACATCTTTCAGATAGTCTCCCGCTCCCGTTGTTCCCGCGGAACCCGAGGTGAAGCAGGCTCCCGCGAACCGGCTGTTTTCATTTTTGATCAGATTATATGCCTCTTCAATAGCAGGACCGGTCACATTGTAATGCCACAGATGATTGCCCATTTCCTCAAACTGGTTGAAGATCATGCAGTCATCACGGGTCGTACGCAGTTCCCAGGTCTTGTCGAAAATCTCTTTAACATTGCTCTCGCAGCCCGGTGTCGCAATGGTCTCGCTTGCAACCGTCGACAGCCACTCGAAACGCTCACGGCTCATCTCGGCCGGAAGGATCGCGATTGAATAACATGACAGCAACTTTGAGTTAAAAGCGCCGCCTCTGCAGTAATTGCCCGTTGAAGGCCAAACTGCTTTATGATAGGTTACATCGAACTGTCCTGTCACAAGTCTCGGAACCAGGCATCCGAAAGAAGCTCCCACCTTGTGGCAGCCCGTCGGGAACCATTTTCCGATGAGGCAGATGATCTTCGCATCCACACCCGTAAGCTCCTTGGGCAGTACCAGGAAATTGGGCTTGCCGAACTGTCCACCCTGCTCCTTCGGCTCATTGTGCCAGGTGATCCTGAAAAGGTTCAGAGGATTGATATCCCACAATCCCACACTCTTAAGGCTCTCCCTGATCTTCTCCGGGATCTTGTTCGGATCACGCATCTGCGCGATCGTCGGAATGATGATATTTCTCTCCTTCGCACGTTCTATATTCTTCTGCAGTGCCTGTTCATTTTTGGTCAGATCGATCATACCGTTCCCTCCGTGTTGGAAATATTAGCTTTGTAAAATGTATCATTCGTACAAAATCCTACTCTGCAAACATTCTACAATATATGTCGATTATATCAGAATTCCCAAAATAATACAATAATATGATAATCTCACCACCGTTTTTCACTACCTTCCCTTTCATCCTTCATTTTTGATTATACATAAATAGTCCCGTTTCCAAAACATTCCCCTTTCATGCACAAAGTCCGAAAAGTAGAGAAAACATCTTCTCGTTCTGTTTCTTACTTGTTTTTCTTGTGAACATTCTAACCAGGCTCGTGACGGACAGTCCCTGTCCGGATTGCATTTGTCGGATAGACCCGCGGTTTTAGCCGAGTCGAAATCACCGCTTAGAAGCAGTTACACTCGAAGGCGCTCCTGAGAGTGGTACTGCTTCTTAGCGGAAGTTTGACGAGGCGTTGCGGTAGCAATACGGACAGGGTACTGTCCGGACAGAGCCGTCACTAAGAAGGACGACACTGCCAAAACGAAAAAAAACCAAAAGTCTTGTTAAAACCATAAGAAAATGATAAAATCAGTGTATGGATTATAGCGGACAACAGCTATATTTTGCTTTCACTATTGCGGATCATCGATCTAGCTCAAATCACGGAGGCATCTTATGAGAGACAGCGGTATTTTACTCCCAATCTCAAGCATCCCGTCCAAATACGGGATCGGCGGTTTTTCCAAAGAAGCATATGAATTTGTCGATTTTGTCAGAAAGACAGGCAGCAAGTACTGGCAGATCCTGCCCCTGTGCCCTACGGGATACGGCGATTCGCCATATCAGGGCTTTTCGACATTTGCCGGCAATCCTTATTTTATCGATCTTGAAGCACTCATTGCCGAAGGTCTGCTGACCGAAGAGGAATGCGATGTCAAAATGGAACTCGAGGACGGGACTGTGATCGCCGGATACGGCACCAATCCCGAGTATGTTGACTACGAGCGCATTTACAAGACCCGATGGGATATACTGCGTAAGGCATACAAGCGAAGTAATTTCCGCGATACCGAAGAATACAGGCAATTCCACGCCGAAAACCGTGAATGGCTTGACGACTACGCGCTGTACATGGCGGTCAAGGAGAATCAGGGCGGCGTATGCTGGATCGACTGGGAAGACAGCATCCGCCTGCGTACCAATGAAGCTCTTGACAAAGCATGGCGCGAGCTGATCGACGAGATCGATTTTTACCGTTTCCAGCAGTTCGTTTTCATGAAACAGTGGCTGAAGCTTAAAAACTATGCCAACGAGCTCGGAATAAAGATCATCGGCGATGTGCCGATCTATGTTGCGCTTGACTGCTCCGATGTATGGGCGAACCAGAAGATGTTCATGTTCGACAAGGACGGCAAGCCCACCGATGTCGCAGGCTGCCCGCCCGATGCATTTTCGGCAACCGGCCAGCTCTGGGGCAATCCGCTCTATGACTGGAATTATCACAAGGCTACGGATTTTGAATGGTGGGTTCGCAGAATGCGCCATTGTTTCAAACTTTACGATGTCGTAAGAGTCGATCATTTCCGCGGATTTGATGCATTTTATGCTATCCCGGCCGATGCCGATACCGCAGTTAACGGACGCTGGCTCATGGGCCCCGGCATCAGTCTTTTCAACAAGATCAAAACAGAGCTCGGAAATGTTCCCATTATCGCGGAAGACCTTGGATACCTTACTCCTTCCGTTATCGATCTGCTGAAGGATACCGGTTATCCCGGCATGAAGGTGCTTCAGTTTGCTTTCGATCCGTACTCTCCGAACGAATATCTGCCTCATAATCATACCGAGAATTGTGTTGTTTATACCGGAACTCACGACAACGACACCACGAGAGGCTGGTATGCTTCACTGCGCGATGATGAGAAGGCGTTTATCTGCGAGTATATTCCCGGTGACCTGGAAGAGGACCTGATTTCCGAATACATAATCAAGATGGCCTTTGGAAGCGTCGCCAAGCTGGCAGTGATACCTATGCAGGATTATCTGAACCTCGGCAGCGAAGCCAGGATCAATATGCCTTCATCGCTCGGGACAAACTGGAAATGGCGTATGAAAGCCGGAGCCGCAAGCAACAGGCTTGCCCGCAGGATCGCAAGGCTGAATTTCGTCTACGGAAGAACAGGTGAATTCCCTTCGGAGCTGCCGCCCGATGCATACGAAGGCGCGGATGATGAGGATGAAGATATCGAAGAAGATACCCTTGAACCCGAGATTTCAGAAAATGAAACCGAAACCGTAAAAACCGCTGCGGATCCCGACAACAACACTGTTTCCGACTAGACCGGCAAACAGCAGTGATAGAAAGTAAAGATAAAAAAGAAGAAAAGCTTGAAAGAAGTAATGATTAAAAATGAACAGCAGTAAACTTGTATTTAAAAAATCTACCCCCGGCAAGACCGGTATTTTAACAAAGATCCTTTTGTGTATGGCCGCATGTGTCCTCATGTGCGGCCTTGGACAAGCCACTGCGGCTCATGCCGCGAGTTCCTCCATCAAACAGCTTCTCGATAAACTCGAGGATTCAACCACGATACCGACGGTTGTCGTTTACACCAAGAACAGCGCCGAAGTGGTTTCCCGTACAACTTACGTTCAATGTGAAGTCTATACGATCAATTGTGACGATGTCTACAAGCTTGACGGTGCAAAAGGCGGGATCCGCGTACGCGGCAATTCAACGGCCTACGAAGGCAACGTCGAAATGATCCGCAAGAACCAGGTCCCTTACCGCATCAAATTTGACAAGAAGCAGCGCATGTTCGGTCTGAATTCCGACGCGGAGTGCAAGAGCTGGGTTCTTTTAAAAGGCGAATATGACCTTCTGAAGAACGATCTGGCATTCAGGATGGGCCGGAATTTCTTAAGGAACGGCAATTTCTGTTCTGACGGCATTCTGGTACATATGTATCTGAACGGCAAATATGCCGGCATTTACGAACTGTGCGAACAGCATCAGGTTAACAAGAACCGCGTAAATATTTACGAAACTCCGGAAGGTTATACGGGGATCGACACCGGGTATTTTGTCGAGCTTGACAACCGCTACGAGCAGCCTTATTTCAGGGTTGATTACGACGGCAATCCCAAGGTCACGGACCTCAACGGAGTTACACAGACCATTACAAGCGACGCCTACACGATAAAGAGTGATTTCTACTCGGATGAGCAGAAGAAGTTCATCAGCAAATACATTAACAACTGTTTCAAGATCATTTACCGTGCCTGCGAAAAAGGCAAGTATTACGTCTTTGATGAGAATTATGACCTTGTAAAGGCCAAGAAAAAACAGCTGAACAAGACTGACAAGGACGGCAATGCCATCCCGGCCGCGGAGATCGTGGCGGATATGGCTGTCGATCTTGATTCCTTCGTCGATGTTTTTCTGATCTACGAGCTCACCATGAGCCGTGATGTCGGGGAAGGCAGTTTCTTCATGTGTGCCGATTTTTCCGACAAGAATAACATCAAGAAACTTACTTTCACCTGTCCCTGGGATTTTGAGTGGTCCATGATGGGTGAGACCACCGGTTCTTACGCAAGAACATTCAACAGCGCAAGCTTCGCCAAGGTCAATGGGGAGAGATCCAACCCCTGGTACGTCGTCCTGATCAAGCAGGACTGGTTCATGAAGCGGGTAAAGCAGCGCTGGACCGCCCTGCGCACACCTAAGGGTAAGAAGAACATAAGTACCGTTGAAAAATGTCTCAATCAGGAGCGCAGTATCCTCAAGAAATACAAGACCGATCTGTGCAAAGGCGGAAGCGGTGCCTATGCCAGCGCAGAAGGACTTTTAAGCTGGGTCGAGAAACGTATCAAATGGATGGATCAGGAATATCTGCTTAACACCGTAAGCAATTACAGCAGACCGGTTTTCAGCTTTGAGGAAATGATCCAGGAAGACTAACGAAAAAGGGGTTATCAGGTCACAAAAATATGGGAGGGGTGTAGTATGTTGCTTATAGGAAACGGAAGAGTTATCACGCGTGATGACACAGCGCCTTTTATCGAAAACGGTGCCGTTGCCTGTGACGGAAAACTGATAATCGAAGTTGGGGATTACAGTTCTCTTAAGTCAAAATATCCCGATGCGGAGTTTATCGACGCTAAGGGAGGGCTCATCATGCCCGGAATGATCAATGCGCACAACCACATCTACAGCGCAATGTCCCGCGGAATTTCGATCAACGGATACAATCCGAAGGGCTTTCTTGACATCCTCGACGGAATGTGGTGGACACTCGACCGCCACCTCGATCTTGAGGCAACTCATTACAGCGCAGCAGCAACTTATATTGACTGCATAAAGAACGGCTGTACCACTATTTTCGATCATCACGCAAGCTTCGGAGAGATTCCCGGCAGTCTGTTTGCGATCGCGGAAGAATCTGTCAGATACGGTATCCGTTCGTGCCTGTGTTATGAAACTTCCGACCGTGACGGTGAAGAAAAATGCGAACAGGCGATCAGGGAAAATACTGATTTTATCGAGTATTGCAGAAAGCTGAAGAAGGATACTGCCGAGGCAGACCTGCTTGCGGGCATGTTCGGAATGCATGCGCAGTTCACTCTTTCCGACAGGACACTTGACAAATGCGTGGAAGCCGCTCCCGAAGACTGCGGATTCCATATCCATGTCGCGGAAGGCATCGAAGATCTGCATGACAGCCTGAAGCAGCATCACAAGCGTATCGTCGACAGGCTCCATGATTTCGGGATCCTTGGTCCGCACACTATCTTAGGACATTGTATTTACATAAATGAACATGAAATGGACCTGATCCGCGACACGGATACCATGGTCGTTCACAATCCCGAATCCAACATGGGCAACGCCGTAGGCTGCCCTCCCACAATGAAGATCATGTCTAAGGGTATTCTGACCGGGCTCGGAACCGACGGATATACCAATGATATGTTTGAATCCATGAAGGTCGCAAATGTGCTTCACAAGCATAATCTGTGCGATCCTACCGTCGCCTGGGGAGAAGTTCCCCAAATGCTGTTTGAAAACAATGCACTTATGGGTGCACGTTTCTTCGATACACCGATCGGAAAACTGAAATCCGGCTATTCCGCCGACGTGATCACACTCGATTACGATCCGCTCACCCCGATGGACGGAAGCAATTGCAACGGGCACATTCTCTTCGGCATTTCCGGAAGATATGTCACCTCTACGATATGCGCCGGCAGAGTGCTGATGAAAGGCCGCGAAGTGCTCGGAGTCGATACGGAAACATTTTACGCACGCTGCCGCGAAGTAAGCGGGAAAGTCTGGAATTCGATCAACAGCAGATAATATAGATTGGAGAACTTGCATGAGTGACAGAATGAAACCCATCCCTTATGAAAACCTGTTGGACCAGGTTCTTACAGAGTATAAAACCAGCGGTACGGTTTTCGGAGTCAGAAGAAAATACAGGTATGATCCCGATGATCTGAACAGTATCCTGGATATTTTCGGCTCACCTCTGGAAATTCCCTTCGGACCGGCCGCCGGCCCCAATACCCAGCTGGCTCAGAATATTGCTGCGGCATACTTTGCCGGAAGCAGATTCTTCGAATTGAAGACCGTACAGAAGATCGACGGTGAAGATCTGCCTGTTTCCAAGCCATGTATCCTGGCCGAAGACGAGGGTTACAATGTTGAATGGTCTACCGAGCTTACCGTACCTCAGGCCATGGAAGAATATATCAAGGCCTGGTGGCTGTGCAAGACCATGGCTGCTGAATTCGACCTCGGTTCCGTAAATGGATTTATTTTTAACATGAGTGTCGGTTATGACCTTGAAGGGATCAAGTCTCCCAAGATCGATGCCTTCATTGAAGGCCTGAAAGAAGCGAAAAATCTTGAGATCTGGGAAACCTGCCGTCTGGCGACCATCAGAGCCAGAGAGAGCGGTAAAATGACTCACATTTTCACTCCCAATCCGCATGTTTGCAATTCCGTTACACTATCCACACTTCATGGCTGTCCGGCGGAAGATATTGAAAAGATCGCAACTTATCTGCTGACCGAGAAGAAGCTCAATACTTTTATCAAGCTCAATCCTACCCTTCTCGGTTATGATTATGCCCGTAAGACTCTTGATGATATGGGATACGGATATGTTCAGTTCGGTCGTTTCCATTTTGAAGACGACCTTCAGTATGAAAAAGCGGTTCCCATGTTGCAGCGTCTGCAGGCACTTGCTGACAGCCTCGGACTGGAATTCGGCGTAAAGATCACCAATACCTTCCCTGTTGATATAAAACGCTCGGAGCTTCCCGGCAACGAGATGTACATGTCCGGCCGTGCACTTTACCCTCTGTCTCTTTCTGTGGCCCTCAAGCTCTCCCGAGATTTCGACGGCAAGCTGAAGATCAGTTTCTCCGGCGGAGCTGATGCGTTTAATATAATGAATCTGTATAAAGCAGGCATATGGCCGATCACATTTGCGACCACGATCCTGAAGCCCGGCGGATACAACCGTATCACGCAGATGACGCATCGATTCGAACAAGTCCTGAATAACGCTTTCAGGAGAAAATTTGCCGCACAGAAACAGGGGCTCGAACCGCCCGCAAAAGATGCCGCAATCGAAAAAGCAAGAACCCGGCAGATCGATGTTCCGGCACTTGAAAAGATTCTTGAAAACGCATTGACCGATCCTCATCATACCAAACCGGTCAAGACGGTACCTTCCCGTAAAAGCAGGAATACCCTGCCAGTCTTTGACTGTTTTATGTCCCCTTGTTCGGATACATGTCCTATTAACCAGGATATCACCGCTTATATGCAGCTTGTCGACGAGGGACGTTATCTCGATGCGCTGAAAGTCATAACCTATCGCAATCCTCTTCCGAATATCACGGGAACAATATGCGCCCATCCCTGTATGAGCAGCTGTACACGCAGATTTTACGAGAGTTCCGTAAATATTCGAGGCAAGAAGCTCACAGCCGCAAAGGAAGCAAGCATTGCCCTCGAAAAGTATCTCGGCGAAAAGAGTCTCCATGATATCAAATCGAACGGGATCAAGGTTGCGGTTATAGGAGCGGGCCCTGCAGGCATTGCTTCTGCATTTCTGCTTGCACGTGCAGGCTTTGAACCTGTCGTATACGAGAAGCGCGCAAGCGGCGGCGGAACAGTCGCTCACGTGATCACCGAACAGAGGATCCCCAGAGATGCGATCGCCCAGGATATCGCATTTGCGACAGCACTCGGTGCGAAGTTTATTTACGGAAAAGAGATCCGCGATCTTGAAGAGCTGAAAAAAGAAGGTTTCAGATATGTCATTGTATGCGTGGGAGCAGGCAAGCCTGGTGTTTTGAAGCTTGCGGGCGATACCGCAGGCAATGAGAATTCTGTCCCCGATCCCGCAGGTACCGTCGCACAGGGCAAAGGTTGCGGTATCATCAACGCCATTGAATTTCTTGAACGTGTCGTAAAGCATGATCCTTCACTCGATCCCGGCAGCAATGTTGTAGTGATCGGTGCGGGAAATACCGCAATGGATGCCGCAAGGGCGGCAAAACTGCTTGGCAGCGGCAGTACGGTAAGTATCGTTTACAGGCGCGACAGGCGCAATATGCCCGCGGACGAGGAAGAATTGTCTCTCGCTCTCGAAGACGGCGTGGAATTCAGGGAACTGCTCTCTCCCTTCGCATTTTCGGACGGAAAGCTGTTCTGTAAGAAAAATGTTCTCGGCGATTTTGATGCTTCGGGAAGACAGACCCCCGTTGAGACCGATGAGATCGTCACTATCCCTGCGGATACCGTGATCACAGCTGTCGGAGAAAAGATCGACAAGGATCTTTATGATGCTCTTGAAATAGAAGTTGATGAGAAAGGCCGGCCCATAACCGATGCGAATAATCAATCGTTCACCGACTGCGTATATATTGCCGGTGACGGCCTGAAAGGTCCGGCAACGATCGTTGAAGCGATACATGACGCAACCGTTGCCGTCAATGATATCATCCGCCGCAGCGGCACGAAAACGGACGATAATCCGATCATCGCCGAGGCCCGCAATCTTATTTTCGAAAGCTTCTCAAATGCCGATACAGAGGCTCTGTACGCGAAGAAGGGCATATTGGACATAACCGGCTTGATAAAAGACGATGTCCCCGGCCCGTGCCTTGGCTGCGACAAGGTCTGTGAGAACTGTGCCGACGTCTGTCCCAACCGTGCAAATATGGTCATTGCAGTACCCGGGACCGCTCATCCGCAGATCCTCCATATCGACGATATGTGTAACGAATGCGGCAACTGCAGCGTTTTCTGTCCTTATAACGGCAATCCGTACAAAGATAAGTTCACTCTCTTCAGCGATCTGAAATCTTTCACGGATAGCACCAATCAGGGCTTTATCCTGTTAGATAAAGAAAACCGCACCTTCAGGGTACGGTTTGAAAACGAAATTACGGATGAAGAACCGTTCGATGGCTACTGCAGCCTGAACGATACGGTCAGGGAATTCATCAAGACTGTATTTACCGATCATCCTTATCTTTTCTGATAAAAATAATCTACATCTGACTCGTGCCAGATATCAGGCTTTACTGTCAAGTCTGTACATTTCACCGGCGGTTGCTATATAGAAGCGGCCGCCGTTTGGCAATATTGTAGGAACATTGGACAGCAGGCGTCTGCCGTTTTCAAGGTAGGTTCCGGACATAGAACCCAAGTCAACCAGCTCGACCTGGCCGTCGGTACGCAGTCTGATCTCACAATGCTCCGAACCGATCCCTCCCGCTCCGGGCGGATAACATATATTACATCTCTCCGGATTCTTTCCGATCGTTATCCTGTTGGTAAGAGGATATCTTCTGCCTTCGAAATAACCCTTGTCGCAGTTCAGATAAGTCAGGCATATCGCCTCTTTTGCAGATCTGTACTGCAAATAACCCTGCTCGTAGAGTGTTTTCTTCTTGACCGCATTATGTGCTTTCTGCGCTTTTATACCACGTATGATTATAATGATGATCGCGATCGTGGCCAAACCGGCAACTATCACAAAAACCCACGGAAATTCTGTTGCCTTTTCTGCATTCTCTGCGACCCTCTCAGCAGCTTCCGTTAAATCTCCGGCCGCCTGTTCGATCTCAATACCTGGTTCAATTCCCACTACATCGGCCCAAATACCCATTTTAACGTTTCCACCCTTTCAACTGTCGGTAAATCTACGGGCACAGAAGCTTGAGGCATCTGTGCCCGTGATGCGGCATATCTTATTTATCAAGCTTTGCCGTCTGAACCGAGTACATTCTTGATCTTATGAGCAACCATATCCTTAACTGCCTGACGAGCGGGCTTTAAGTACTGGCGGGGATCAAAATGATCCGGATGCTCTGCAAAATATTTACGGATATTTCCTGTCATTGCAAGACGGATATCCGAGTCAATGTTGATCTTGCAAACTGCAAGCTGAGCTGCCTTACGAAGCTGCTCCTCAGGGATACCTACGGCATCGGGCATATTGCCGCCATACTGGTTAACCATCTTTACGAATTCCTGCGGTACGGAAGAAGATCCGTGCAGAACGATCGGGAAACCGGGCAGGCGCTTGATGCACTCTTCGAGAACGTCGAAACGAAGCGGAG
>JAFZNE010000143.1 GCA_017553035.1 Lachnospiraceae bacterium
GGATGAAATGCTCGAGAAGACCTTCGAGGGCTCTGTTCCGGCGTTTATAGCCGCATTTGCGAAGCGCGAGAAATTGTCGAAGAAGGACATTGAGGAGATCCGGAAGATCATAGGTGCTTAGGAAAATACGATAAGACTGCATGATAAAAGCTTACAATAATGGCTTTTGACAGTATGCAGAGACAATAAGATCAGTAAAGGGCGCATGAAATAACATCTATGGCTACATACAATACATACAATTCAAACAATACATTAGGAAGATTATCAATTTCGGCGTCGGTTCTCAAGACGATCGCGATAGTTACGATGTTTATCGATCATTTCGGGTATTCTGTGGTGAACCGATGGGAACAGTCTGTCTTCCAGGATATCGGACCGCAAGGACCGATCACCGCGGCTTTTCGCATGATTGGAAGGATAGCCTTCATTTTATTTGCATTTTTACTCGTCGAAGGCTTCGCAAATACATCAAACCGCAGGAAATATGTATTAAGGCTGCTTGCGGGCGCAGCCATTTCCGAGGTGCCGTTCGATCTGATCAGTGGATCCGGGTTCTTTAATATTTGGGATCAGAATATATTCTTTACATTGACGATAGGTTTCTGCACCATATGGGTGCTGGATGTGCTGCGAAGCAGGAAGTATACCGGACAGCCGGGGACTGACAGGACGGAAACTAACAGGCCGGAAACTCCTGCCGGCAACGGAGTATCACGTAAGGAACGCGTTGAAACGATCGGGGGAAAAAGGACCAACACTGTCTTGATAACGGTGTTGGAAATCCTGACCGTCTTAGCCGGTATGGCGCTGGCCGAGCTGGTACGCTGCGATTACGGATGCATGGGCGTAGGCCTGATCGTGGTGTTTTATCTGTTCAGATGGCGCAGTACTCTTTTCTGGGCAGCACTTATCTGGTCTTTCATCGGACATCTGATAACTGACTTTTTCTTCTATCTGGTTGGTCTTTACAAGTATTCTCTGGAATGGGGAGAATCGTTTGTATTTCCTGATTGGACAAGTATCCGGATCAATCTGAAGCAGTGGATACCGTCCCGTCTCGGCTATACCATGCCCGGCGTTGTATTCGCGCTGGTCCTGATACTCCGGTACAACGGCAAGAAGGGCAGGCAGCTTCCGAAAGCATTTTACTATTTGTTCTATCCGATGCATCTGCTGTTACTTTATATTATAATGACCCTGATATGGTAAAAAATCAGGGTTTTCTTTTTTTGTTTTTTATTCGGTTTGAATCCACAATGCTTGATTATCAGGTTCAAAAATGATATAATAACATCATGGATTTTACAAAAAACAACATGATTGGGGGTTTGAACAGTGAGAAATCTCAAGATGAGAACCATCATTATTACGATCGTTGCCATTTCCAGCACGATCGGAATCGCGATATTGTGTGCCCTTACGGCATCCAATTCCAACAAAACTTTGGAAAGCAAGATAACTGAGAATATGTCTATTTACCTGGATGCTCAGGTAAACTCGGTTGAGGAATTCGTTGAAAATTCAGAACAGAAACTCATGCTCTACTCAAAGAGCCCTGAGGTAGCGAATCTTATCCTGGATGATGCCGCAGATATGAGCAGCAATCCGGACAGAGTGGTTCCGGAGCCCGGGGATGAGTATAACTCAGCGGCGTATTTTACTGATCATTATGACAGTTACGGCGTTACTCAGCAGTATACCATGGATTATTATTCGTCTCTGGACAATTGGGAAGGTCTTTATGTCGGAAATATGGAGACAAGGATACTTTCCTATAGCGTACCTCCCGTAATAGGCAGGGTATTGAGACCGGATCCTGAGAAGAGAAACGCATTGATAAGTGAAATGCAGGCTCATCCGGACCGCGTTTACAATGCGGGAATAATCGTTTCACCCGGTACCGGCAAGCTTTGTCTGTCAATGTACTGCCCGGTATTAAAGGATGGAGCCATGATCGGATACGTAGGCGCAGGTGTATTCCATTATGACCTTGAGAACCTGCTTACATCATTTAAGTTAAATGGCGTAAGTGATTATAATTTCTATATGCTGAACACCGAAACCGGTGTAACATTTACCGATACGGAAGCTTCCGAAGCAGAACAGGAAGAGATCATAGCCAAGGAAACGACCAGACCGCTGCTTCTTAAAGTGATAGACATGGCAAAGAACAAAGGCCAGTCGAGCGGCCAGTTCGAGTATGAAGACGTTGGAAAGGGAAAGACTTTCGTAGTAAGTTACAAGCAGATCCCCGGACGTGAATGGTCCGTAGTATTGGCAGCCAACAAGGATGAGCTTTATTCCGCTTCCAAGAAGAACCTCACGACCATGATCATCTTCGGAATACTTGCTCTTGTATTTACGATCGCATTGGCACTCATCGCGGTAGTTATTTCGGTAAGACCTCTCGGAACGATCACCAAGTCGATCAAGAAGCTGGGTAATCTCAATCTTCAGAAAGATGATTCCATAGCTTCGTTTGTCGGAGCCAAGAGCGAGGTCGGAACGATAGCCACCGAAGTAGACGCGCTTTCGGATACTTTTAACGGTATTGTCGGAACGCTCGGAAGATGTTCCGATACGTTATCCAAGAATACCGATACAATGGAGGATACGTTCAGGACGCTCCAGCAGAGCATCGAAAATAATGCTGCGACCACGGAAGAGCTGTCCGAGAGTATTTCCAGGACCAATGATGCGATCAACACCGTTCAGGAAGAAATGAACCGCATGTCGGATATGGTAGACAGCATTTCCGAAAAAGTTCAGGAAAGCTCGAAGAAGAGCGGCGTAATGATCACTACATCGAAGAATATGTCAGCTAAGTCCGAGGCTGAGCTGAACCACAGTGTTCAGAAGATCGAGGATACCAAGGTTAAGATCAAGCAGGCTATTGATGAGCTGTCCAACCTCTCAAATATCAATGAAATGGCAACAAGGATCCTTGAGATCGCCAACCAGACCAACCTCCTGTCGCTGAATGCTTCCATAGAGGCAGCAAGAGCCGGCGAGGCCGGAAGAGGATTTGCGATCGTTGCCGAGGAGATCGGAAAGCTTGCTTCCGACTCATCCGATACAGCAACAGAGATCAGAAGCATCTGCGATTCTTCGAATAAGAGTATTGCGAGCGTTAATGACTGCTTTTCCGATATCATTGCCTTCATGGAGAAGGATGTTACGGGACAGCTGCATGGATTTGCGGATACAGCGGTTGAATACGGTAACGGCATCAGGGATATCCAGGATTCTATCGAATCGATATCCAGGGCGGCTTCCGAGTTTGCTGAGTCAATGGGCACGATACGTGAGCAGATAGGCTTCGTTAATGATGCTTCCGAAAAGAACGAGAAGGGCGTTAACGATATTGTCCGCAAGAATGAGGAAACGGCTGAGATCGCCGAGAATATCATGCGTGTATCAGAAGAGAATTCGGCAAGCGCTCATGAGATCAACGGCATAGTTGACAGATTTAAGAGATGATCGAACTATTGTAAGAAAATAGCGATTTATAAGTGTTTCCCAAAAACCAATTTAATATATGCTTGCAATGAAAAGCCCATCCGGTATAGCCGGATGGGCTTATTTTACCATTCGTTGCCGCCTGCATCAAGCATCTTGCCGGTGAAGGCATCCACGATACCGGTATTGACTCTGTAGAGGTAAACGAGTCTTCCGGTCTTTTTGACCGAACCGTCCTTGCCTGTTTTGGTATCGATCATATATACAGGGTTAGAGCCCGTTGAATAATACATCGATTTCAGCGCTTCTTCGGGTTTTACGACATTAACCGGCTCAGGTGCTTCAAGATCATCCCAATGGGAGAAATAGTAACGGAGCTTTCCGGAAACACGGTCAACTTCACCGCGCATGCCGTTGAAGTTGTATTCTATCCCGTTGATCAAACGTGAGTATTCAAATACATATGATCCGGTGAGCATGTTTCCGGTTTCGGTATCTTTGAAGTTCTCGAGGAAATCGTCGGAACATAAGGTAACATCGGAATACTTGCCGGAAGCCGCTTTTTTAAGGAATTTATTCATGATCTTCCTGCACTTCTTCCTGGAGTATTTCAGCTCATCGGCAGTGCCTTCGTCCTTGCAAAGATTTGAATAGAAATATTTTAATTCACCGGTCTTGGCATTGAGGATAGCGGTGAAATATTTCTCCGCTTCTGCAGTGCCGTCATTTCTGCTGATGACCCAGTAATATTTTCCGTTATCTGCTCTACGCAGCTTTTCACTGCCCTCGGTAAACGATTTATCGGTCAGCAGATATTTATTTGAAAGAACCTTTTTCCGGGCTTGTTTCGCACTTAACAGGCCGTTCTTGCTGACAGTTTTGTTAACCCTGGTAAGCGAAATCTCTTTGCCAAAATTTATCCCATCACCGAAATCGTCGGATAAAAGAAGTTCATCATATGCCAGATAACTGAGCTGGGCGGCGGTCGTGGCGTCCTTCGCGTCGATGATCACGCTCTCGAAGGTGGGCAGATATGCGAGGTAGATCTTTTCATTGTAGACATAGTCGTCAATATCGGGATCCCAGGATAAGGTCCCGCCAAGCCTGTAGCGAAGCTTGAGCCCTGCCTTGTCCGTGAGCCTCTGCCATGCCTGTTCCTCGCTTACCTTGATCTTGGGAGCGGGGAATGTTGCGTCATGATCCCATTCGATATTGATCGATGAAAGCAGGCCTGTTTCACGGTTTATTTCAATATCAACAAAATTGGAGGAAACTTCGTAACCGTTCTCGACCCTGTGATAGCAGTACAGATAGCGGTTTTCCGGATCTTCCGTATCATATTTGGTATCATACTCGATGACATGTCCTTCGGAACCGGGTATCAGCTTGTATATCAGTGATTCCGCGGCCTTCCGCATTTTTTCCTTGGTTGAGCTGATATCAGTCGTTACACGTTCATCATAAAAATAGATATAGAGCAGATGTCCGTCTTCGTCCAAGGCTCCCGTGAAATCCGCAGCCCGGGCGGAATTGTTTTTTGCTGCTCCCTGAATATAGTATCCGCTCAGGTCTTTATCAACGGAAGTAACTTCGAATTCATCGTCTGCTTCCATGAGTTTCAGGACATTTGCGGCGTACCGGGCTCCCTGATCGGCGGCATAAGCGGCTTCGCGCATAAAGGCTGTGGAACAGAAAGCCGTAAGTAAGATGCTCATTAACAAAACAGAAATCTTCTTTTTCATAATGACAGCTCCTTGATCACTTATTATGCCTTTTTTATAATCTTTATCTTTGACAGGAATATGGCATCGATATATCATAAACGGTTCATTCTTCAGCTTGTTCCGTGCCGGAGGTATCGGGCAGGATAAGTTTGAAAGTGTTCTCTTCCATCAGTTCGCGGTATTCGGTAGGCGTACAGTTTTTACGCTGCTTGAAAAGGCGGTTAAAGGTGGAGATGCTGGGAAATCCGCTCATTATCGCCACGTCGGTTATACTGAGCGACGGATTGATGAGAAGCTCCTCGGCAGCTCTTATCCGCTTGTAACAAAGGTAATCAAAGAATGTGGTATTCGCGTATTTTTTGAAGAGGCGCGTAAAATAGAATTTGGAATATCCCATCATCTCGGCAACCGATTCAAGGCTGATATCATCAGTATAGTGCTTGTCGATATACGTGAACAGCGCATTGAATTTGTCTATGTATTCACGCCGCTTTATGTCAGATCTTTCGGGAATGGTCAGTATGTTTTCAAAGCGGTTCTCACCGATAATGGCAAAGAAATCGAGAATTTTGGCATACATCCGCAGTTCCCACATCGGAAGCTCGGTGAAGTATATATCAGCCATTTCATCTATTATACGCAGGCAGTCGTCCACGATCTCCGGAGCGGTTTCTTTGCTGATGATTATCGGAGATGTGAAAAAGGGCAGGATAGTGGTGAAACTTTTGATCTTCGATACACAGTCCATATCAAACAGACAGATATAGCGGGTGCCTGATTTCTGCCCGCGGGTCTCATGAAGGACACCCGGAGGGATTACCAGTATTTCTCCGGGCTCGAGCACATAGGCCTTTTCATAGGTCGCAACGGTAAAATTGCATTCTATCGGAGTAACGATCTCGATCGCGGAATGCCAGTGAAAATCGAATCCTCTCGTGATGTCGTTGCGCCAAAGGCGCACGTTGGAACCACGTACAAAATCCACCTGTTCATGAGCTCCGACAACTTCTCTGTGATACGTCTTGTTAAATGTGTTCTTATGCATACTCGGACTCTCCTTCTTCTAAAGGGGCGATTAGGAAAATGGTCTGCAGATATTGCCATAATATGACTGCATCAAGGGAAAAATATACACATTTTAGTTACTCATTTATTGCGATAATATACTACCATAAGACTTCAAGTATGTAAAACATTTTTTTACGAAAATTGTTAATAAAATAGGGCTTTTCGGAGATGGCATTCAGTAAGGAAGCGGATGTCCCTGGAAGGAGAGGTTAATAATCATTTTATTTTTTTGGAAAAATAAACAAAAAATGATATTTTA
>JAFZNE010000020.1 GCA_017553035.1 Lachnospiraceae bacterium
AAGAAGGCTGTCCAAATAGTCGATTCTATGGAAAAGCTCCCGAAAGTACTTGTTATCGAGCTGGAAGGTTGTCATGAAAGTATCCTGGGGATCATCGCGGGCAGGATCAAAGAACATTACTCGAGGCCGGCAATCGTTGCGACAAAGAACCCGGATGGATACAAGGCATCGGCCCGCTCCACCGAGTATTACAATATTTTCGAAGAACTGAAGAAAGCAGCCGATCTGTTGGTTAAATATGGCGGACATCCGATGGCTGCGGGACTTACGATAAAGGAAGGCTGTTTTGAGGAGTTTGTCCGACGTCTGAATGACAACTGCGAACTTGAAGAAGAGGATATGTATAAAAAGATCCTTCTCGATGCCGAAGTAAGTTTCAATACATTTGATGAAAAAACCGTCAATGAACTGAATCTGTTTGCCCCGTTCGGTCAGGGCAATCCGGCGCCTCTTTTCGGAGAGCGGAATCTTCAGGTAAGGAGTATTTCCTACATCGGACGCGACAACAGCTTCCTGAAGTTTATCCTGGTCAATTCCAGAGGCCGCCAGATCACGGCAACCCTGTTTTCGAATGTAAGCAATGTTCTTGACGAGATGGAAAGCAGATTCGGGAAAGAAGAGCTTCAAAAAGCATTCAACGGAGCCGCCAATGAGATCACTATTACCGCGGCATATGTTCCGAAGCTGAATGTATATCACGACAACAGAGACATCCAGATGAACCTGAAATATATAAGGGTATAGAAAAGTATAGAAGATTACAAAAAACACCGGCGTCTTTTGCGCCGGTGTTTTGATATTGGTGCCTTTTGTGTCGTTCTTGCGGTACGACATTTTTATTGTTCGGTTTTCTCCTGACGTTTATTGACAGCTGAAACGATCAGTAATGCTATAACTGCAAGTATTACACCTGCCGTGATTATGATAACGGGCAGCCAGTTGACATTTGAAAGACCCGTGATATCGAATTCACCGCTTGAACTGTTCTGAAGTTTCGAGAATACCATCTTGGTATCAAGGATAAGACCTGCGACGATCAGTATTCCCGCGAGCCATTTATAGGTTGAGATACGCTCATCCTCGCCTGCGTTGTAACGTTTCAGGTTTTCGCCGCTAAAGTCGAGCAGGGAACCAACATAGTAACCGCATAACATTGTTACGATGGTCTCCGGGATCATGTAGGTTGCATTATAACTGAGTGAATAGATAAATGCCGCAGTACCGGGGATCGAGATATCCCTCCATACCGTAACACCGGTAATAACGTGGCAGATGAAACGAAGAACGCAGATCAGCAGTGCTCCGTACATAAGGGCCTTGGGCTGGCTGAGTTTCTTTCTGAAAATACCGCCGAATCCGGCAACCATGAATGCAACGCAATAATCAAGAAGTACTATGGCAACAGCCGATACCCATCCGGTGGCATATGACAGCGTATTGATGCCGAGCAGCTGCTGGATTACACCGAAGACAAGACCGGTCAGCAGACCCCACTTAATGCCGTGACGGTAGGAAACAATGATTATCGGGAGCATGCATGCGATCGTTACCGAACCGCCGTAGGGCAGATCGATAAGCTTGGCAAGACTTAGGACGGTTGCTGTAGCGAGCATAACGGACGCTTCAGTAATCTTTTTTGAATCAGAAGTGCTGTTCATGGTAATGAATCCTCCCTGTATTGATAAAAGTAAATGAAAGAGGGATCCGCCCAAAACATGCAGAAGAATGCAGCTTCCTTACGCCGGTATTATCCGGTTCAAGTTGTGAGGGACTGCGCGATCCCCGGTCGGAAACACGGGAATGCGGCGCATCTCAGCAATAGGCGCCCCTAGCTTTACGATTGAAAATCATATACCATCACCGGCCTGATGTCAACAATTTTTTCTTGCAAGGGATAATACGATTTGATATCATGATGTTATGGCAAAAAAGGTCATGGATTTTGATCTTCAGTACTATAATGTTGACGATCACGGAGGAACGATATATGAAAAAATACGGATTTATCGGTACCGGAAATATGGGATTTCCGCTTCTGAAAGGTGCTGCAGAGCTGGTTGGCAAAGAAAATGTAACTTATCATACACCGTTCGCAGAGGAAATGGAGAGTGTTAAGGCCAGGACAGGGATCGAATACAGCCCGGATACCGCTACTCTCGTAGCTGAATCCGAAAATATCGTTATCTGCGTCAAACCTCAGATGCTCGGCGATGTGTTCAGAGAATTTGAGAAGGCAGCGATGAGGAACAAGACCATTATTTCCATCGCCGCAGGCGTTACATGCGCTACGCTGTATGAGGGGATCAGACAGGACGTCAGGATCGCAAGGATCATGCCCAATACTCCGGCCATGGTCGGCGAAGGCATGAGCTGTATATGCTTTGCGGACTATTCGGGAGGATTTGACGACGAACAGAAGAAGGCCGTGACCGATCTGTTCGGCAAAGTCGGCCAATATGAAGTGATAAGCGAATCACTGATGAATGCCGCAATCTGCGCTAACGGAAGCTCGCCGGCATACGTATTCATGTTTATCGAAGCGCTTGCCGACAGTGTTGTAAAATACGGAATTCCGAGAAAGACCGCATACAAGCTTGTGGCACAGACAGTCCTCGGCTCGGCCAAGCTGGCGCTGGAGACCGGCGAACATCCCGGCAAGCTGAAAGATAATGTCTGCTCGCCCGGCGGCACGACCATCGCGGCTGTGGAAGCTCTTGAAGAATGGGGCTTCAGAAATGCGATCATGAAAGCCACCGACGCCTGCTATGAGAAGGGCGTTGAGCTCGGAAATATAAATAAAAAGGATCAATAAACCCGAATGCCCGGTATTTACCGGGAAGACAGCTTGACGGAGATATAGACATGGAATCATTTAATACAGGCGTTTCTGCCTCCAGAGATTATCTGAAAGATAAAAAAAGGATTGTTGTAAAGGTTGGATCTTCTTCGATAACACATGCCCAGACAGGACGCATGAACCTCGAGAAGATCGAAAAGCTGGTAAGGGTATTATCCAATCTTGCAAATCTAGGCAAGGAGGTCATCCTGGTATCATCGGGAGCTATTTCCGTAGGAAGCAAGGCTCTGGGCATGGACCGTAAACCGAGCGAGAAGGCACAGAAACAGGCATGTGCGGCAGTAGGACAGGCCAATCTGATGATGGTGTATCAGAAGCTTTTCGCGGAGTACCAGCATACGGTAGCGCAGATACTGCTCACCAAATACACGATGATCGAGAGCGAGAGCAGACACAATGCGGAGAACACGTTCAACGAACTGATGCGTATGGGTGTCATCCCGATCGTTAATGAAAATGATACTGTAGCTACGGACGAGATCGAGTTCGGTGACAACGATACCCTGTCGGCCATCGTTGCTGCGCTTGTCAAGGCCGATCTTCTGATACTTCTTTCGGACATAGAGGGACTGTATACCGATGATCCGCACAAGAACAGCAATGCACAGTTTATCGATACTGTCGAGTATATCACCGATGAGATAATCGCAATGGGAAAGGGCGCAACTTCCGCAGTCGGAACGGGCGGCATGAATACCAAGATCTCCGCGGCAAGGATAGCAAATGATTCGGGCACGGATATGGTCATCGCAAGCAGCGAAGATCTTTCGGTCGTTTCACGGATCATTTCGGGAGAGAAGATAGGAACACTGTTTAAAGCCCATCTGAACGAGAACTTCCATCTGATCGACTATCTGAGCAACAATTATAACGGCAGCCAGAAGTGAAAAGCTAAGAATATACATCTTGAAAAGGCAGCCGGAAGTAAACAGACAAGAATATACATCATGAGGTTATCCGGATGAAAAAGAGCGTACTCGTGGTTGATGATAACTCGATCAACCAGATGGTCATTTCCGACCTGCTTGCTGAATTCGGCATTGAATGTGTCAAAGCCTCGTCGGGAGATGAAGCCTTTGATCTGATCGATTATATTGAAAATAAAGCCGATAGCGGGAAGAGATCCATATCGTTTATTCTCATGGATTATGTCATGCCCGGGACAGACGGAGTCGAAGCGACCAGAAAAATACGCAGGATCAGCAAGATACCTGTTTACGGGATGAGCGGTGACGTTACCGATCAGCTTATCGCAAAATACAAAGAGGCAGGAGCCTCGGATGCTTTTACCAAACCGATAAGACCGAACACGATGTACCGCGTTATCTGCGAATGCCTGAATGAAGGCGATTATCTTGTTCCCAAGAAGCTTCTCGATATCCATGAAAATATCCCGGAAGGTCACAGCCTGCTCAGAGAGTGTCTGAAGGGCGTTCCCGGGATCGATTACGAGAAAGGAATAAAAACCGCGCTGGGCAGGGAAAGTTCATACCTGAACCTGCTGAAAGCCTCCGCTGCCAATATCAGGGAATATGCCGGGATCCTGAATGAATATGTATCCACTTCGGACAATTTTAAGCTCAAGTTGGCTGCTCACAGCCTTAAAACAGTATTTGCGAACATAGGTATCGACAATCTGAGATATGACGCGGAAGTTGTCGAAAGTGCCGCGGACAGGCTGCTGAATCCCCAGACGGGCAATGAAGCCGATAATATTCCTTCGATCATGTTTCATGAACATGTTCACAAATTCATGGTAAATGTTTCGGCTGCGGCCGATGCCATCGAACATGCGGCATCCGAATATGAACAGCTGACCAATTCGGATGTGGATAAGAGCAATTATATAGATCCGGAAGAGCCACTCGATGCAAGAGACCGGGCGGAAGTGATTTCGTATACACTTACGGCGCTTCAGAGATTTGAGTATGATTATATCCTGGAGGGGCTGGAGATCCTTAAAAAGGCCAGTACCGGGGACGAGAGGATAAAGATAGAGAAAGCGATCGACGAGCTTGCGGTATATGATTACGATAAGGTGAAGGCGACTGTTACTGAGATTTCTTCCAAATAGACAGAGGAGAAGCCCGATAGAGGGGGAGGATAACTACCGGGCTTTGTTTTATGAAAAAAATTATCTGTTTTGCAAAATGAAGAAGTAATGTTTTTCTTTACTATGGTTTTATGATATACTATAAATGTGAGCAAACAATGTCATGATTGTAAATAAATTGTGAACAAATAAATTATTTTTTGAAAATGTGGAGGACCTGTCATGATAATCAAACTTGATTCCGTAAAGGCTCTTTTTTTTGATGAGGGCGGCCTGACAACAGATACGGCCGACATTTATATCAAAGATGACAGGATAGCCCGCATTGTTAGGGGCGGATCCGCCGATGCGGCGAAGACCGGTGAACTTAAACCCGATAAGGTGATCGACGGAAGAAACAAGTTTGCAATACCGGGACTGATCAATGCTCATACACATGCGTATATGACAATGTTCAGAAATATTGCCGATGACGTGCCTTTTACAGAATGGCTTTTTGAAACGATCTCGCCGCTCGAAGACGCAATGACCGAAAAGGAGAGCTATTACGGCGCATTGCTGGCCGATCTGGAGATGATCCGGACGGGAACCACAACTTATGTAGATATGCACATGACTCCCGATGAGAGCGCCAAAGCCGCATTTGACAGCGGTATGAGAGTATGCCTTACGAGAGGACTTGTAGGAGATACAAGAGATGATGAGGGCGGGATCAGAAGACTGAATGAGGCTCTTCACGATAACGAAACATGGTGCGACGGTGACAGGCTTACAACGATGCTTGCCCCGCATGCCCCTTATACCTGCGGAAAGGATTATCTCGAGTACATCGCCGCATTTGCGAAAGAAAAAGGTTTTGGTCTGCATATTCACCTTTCCGAAAGTTTGAACGAAATTGATGGTGTTCGTGAAAAATACGGAATGACGCCCATCGAATATGCCGATAAGGCAGGTGTTTTCGATGTGAGAACGATCGCCGCTCATTGCGTTCAGCTGACCGACAATGATTTTGAAATTTTAAAAGCTAAAAATGTTAATGTGGCAGTCAATCCCATAAGCAACATGAAGCTTGCCAACGGATTTTCAAATGTTCCCCGCATGCTTGAAAAGGGCATTTCGGTTTGTATCGGAACGGACGGGGCAGCAAGCAACAATTCTCTTAACCTGTTCAGGGAAATGTCGGTGGAAGCCCTGATCCATAAGGGACTTAACCATGATGCCGTTACCGTTTCAGCCGCGGATGTGATCAAAATGGCGACGCTCGGCGGCGCAAAGGCACTGGGAAGGGAGAATGAACTGGGTGAGCTCAAAGAGGGTTACAAAGCCGATATTACGATAATGGATCTGAGGAATCCTTCGTTTACTCCCGCCAACAACCTGGTTTCGGCATTGATTTATTCATGCAACGGAAATGAGGTTGACACGGTGATCGTAAATGGTAAAATCTTAATGGAGAATAAAGAAGTTAAGACAATAGATGAAGAAAAGCTTTATTATGAAATGGACAGAATAGGTTCAAGATATAAGAAGCTTCACCAAGAAAGGAAGGGGTCTGAATGAACGCTGAGATCAGAGACATAAGTCTGGCAGAGTCCGGCAAAAGGAAGATCGAGTGGGTAAGGCGCAATTGCGATCTTCTTCGCGGACTGGAAGAAGAGTTTTCAAAGACCAGGCCGTTTGAGGGAAAGAGGATCGCACTTTCGATCCATCTTGAAGCTAAAACGGCATATCTGTGTACCGTACTTAAGGCAGGCGGCGCGCAGATGTTCATTACCGGAAGCAATCCGCTGTCGACGCAGGATGATGTTGCGGCGGCGCTGGTAAGCGACGGTATGGAGGTTCACGCCTGGTATGGCGCGACCGAAGCGGAATACAATTCGCATATCGACCATGTACTTGAAAATAACTGCGAGATCATCATTGATGACGGCGGCGACCTTGTCAATGCGCTCCACACACGTTTCAGAGATAAACTGAAATATGTGATCGGAGGATGCGAAGAGACCACGACCGGAATTATCAGACTGAAGGCCATGGACAAGGCCGGCGAACTTGAATTTCCGATGGTACTGGTCAATGATGCAGATTGCAAGCATCTGTTCGACAACCGCTACGGCACCGGACAGTCGGTATGGGACGGTATCAACCGCACGACCAACCTTATCGTATGCGGCAAGATAGTTGTAGTGGCCGGATACGGCTGGTGCGGCAAGGGTGTTGCGATGCGCGCGAAAGGCCTCGGAGCGAGAGTAGTCGTTACCGAAGTTGATCCGATCAAGGCGATCGAAGCGGTCATGGATGGTTTTGACGTTATGCCGATGAAGGAAGCGGCAGCGATCGGCGATTTCTTCGTTACGGTTACGGGATGCAGGGACGTTGTTACCGGGGAACATTTCCTGCTCATGAAAGACGGTGCGATATGCTGCAATGCCGGACATTTTGACGTTGAAGTCGATGTTGCGGGGCTGAAGGCCATGGCAGTTGAGACTGCCGAGATGCGGCATAACATCATGGGATATAAGCTCGAGAACGGCAGATGGATCTATGTTCTTGCAGAAGGCAGACTTGTTAATCTTGCCGCAGGAGACGGTCATCCCGCCGAGATCATGGATATGAGCTTTGCTATACAGGCTCTTTCCGCCAAATATCTCGTCGAGCACGGAAGCGAGCTCAAGACCAGACTTATCAGCGTTCCGAAGGAAGTTGATAATGCGGTTGCTGTCAGAAAGCTTGAATATATCGGGAAACATATTGATGTTCTGTCGCCCGCACAAAAAGAGTACTTAAGCAGAGAGGATTAATTTAAAATGAACACAAAAAAGATTCTGGCTGTAATGCCGTATGTATTGGGTGTATTGATACTGATCCTTGTCGGAGTGATCATTTTCTCCAAATTCGGCGGATCAGATTCGGGGAATAACAACGATAAAGTCACAACGACTCCTCAGGCGGGGGATAAGGATACGCCTACGCCTGAAGATAAAACCCCCACCGGGGAAGCAGATCCCGCTGCCACGGATGTTCCGAATATTGATATTCCGTCGGCAACTCCGATACCTACGGATGAGCCGGAACCTTCGCCCACACCTACACCTACGGAAGCTCCTACGCCTACTCCCGAGCAGGATCCGACATACGGTTTCACATTTGAGGAGAAGACCGATTATGTTGATATCAAGCCCGGTACCAACTTAAGAAGAAGCTGTACGACTTCAATTGATTCCAATATCGTTACCAATCTTGCTGACGGAAAACGTCTTGCAAGAACCGGATATAATGAGGAATGGACCAGAGTCCTTTATGACGGACAGGTTTGCTACGTTGCTACACGTCTTGTAACCGCGGAAGTTGAATCCATGGATGCGGCAACACCCACACCTACCGAAGCTCCGATAGACAGCAGGACCGGTGACACGAACATCGGCAAAGTATACGGAAGCGGCTCGGGCAAGGTGGTCTGCATCGATGCGGGACATCAGGTTAAAGGTAATTACGGAACCGAACCCGTGGGCCCCGGATCGAGTGAGATGAAGACCAAGGTTTCATCGGGTACAGAGGGTGTAAGTACCAAGATTCCCGAGTATAAGCTCAATCTTACCGTTTCACTCCAACTGTGCGACGAACTTGTAAGCCGCGGCTATACCGTTATCATGGTACGTACCTCCAATGATGTGGATATAACCAATGTAGAACGTGCCAAGATCGCAAATGACGCGAAAGCAGATGCATTCGTAAGGATCCATGCCAATGCGGCCGAGTCTTCCTCAGTTGAAGGTGCGGAGACCATCTGCATGACTCCTTCGAACCCTTATAACGGCAATCTGCATGATATATGCCGTAAGCTTTCGGATTGTATTCTCAACAACCTGACAGCCGCTACAGGTGCCAAGAAACGCGCTGTATGGGAGACCGATACCATGACAGGCATCAACTGGTGTGAGGTTCCCGTAACGATCGTGGAAATGGGCTTCATGACCAATCCCAAAGAAGATGAGAAGCTCAATGACCCGGATTATCAGAAGAAGATCGTAAAGGGTATTGCAGATGGCATCGATGAGTTCTTCGGGAACTAATCCTGACAGCAGACGCCTGATATATCATTTTCGATAATGAAAAGCCTTTTACTGATGGGTACATCAAATCCTGTGAAAAGAGAGATCGACCGATAACTATGAAACTGACAATCAGAAAATTGCTGATATTTATCCTTGCCGCATTATTCCTTGTCGGATGCGGCAAGAAGGACGAGGAGGAGCCTACTGTAACGCAGCATGATTTTACGGTTGAACAGTGGGCTGACTTCTACGACGAGAAAAATGCCGCCAAAGCAGACGCCGCAAATAAGGACGATGCTGATGATGACAACTCCGGGACCAACGAGGGCAACAGCAGCACGGATACTTCGGACGATAAGAACGACGGTGAGAAAGATAATAACGACGAGCCGGATGATAAGAAGACCAAAACTACCGTGATCACCATAGATCCGGGACATGGAGGCAAGCGTACCGGAGCAATCTACAACAAGATCAATGAAAAGGATATAACGCTTAAGGTTGCCAAATACGCCAGGGATTATCTCCTTGATAATTATGAAAATGTCGAGGTATACCTGACCAGGGAAGAAGATAAGGATCTGGACCCTGATCTGGCGACTGATCTCGAAATGAGAGCGATCATAGCCAAGGATCACAATTCGGATGCGCTTGTAAGTATCCATTTTAACGCTTCCGAGGATCATAAGAAGACCGGAACGTATATTTACGTATCAAGACGCGAACACGTGGCCCAGCAGTGTAAAGACCTCGCCAAGGCGATCATGAAGGAGCTTACAGATCTCGGGCTCAGGGAAAGGGCTATCGAACAGAGAAAGAGTAATGATATGTTTGACGAGACCGGAGATCCTTACGATTACTACGCGATCAACAGACACTGCGCGGCAAGGAATATCCCGGGAATTATAGTGGAACAGTGCTTTATGGACAATGCCAACGACTGGCAGTATATCGAGTCGGAAATGGCGCTGAAGACGCTGGGAGAGGCCAACGCAAAGGGAATCGCGGCATATTTTGAACTGGTACCGAAAAGTGAATAAAAAATAACTGAATAGTTACAATAAAACAAAACAAAACCGCTGCAGCTATCTGTAGCGGTTTTGAATGCTGTTACGTTAAATTATTCCAGATCTAATATATTAAAACTAATCTATTAGTACTTTGAATAACCTGACGAGTACCAATTAAATCAGCACTTTGTAACGTTTGCAGCCTGAGGTCCCTTCTCGCCTTCAACTACGTCGAAAGTAACCTTCTCGCCATCCTCAAGTACCTTGAAGCCGTCCATGTTCAATGCCGAAAAATGAACAAATACATCGTTGCCATCCTCGTCAGAAATGAAACCAAAACCCTTCTTTGCATTGAACCACTTAACAGTACCGTTTTTCATAATTGCCTCCTGAAAAAATAAAAATCATAAGAATGCGATATTGCATCCAAAAATCAATTTATCACAGAATATATTAAATGTCAAGAAAGTTTCCTTTAGAAACTTGCAAAGACGGGGTTCGAATGCTATTATGATATTTGGGTAATGTTGTACATATTTTACGATCAGGTGCAGAGGTAAGCTTAATGAGTGACAGTCTGATAATCAAAACCTTCGGCGGATTCTCCATGACGCACGGAGACAAGACCATTTCAGACCAGGATAACAGATCCAAGAAGCTTTGGATCATTTTGGAATACCTTATTGCGTTTCATGACAGGCATGTTCCGCAGTCTACGATCATCGATCTGATATGGAATGAAGAGAGCGTTTCGGCCGATCCCGAGAACGCTCTGAAAACTGCGCTCCACAGGATCAGGGCGATGCTTGATGAACTGCAGCTCAGCGAGAAAAAGACGATCATACACAAACAGGGTACATTTTCATGGAATAAAGCCATTGCCTGCGAATTCGATTTTGAACAATTTGTAGAATTATATAATAAGGCGCTTTCCGGAGATAAGGATGATGACGAAAAGATCAATCTGCTGATGCAGGCATTTGACCTTTATAACGGAGAGTTTCTGCCGAAATGCTCGACCGAGAGCTGGGCTTCCAATTTAGCTACAAGATATCAGAATATTTTCGAAAAACTCGTTAACGAACTTGCGCAACTGCTCATCAAATATGACCGTTACAGCGATGTTACGGATATTTGCGGTAAGGCGGCTTCGCTCGATCCGCTTGATGAGAATATCAACTATTATCTGGTAATGGGCCTGTTCAAGTCGGGTAACCAGCCCAAAGCTCTTGAACAGTACAAGCGTATCACGGATATTTATTACAATGAGTTCGGAATAGAGTCACCGGAACGCTTCCAGAAGCTTTATGACGAGATCACTTCGCACCAGAGCGGATTTGAAGCCGATCTGAAGTCGATCCAGAATAACCTGTATGAAAAAAATGCCGAGAAGATCGCGTACTATTGTGATTATTCGGTCTTCCAGCATTTCTATAAGATCCAGGCCAGGACATGCGAACGAAACGGAATGTCCATTTTCCTGATGCTTCTTACGGTCCACGGCAAAGACAAACTGACTGACAATAAGGAACTGATCAAGAATGCCATGGAAAGACTGCAGTCCGTAGTCTCATCATCGCTTCGAAGCAGCGATATATTCTCACGTTACAGTGTAAACCAGTTTATAGCAATGCTGCCTACCGCATGCTATGAGAACAGCCTTACGGTAGGCGAGCGTATTTTGAAACGTTTTGATTCCCTGAGGCCGAAGATGAAGGTCAATGTAAGCTTCACCGTGAAGTATCTTGAACCGCAGATGTTCGATGAAAAAGAAGAGGATCAGGTAAAATAAGAGATCTTATTCGAGGACCCCTTCCTCGCGTAGTTTATTCTCGTAATCTTCGAAAATGAAGGAGAGTACAGGTGCAACACCTACAAGCTCACATCCGTACAGGATACTGCCGTCGTCAAGGAATTCCTTACGCAGGAGCTTGATAACGGTGAAGAGCTTCGCATCTTCATCTCCGAGCTGGATACATGCGTTAAAATAATAATCAAGAGGGAAATCGCTTGTTGAGATAAAGCCGATTCCGCCCTTGGAAATATCGGTTACATGAATGGGGGCTTCGATGCCCTCTATTTTTTCATGATCCTGTCTGAACAGTGAAGATACTTCAAGTGTCATTGTTACAGGCAGTCTTTTGAACCTTCTTTTCTCTTGCATAGTTGTAAACCTCCATTTTGAAAGCACGGCCATGCCGTTTCTTTTTTACCCAAGATCAATGATACCATAAATATGTATGCTTGTCACGCTTTTTTAATCCGGTGCAAAGTTACTGTCACATTCAGTCGTCGGGCGGGACTTCGGTTACGACTCCCGGGATATAATCGAGCAGATATCGGTAATAGTCGTTCAGAAGTATGCTCTTCGATACAGCGTATTTATTCTTGACGATCGTGTTGACATTCTTGATATAGTCCTCCGGAAGTTCGACGTCCTGGAGCATCGTTACTTCGTGGGTCTTTGAATTATATTTGCAAAGATCCGTGATAAAGCTCTGATTGTTGAAAATAACGAGCGCAGGCGAATCGGAAAGGATATCGACGCCCATGAACAGACGGGAATCATATTCGAGTCCGAACAGGTTCGAGAGTGTAGGCATCATATCAAGGCTTGAGCAGTATTTATCAATGACTATCGGTTCTTCGATCTGCGAATTCCAAATGACAAAATTGTTACGGTACAGCTCGAAATTCCTGTCGATATGTCCGCCGGCGGCTTCATCGATCGCAGCATCCGAAAGACCGTAAGGGTAATGGTCCGCGCCGAAGGCTATAACCGTATTGTCAAGCTTGCCGGCTTTTTCAAGCTCCTCGATCAGATAAGCGAGAGCCTTGTCAAGCTCAACATTGCATGCGATATAGGCTTTCAGTTCGGTGCTGTAGGGCAGAGAATCGACCGCCTCCATGTTTTTGCGGGCCTGATAGTTATCGTTGAAACTGTATTCGAGATGGCCGCTTACCGTCATGTAATAAGCATGGAAATGCTCATCGTTGATATAATCGGGTAAACTGCTCTGTATCATCTCAAGGTCCGATTCGGGCCATACATCCTTTATTTCGAGTCCGGCCTTCTTGGCTTTGAAAATGTAACCTAGGTTCGGGTGAGTCTCGTTTCGCCCGTAATATGTAGCGGTGTGACCGTGGTAAGCATGGCTTGAATAGCCGAGCTTCAGGAACTGCCATCCGAAACAGAAGGGAAGCGCATTGTTCTTGGAACGCTTGAAACTGTTGGAACTGTAGGGCAGCAATCCCATACACTGTACGTATTCACCGTCACTTGTACTTGTATACCAGATCGGATTGTAGAAATTATTGAAAATGAAACCCGAATGCGTGAGCTTGTACAGGGTCGGGGTCACATTTTCATCAACCGCCCAGGGTGAATAACCTTCGCAGCACAGATATATCAGGTTGTAACCCTTGAACATTCCCGTGTATTCGTTTTTATTCGTAGGTTCGGCATTGGCGAAGTATTCATGGAGATTCTTGATCTCCTTTTTGGATTCATTTTCCGCAAGGAAAGCAAAATCGATGTTGAGTACATTCGGTGATGTATCAACGGGTGTGGGCGTAGGCGAAGGAGAGGCCGTGGGCTGTGAATCCATACCGCTGTTTCCGTCTTCGTTTCCGGGGGTGTTATCACCATCCGCAGTCTGCATTGGAGTAGGAGCAGCCTGCCCGGTGGGAGCCGGAACATTCCCGTTATCGTCCACGGGATTTCTCATGTCGGACATATTGATCGAATTGTCGATAACAAGGTCTGAAGAACTACCCTGATCGGTTATGACCTGTTTCACATCAAGTCCTGCGGAAGTCATGATACCGAGCTTTTCGACGCCAAGGTCAAGGACAAAGCTGTTCCGGTACAGGTCGTACGGTGAATTGGCTTCGGTACCGGCGATCTTGAGTGAGAAAACAACACCGATATACAGAACGACAACGCCGGCGATGATGATCGCACGGATCGCGGGCATCGGAAGTTTGGAGGTTGATGTGGCTGAAGACTGCGTGGAAACAGGTTTTACGGGAGCCTTTGAAATGATCTCGGGAATATCGTCGGCAAATGAATCCGATGAGGACTTATCACCAGACGAATTCTTCGACTTGTCGGAAACGGGATCGCCGGCCTGAGTGCCGGATACGGTAAGTACCGAAACCGTACCCGATGCGTCGGCATCTTTTCCGGAAACACGGTCCTGCAGGGATGCATCGCCGGCTGCGGGTACGAGCGGGGTACAGATGAATCCGAATCTGGTCATGAGCACAGCCGCAGCTACGGGAACAATGATGACCAGGATAAGCTGGGGAGTTGAGGCAAGAATGCCGTGAAGGGCTTCCTTCCAGAACTCGGTCGCATCGCCCGCATTCTGCGAGATGGAATATACCGAGATGTTAACTTTGAAGATATTGTAATATACGACCTGAAGACCGAAATAAGCGGTCGAAATGATCATTATGAGAGTCAGTATTATCTTGTTGATGAGTCTCTTTTTGAAACTGGTGAGAGCAAAGGCAAGAAGCCCGTAAACTATCGAAAACAGTACCGCGAACAAAAGTCCGGCGTCTACACTTTTAAATACACTGATATGATAAACGGCCTCCATAAATGAAAATAAGACCGGAAAAAAGGCAATCCCTATGGGAAACTTCTTATACATGACTAAACTCCGAGTTAATAATACAATTTTTGAAATAAGGCGGATTTCAGATCTCGCCTGTAAATGCGGTAACGGCCGGACCCGTCATAAAGATGGTGTTGAGTTCCGGATCGTATTTGATAACGAGGCTGCCGCCTTTCATTTTTACATTCACCTGATTCTCGGTGAGACCGTTCAAAATGCAGGCATAAGTGCTTGCGCACGCTCCGGTGCCGCAGGCCATGGTCTCGCCCGAGCCGCGTTCCCAGACGCGGAATTCGATATGCGTACGGTCGATCACATGGACAAACTCAATATTGGCGCGCTCCGGGAAAATCTCATGATGCTCGTAAGCAGGACCGAGTTCTTCAAGCGGAACTTCGTCAACATTGTCGACAAATGTAACGGCATGCGGATTGCCCATCGAAACAAAGGTGAATCGATGGCATCTTGCGAGAACAGCGAGAGTATAACCGAGCTTGTTCTCTTTGATGATTTCGGTGTTGAGCGGGATAAGAGCTGCATCGGTGATCGGAGAGCCCATATCAACGGTAGCGCCCACAACTTTCTGTTCATCGGCACCGGTAAGCTGTTCATCGGGAACAAGAAGATCTTCGGATCCCTCCGCACCGTTCAGGATCAGGTGCAGATGCTTGATGCCCGAAAGGGTTTCGATATCGATATCGGTCTTATCGGTCATACCGTGTTCATATACATATTTGCCGACACAACGGATCGCATTGCCGCACATCTTGCCGCGCGAACCGTCGTTATTGTACATATCCATAAAAAAATCAGCCTTATCCGACGGCTTGATAAGCACGATCCCGTCGCCGCCGATGCCGGTGTGACGGTTAGAAAGCCTGATCGAAAGATTTTCGGGATCGGCAACGTTCTCCTTAAAACAGTCGAAATATATGTAATCATTGCCGCAGCCCTGCATTTTGGTAAATTTCATTGATCTTTCCTCATGTGAACTATGATAAAGGTGCCCAAAATATTGTTGAAAACAAAAAGCTCTGACTGCTTCGTAAAAGTCAGTCGTGAATATTTAAATTCCTGACATACGAAGGATATTTTACACCAAAAAAACTATAAATGCAAATGCTCTTTATATTGTTGATTATTACCCTGCGAATTGATATAATCATTATGTATGTCACAAAATAAGAGATTTGGGGAATACATGGCCGAAAGGCTATTAAGCTGATTTTCAGGAGGAGTGATCTATGTCACGTGAGGTAAAAAACAGTTCAGAATTGAAGGCACTGCCTGCATACAGGCTTGAATACGAGGAATATGTACCGGACTGCAAGGGGCAGGGCATGGTATTCAGACATATCAAGAGCGGCGCGCGAGTATGCGTTATTTCAAATGATGACGAGAACAAGGTATTTATGATCTCTTTCCGTACCAATCCTACGGACGATACCGGAGTTCCGCATATTACCGAGCATTCGGTACTGTGCGGCTCGGATAAGTTTCCGCCCAAGGATCCTTTTATGGAGCTTGCGAAGGGCTCTCTCAACACATTCCTGAATGCATTTACATATCCCGACAAGACCTGTTATCCGGTCGCGAGCTGCAATGACAAGGATTTCAACAATCTGATGGATGTATATATGGACGCGGTGCTGCATCCGAATATTTACAAGCATGAGGAGATATTCAAACAGGAAGGCTGGCATTACGAGATCGCGTCGAAGGATGAGCCGATCACGATCAACGGTGTTGTATACAGCGAGATGAAAGGCGCGTTCGGCAATGCGGAGGACAGGCTCTACAGATCGGTATTTTCATCGCTTTATCCCGACAATACTTACGGTGTTGAATCGGGCGGTGACCCGAAGTCGATCCCGGACCTTACATACCGGCAGTTCCTTGATTTTCATTCAAAATTCTATCATCCCACCAACAGCTACATCTTCCTGTACGGGAATATGGATATCGAAGACAGGCTGGAGTGGCTTGATGAGGCTTATCTGAAGGAATATGACGTTCAGCCGGTCGATTCGGAAGTTAAAACCCAGCAGCCCATCGGAACCAAGGAGACCAAGGATTTCTTCCCGCTCGGTGAAGATGATCCCGAGGAAGATGCGGCATTCCTTGCCTGGGCATTTATGTACAGCAACTATGACGATACTTTGAAGAATGCCGCGATGGAAGTCCTGACGGATGTACTCTTCAACGTATCCGGAGCGCCTGTCAAGGAAGCTCTGGTCAAGGCCGGGATAGGAAAGGATGTTTCCGCCTTTTTGTCGGGTTATATCAAGCAGCCGATGGTGATGACGCTGGTGCGTAATACCGATGCGGACAAGCTGGAAGATATGAAGAAGGTGATCTTTGATAACCTGAAGAAGATCGCCGATGAGGGAATTAATAAGAATTCTCTGCTTGCGGCCGTTAACGGCGCCGAATTCCATTATTGCGAAGCTGATTTCGGATCATTTCCGAAGGGACTCGAGTACGGAGTCCAGGCTCTTTCAACCTGGCTGTACAATGATAAGGATGCATTTACGAAGCTGCACCAGACCGAGATCTTCCCAAAACTGCGCGAACTGATCGAAACAGGCTATTATGAAGACCTGATCAGAAAATACATGCTAAACAGCGAAAGTCAGGTATTCAGTTCGATCGCGCCGAAGAAAGGCCTCGGGGCCGAGGATGAGAAGAAACTGGCCGATAAGCTTGCAGCAATGAGGGCTGCGATGAGCGATGAAGAAATTGAAAAGCTCGTAGCCGATACAGCAAACTTAAAAGCATACCAGAGCGAGCCCTCAACACCCGAGGAGCTTGCGACGGTTCCGCTGCTTGAGAGAAAAGACATAAAACGCGAGTTTACGCCTTATATTAACGAGGAGACCGAGATCGCAGGTATTCCGGCATTGTTCCATGATATCGAGACAAACGGGATCGTTTATTTCAGGATGCTGTTCAATGCTTCGCAACTGACCGAAGAGGAGCTGCCTTACGCGGGAATAGGCCTGGCGCTGCTCGGCGACATGGATACGGTCAACTACAATTATCTGGAGTTCAATAATCAGATCAATATCCATATAGGCGGGATCGGAGCAGACCTGACGGCTTACAACGTAATGTCGGACAACAATGATACCGAGAAATATAAGCCGTTCATTTCGGTTTCCGGTAAGGTTATGTCGCATAGTTTCGGCAAACTGACCGAATTGATGGCAGAAGAGATGTTTAGGACCGACTTCTCCTCGCTTACAAGGGTGAGAGAGCTGATAGGAGAAGGCATTGCACGTACACGTTATTCGCTTGCTTCGTCGGGACATTCAACAGCAATGCACCGTGCAGGTTCATACATTTCTTCAAGTGAGAGGGCATTTGACCTTTCGGGCGGATACAGCTTCTATAAGTTTATCTGCAAATGTGCCGAAATGTCTGATGATGAGCTAAGGGCGGAGATCGATAAAGCAGATGAAGTCGTTAAGAAGTTCTTTATTAAAGCCGGCATGATGATCGACATAACCTGCAACAGGGAACTGCTCGAGAGTGCACGTACCGATATCGCGAAGCTGATCGAAGAACTTCCGGACGGAGAGAAACCCGCGACCAGGTATGGCATTACATTTGCCGACGAGCTGAAGAACGAAGGCCTGAAGACTTCGGGTGAAGTGAATTACCTTTCGGTTGCCGGACGTTTCAGCGATAAGAGCAGTAAGAACATTGCGGCACTTACAATGCTGCGCGTGATACTGTCGCGTGAATATCTGTACAATAAGCTGAGAGTGCTCGGAGGAGCTTACGGATGCGGATTCAATTTCAGCGAACTTAAGGGCACGGGTTGCTTCTATTCCTACAGAGATCCGCACCTTCAGGAAACCAAGGACGTTTATGAGAAGGCAGCGGACTATGTGGCCGGGTTTGATGCCGATGAAAGGGAAATGACCAAGTATGTTATCGGAACGATGGGCAAGGTCGATGCTCCGTTAAGCCCCGCAGGAAAGGGCTCAAGATCGCTTGCCGGCTATATGTGCGAGATCGATCCCGCACAGCGTCAGGAGATCAGAAATTATATTCTTGATGCAAGCCCTGCAGACATAAGAGCCGCAGCCGGTTCCATACGTGAGATCGCAGGCATGGGCGCTATATGTGCTGTAGGATGCGAGAGTACGATAAATGCAAATAAAGATCTTTTCAAAGAAGTGAAGAGTTTGTACTGATAATTGCTGTAGAAAATGCCGGCGGCTGTATTACAGTCAGGCGAGATGGAAGGAAATTTTGTGTGAAAAATAAATTTCACATTTGGAGATTATAATGGAAAATAGCTTTAAATCCGGTTTTGTGGCTCTGGTAGGCCGCACAAATGTTGGTAAGTCGACACTTATGAACAGGCTGATCGGGCAGAAGATCGCGATTACCTGCAACAAGCCGCAGACTACGAGGACCAGGATCAGGACGATCCTGACCGAAGAACGCGGACAGATCATATTTGTCGATACGCCCGGAATACACAAGGCCAAGACGAAACTGGGCGAGTATATGGTAGGAGTAGCCGAGAGGACTCTGACCGAATCGGATCTGATCCTGTATCTGATCGAACCCTCGGAATACATAGGGCCCGGCGACAGGCATATCCTGGATCTGCTGGGGGCAGGTGCGAAAACGGGTGCAGATCAAAACCGGCAGAAGAAATCCGATGCCGGAGCAGATGCATCTGATATGGCCGGAGTTCCAAAGGTTCTCGTGATCAACAAGATCGATACGGTGAAGAAAGAGGACCTCGCCAAGATCATCGCGATGTACTCGGCAGAACTTGATTTTGACGAGATCGTGCCTGTAAGCGCTTTTAACGGTGAAAATGAGCAGGAACTTCTGGATGTCATTTTCAAGCTCCTTCCAGAAGGACCTATGTATTATGACGAAGATGAGCTGACCGACCAGCCCGAGAGACAGATAGTCGCGGAACTGGTCAGGGAGAGTGCATTGAAGGCTCTGAGCGATGAAATTCCGCACGGTATCGCGGTCGGGATTGAATCGATGAAGGAGAGACCCGGTAAGGGCGGATTCTTCGATATAGAGGCCACGATCGTATGCGAGCGCGATTCACATAAAGGCATCATTATCGGCAAGCAGGGAAGTATGCTTAAAAAGATCGGTACGAACGCAAGACTTCAGATCGAGGCGCTGCTCGGGTACCGGATAAATCTTCAGCTGTTCGTGAAGGTTAAAAAGGACTGGAGAGACAGTGATTTTCTGCTGAAGAATTATGGATTCGCGGATACGGATGAATCATAAAACATTTAAACAGGTTTAGGGAGATCGAACGGAATGTATGGAGAGCTGACCTCGCCGGGCATTGTCTTGAGTTCAATGCCTGTCGGCGAATATGACAGGAGGGTGTCGATACTGACATCGGGCGAGGGACGCATATCCGCATTTGCCAGAGGCGCAAGAAGGGCAACGTCGCAATTTGCGGCTTCAACACTGCAGTTTACATATGGCGAATTTACCTTGAATGCAAGACGTGATTCTTATGATGTTAAAAGCATCGAACATGTGAAGTCATTTTCTTCATTGTACAGCGACCCGGAGGCGGCTTGCTACGGCGCTTATTTCTGCGAGATCATGGAGTATCTGACACGTGAAAACGCAGATGAAGCCGAGCAGATGAAGCTTCTCTACATGACTCTGAAGGCACTGACATTTGATAACATTTCGAACCGGCTGATCAAATGCATTTTCGACATACGGGCGATCGCCAATTATGGTGAGGGCATGAAGGCCGAGGGAATGTACTATTCACCGAAGGAAAACGGGCTTGTAGACTTTGCCGCCGCGGACAGCCGGAAAGTCGATACTTCGACGCTGCATGCAGTGCAGTATATCGAGTCGTCGGCGGTGAACAAGCTGTTCTCGTTCAGCGTGAAGGATGAGATCCTTGAGGAGCTTGAATTTGTAAGTAACGATTATCTGAAAAAGCATGTAGATAAGCCGATGAAGAGTCTGGAAATACTTAAAGAAATGCAGGAGACACAGGAAATACTAAAAAAACGGAATCTGTCAGAATGACCTTTAGTCCATTGATGAAAGAAAGCAAAAACTAAAGAATATTTTGAAAGTGATATTTTGAAAGTAAAGATGAAAAATATGATGTATGGGAATAATCAATAGGCAGGTTGCATTATGATCAAAGAAACATTTCTTGAAATACTTGATAAATACGGGCAGGAAAAATTCATAGAACTTTTTGAAAGTCTCACATCGGACAGCAGGGAGCAGATACTCGCTCAGGCCGATCTGATCGATTTTTCGATGCTTGAGGGCGCAAAGAACCCGATCGGAAGCAGTGTCCGCGGGAAGATTGAGCCGATCAGGACCCTGACAATTCCAGATTATGATGAGGATAAGGAGAAATACCGCAAAGTCGGGATCGATGCGCTGAAGAAGGGCAAGGTTGCGGCATTGATGCTCTCGGGCGGTATGGGTACGAGACTTGGAGTAAAGGCTGCCAAGGGTACGGTCGATATCGGGATAAACAAACCTGTATATATTTTCCAGCGCCAGTTCGAAAACATGCTGGATGTTGTTCGTGAAGCCGATGCATGGTTCCATGTATTTATCATGACCAGTGATCTGAATGATGAGGGAACCCGCAAGTTCCTCGCGGATCATAACTATTTCGGATACGATCCCGAATA
>JAFZNE010000144.1 GCA_017553035.1 Lachnospiraceae bacterium
AGCTTCATATTTTTGACAGCATCCATGTTCTTGCCGTCACGCGCTATCTTGACGCTTCCGTTCATTTCAAATACGGAAATATTGCGTATATTGCTAAGATCATCGCCTTTGTTCATAAGGACGATAACCAGCACGATCACGGCTATAGCTGCAACTCCGCAACAGATTCCGATTATTGCTTTCTTGTTCATTACTTTTACTCCTCTACCTTGTTTTCAACTTCTAAGGAAGCGATGATCTAATCAGCGCTCCCTTAGACGATATGTATTTTATTTTTGTGAAATGATTATCTCAACATCATATTCAACATTTATGCTCGCACCAGTCCATGACCACCATTGCGGGTTTTCCGTACCGGTCAATGTATATGTGAGTATGAGGACAACACTTCCGTCATCAAGAGTTCTGGTAGTATATCCGATACATTTGCCGTATCCGGAATCTTCTTTCTTCACAAATGCCCTTCTTCTGATGACATCCGAAGCCGGATCATATTCTACGACAAACCTTGAAACTGCATATGTATCATCCTTGGGATAACCGTAATATAAACCGATCCCGTATCCGGGGAACATTCCCGAAAAGCTGTTGTTATAGCCTGTAGCCTCGGTTCTCACTCTGGCATCAACATCAAACTCAAATGTTGAGCTTCCGGCTACGGTAATAGCGCTTCCGGACGCAACATCACAATTAATTACAACACCTGTAACAGCATCATTCACATAATGAGGTTTAATGCAGATATACTTCGCGCTGGTATTAGCTGTTCCCGCAACTGACGGTTTATAAACGGTCCCGGCCGACAATTCATTTCCGTTTCCGTCATATTCTTTTACCGACCAGCACAGAGGATAGCTTGTATAGCCGCTTTCCTTCCTGAACAGATTCATGGCCTTGTAATCAAGTTTTATTTTCTGCTTATATTCAAGGCCTTCATTTCTGATTTCAAATCCTGTAAGTTCAGTATTATTCTCGATCGTAAATCCGTTATCGGTCAGGATCAGGTATCTTGCCTCATAACGCTCATTTAAAGGAGCATCGAATCCGCCGGTAATGATCCTCAGATCGACAATATTTTCTGCCTTAACGTAAACAGGCGTAATTTCAATATCTCTTCCTGGTTTGCCTGCTGTTTCTGTGGCTTTTACAAGAGCAACATACTCAGGATACGATATATCGTCAGCAACAGCAGCAGGATCTGCTCCTTCAAGCTTGTAGCCGGTGATCTTATAAAGCGTATAATTTTTGATCGCGCCTCCACTTACAGCCGCAACATAAACATATCCTTCAGGAAGCTGAACATTTCTGTCATCTGTGACATTTATCCGTATATCATGGTTCGTTGCATTAGTATTGGCACCTAGCGATGTATATACTATACCGTCATAACCGGGTGTTGTGCCGATACCGACAGCAGGCTTCAGTTTAAGTTTTATCTCTGCCTGTGAAAGAGTCCATGATGAATACAGCTGCTTGCCCGCGAGCTCTTTACTTACCTGTGTGACTTCAACCTTTATCTGATTTCCGTTTACATCAGTATCATAATAATACCAGGATTCAAGATGATACTCTGCTCCATATCCGTCCTGCTTAACCGTTTCCGGACGCTTCTCGGGATATACGGGCAGCTTCTCACCTATTCTGAGAACCTTGTTTTCGCCGTTTGAAGCCTCTGAATCGATCGATGCATAAATGATAACTGCTACATCCTTATCATTCTCCGGGGCTCCTCCTGTAGGTTTCGGGCCATCGGTCGGCTCGGGACTGTCTGTCGGTATAGGACTATCAGTCGGCTCTGGACTACCGGTCGGTTCAGGATCATGAGTAGGTGCAGGAGGAGGTGTGATCACAGGATCAGGATCTCTTGTAACCTCAGGCTCCTTTGTAATTTCAGGTTCCTTTGTAGGTTCAGGAGTAGTCTCCGGTTCCTTCTCATTTTCATCCGGCCCGGAAGTAGGTTCGGGTGCATCGGTAGGTTCCGGAATCATAGTGATCTCCGGTGTAACGTCAGCCGGTATATCGGTTATCTCCGGAACATCATTGTTGCCATTATCTGTATTATCAGTATTCTTTTCCGGATCATTTACAGGCTCGGGTGTTGTTTCCTGTTTATCATCCGGCGCCTGGGTAGGCGCAGATGTAACAACAGGAGCTTTTGTAGGTTCCGGTGTGGTTACAGGTGCCTTTGTAGGCTCAGGTGTCGAAACCGGTGCCTGAGTAGGACCGGGTGTAATTACCGCGATCTGAGTAGGCTCGGGAGCATCGGTAGGCTCGCCGGTAACAGCAGGAGCGTCGGTCGGTTCTGCTGTAGGTTGTGTTTTATCTGTATTATCTGCCGGATCATTATTTGCAGTTGAATTCTGCACAGGATCCGTATTATGTGATACGATAGCAGGTGTAACCTCCATCGCGTTCATCATACGGTCAGAAAGGATATCGCTTCCAACGTATTTCTTTATATTTTCGATAAGATGGGCAAATACGCTGAGGTCAATCTCGGAAGTAGCCTCACCGCCGATACTTGCGGCCATCGAAGCCACTTCGTCCATTGAATGGCTCTCATCGGGTGTCTCGGGAGCGTCAATAACCGCATCGTTACTTACAGTGCAGTTGAAAATGATGCCCTGGCCCTCTCCCGCACTTCCGAATACAGCACCTTCTTCGGTAAAAATGCCGACAGAAGCCCTTCCTTCAAGGACTGCATTCTGGGCTTTCACTTCATGTACGCCGGGATTTAAAGGATCATAGATATTCTCCGCAGAGACAGCGACAATAGTACCACGGATAGCCATGGTAGTACCGGGAGAAACAATATCAAACGAAGAGTCGCCGCTCAGTTTCTGAGCAACTTCAACGATAAACTGACCTTTGTCAAGGACAAGCCTTGTCTTGCTGTTGGATTTCGACCCGCTTGCTTCAAGCCTTATCCTGGTATTGGAATCCAGATAAACATATTTGTCGTCATCAAGGCACAGACGCGCAAAAGAATCGTCGCCAACCTCAACGGTGTCGCCGTTCTTAAGTTTCATGTCTTTTACAGCCGAAATATCTTTGCCTTTTCGATCTATCGTGACCTTTCCGTCGGCGTTGAAGAGCGATACATTTCTGTAAAGATCCTCGCCTTTATTAAGAATAGCTACCGAAAAGATCACTATAGCGATCACTCCGAGGCAAGCCAGACCGACCAGCGTTTTTCTGCCCTGCATAGTACTACCTCCGTGCTATAACGCAAGACATTATAAATGCCTTGCGCTGCAGCGTGCCGGTGCAAACCTTAAATAACCTTTTCCTTAATCCTGATTTTGCATACAATTACATCTTTATCGATATATCGGTAGAATGTTTTAAATATTTAACCTTTTTTTGTAATTTTTTTCCGGTTTATTTTTCTTCCTCCGGAATGAAGCATTTGCGAGCCAGCTCAACAAGGCTTGAATCAAGCTTGCCCTCTTTTGCCATGGCACGCAGGATCTCAAATGTATCGGCAAGCGAGCTCTGCTTACGGTAAGGTCTGTCTGAAGAAGAAAGCGAGTCAAATACATCCATGATCGTCAGCATTCTAACTTCAAGCGGGATCTCGTCCCCTTGTAAATGGTTAGGGTAACCGGTTCCGTTAACGAATTCGTGATGAGCGCCTGCCATAAACCTTACCTTGTCATATTTCTTACCGAAATTGATCTTGGAAAGGATCTTGTCGGTATAAACAACATGCTCCTCAATTATCTGTCTTTCCTTCTGCGTAAGGGTACCTTTGCGGATCTTCAGCTCCTCGGTTTCCTCAGGAGTAATAAACGGAACTTCTTCCTGCTCCCACTTATATTCAAGTTTTCCGAGTTCATCGATCCTTGCAAAATCTTCATCAGGCAGGAAGCCCTTAACATTCGCCTCCTGAACGAACTTGATATTATCTTCGAGCTGTGCAAGCTGTTTATCGAATTCAGCTGCATCTATAATTCCTGCGAGCTTCTGATTTTCGAGGATCATACGGATATACTTCCAACGGATCTTCATTATCGGAAGCATCGTAGACAATCTGTCGGACTTGTTCATAACATCAAGAGGAGTGATAACCTTGCCGACGTCATGAAGCATCGCCGCCAGATACAGCTGTTCCTTCATTTCATCATCGATGAAGTAGTCGCACTGGCCTGATCTGTGGAGCATATTGATATAGTCGATAAATTTCCCGCAATATGTAGCCACATTCTTCGTATGCTTGGCATTGTAAGGAGTTCTCGCATCGATAACGGTCGTAAATGAAGATACGAACGAGTACATGAGTTCTTTCAGCTCACGCAGCATGTTCATATTTGAAAGTGAAATAGCTGCCTGTGAAGCCAGCGAGAAGGTCACAAATTCCTGATCCTCTCCGAAATCGCATACCTGATGATCATCGTCACGCGCATTGATCAGCTGAAGCACGCCGATAACATCATCTTCGTGATTTATCAGCGGAATTACCAGCATTGACTGGGTATGATATCCGGTGATCCTGTCATACTCGAGAGGTCCCTGCCAGTCGAAGTTCCCATCCTGGTAAACATCGGCAATATTAACGCTCTTCTTGTTTATCGCGGAATAAGCACACACATACTTCTCATTAAGTGCTACCGGCGGCATATCAACAGGCTCGCCGTTATTTCCGAGATATGTATTCATCTGATCATTACGCATGATCATGAAAAAGAGCTTGTTATCCTTCAAAATATAAAGTGTTCCTGCCTCGCAGCGGGTAAGGCTCATAGCCTCGCTTATGATCCTGTCGAGCAGCTCGCTGTAGCTCTTCTCCGCAGTAAGAGAAATGCCCATATCCAGGACGCGCTTAAGATCATCAGTGATCTTCAGTCTCGTTCTGCGTCTTCTGTCGAAGAAATACAGATGATGGCGGGTAAGGTAATCATGCGATTTGCGGACATTCTCTTCGCCGTTGCACTCGATCAGGAATGAGCAGCGGTTGCGCTTGAAAATGCCGTTGTTAATAAGCAGCCACGGTACTCTTCCGTCGCCGATCGGCAGATGCGAATCCTCGTCGCGCATATTGTCATTGGCATGAATATGCCTGATATACGGCCCAAGTTCCTCGATCCAGGCTTCAAGCGGGAAATCCCAAAGGAATGCATGCGCGATATCGAAGCAGACACCGAATCTCTCTTCGTGGCGCATTTCGACCGCGAGCTTCTTTAAGAGTTCCGGTGTATCGTCAAACATATTCTCAACGAATATCGACAGAGTCGGGAAATCATTCAGCAAACCCTTATAGAACTCTGCATTATCAAATACCCATTTTTCACGATATGAAAATGACTTAAATCCCGTAATATAGTTGGTGTGGAAAATAACGGCACGGCAGCCCAGCTCCTCGGCGATCTCCATGCTCTTGCGGCACCGGTCATAGGAATTCTTTCTTACAACCGGGTCCGAACTGTTGACAACTATATCAAGAAATACGCCGTGGAGTGTATCCATGCTGCGGTCTCTCGGAAGCGCCTTGTAGATATCGATTATCTCACGCAGCAGCTTCTCATCTTCAAGGATCTTGGGCTGGAAGAATTCATTGTACTCAAATGCCGCATCAAGCTCCTTCGCAAGATCACACCATTTCTGAGCATCTTTATAATTCGGGATGATATGAAGCTTCATCGTTCCCGCATTCCCCCTGCTGTATTCGTCAAATTCATATTTTGTCATCATACATTATGTCCCTTCTCAAATATCATGCGTAACGCATGTGAAACAACCACTCATCTGTATCTGATCTTTACTTACTTTTTCTTCCTGATGCTTATTCCGCTCTCAAGGTATCCGGGTTTATCAATAACCTTGGTAACATTGTAAATATTGAACTCGTTTGACTTACCTTTGAGTTTGATACCCTCAACCTTCTCAACTTCAACCCATTCGCTTACCCTGTCGAGGACATCCTGGCTGATAAGGATCTGTCCTGCAGCCGCATTGGCCTCAAGACGAGCAGAAGTATTGACCGTATCACCGATCGCGGTATAATCCATACGGAACTCGGAACCGATATTTCCGACTGTTGCGGGTCCGCAGTTAACGCCGATACCGAAACCGATCGTCCTGTGATGCTTCTCTTCGAGCTTGACCATCAGATCCTGTGTTCCGAGCAGGATATCCCATCCGGTATGAACAGCTCTGTATACATAATCATCAAGGTCATTCGGTGAGTTGAATACTGCCATCGCAGCATCTCCGACGAACTTGTCGATCGTTCCCTTGTTCTTGAAGATCGCATCCGTAACGAGATCAAAATACTCATTCAGGATACTTACGACCTCTTCTGGCGACAGCTTCTCCGACATCGTCGTAAATCCACGTATATCAATGAACAGAACCGCAATATCCTTTGTCTGTCCGCCGAGTTTCAGTTCGAACTTGCCGTCCGTCGCCATTTCATCAACGATCTCAGGAGCAACGTACATTTTGAAGGCGTTGTTGATCTTGGCCTTCTCGGCTCTGGCGCTGAGGTAATGCATGACGATAGCGGTAACAATAACCAATACCGCCGGGAGAATGAAATATGCGATCTTCAGGTATATCCCGTTTTTGTACAGGATAATACAGGAAAGCATTTCAATTATCAGCGAACCTGCTGTAATTACACCGGCGATCGGCAACGGAGCCATATATACAGCTACGATCAATACAGCGATCAAAATTCCGTAGATAATGCTTACGGCCCAATCATTCATTGCTGTTTGAAGCTTATTCTGATGGAATGCTTCGATCTCATTGGCATGGATCTGCACTCCGAACATTCTGGCACCTCTCTCAGCGGGTGTAAAGAAATCATCCTGGAAGCCCAAAGCATAGGCTCCGACAAGCACTATTTTTCCATCAGTCTTATCCGCATAAGACTCGCTTTCTAATACGTCACTTATTGAATATACTTCAAATCCGCTTCTACGTCCTGCGTCAGTACTGTATGTAAATAAGAATGATTTTTCATCTTCATCGAATTCTCTGACTTCAATATTATTTTTCTGTGCGTATACCTTATATGCAGCCAGAGACAAAGGAATCAACTTTTCACCTTGATAATCTGCCTGAGTAAGCAAAAGTCTAAAATATCCGTCTTTATCCAGCTGGTTATTGGTGAATCCATATCCGGCTACTGCCTGGTTTAAAGTATCATAGGGATATGTTATGCCCTTAACTGTACCCTCTGTGATAATATGTTCATCATTATCTCCGACGGCATCAACATCAAGATAAATGCCTGCTATAACACTTCCGTACCTAGCTGCAGCATCGGCAAAATATTTATCTGCTTCTGGATCTTTTTCACTTGTAAAAAGAATATCGAAGGCAATTACTGCCGGTTCACACTCATCTGAACATAATTTTTCGATCAGTTTTCCGTAAACATCTCTTTTCCAATTCTCATAGATGCCCATCTTCTGAATGGATGCTTCGTCAATTGCAATTATGGCAATATCAAGCTCCGGATTTTCATCCGGCTGAAACATTGCATCAGTCATCCAGAAGTCCAGTGTATTCAACCATCCGTTAAAAGTGATCAGACCGACAAGAAAGCCGGCGATCACAGCGACAACAAGTATTCTATAATTTAGTTTTTTCTTTTTCCTTTTAGCTTTTACTTTTTCAGTTTTTTTCGGTTTTTTATTATCTATCTCAGAGCTTTTATTGTTTTCAATATTCTCTGTTTCCTTTTTTAATTCTTCTTCCAACTTATTCCTCCCTTCTTACAGCCGATTATCGTAAGCAGTAATAATATATTTATTTTGTCAGCTTTACTTATTTTATCAACTCTGTCCTCTCGAAGTACTCCGCAACCAGCTCCACCAGTTCGGCGTCGAGCTTGCCTTCTCCTACCATCTCCCGCAGTATCCTGCAGGCACTCTCTTTGTCGTTTGGCTTCTTGTACGGCCTGTCGGCTACGGTCAGCGAATCGAAAATGTCCATGATCGTGAGGATCCTGACTTCGACAGGCAGCTGCGAGCCTTTGAGTCCGTTCGGATAGCCGGTTCCGTTGAGGAATTCGTGATGTGCTCCCGCAATAAAGCGGACTCTGTCATATTTATCACCAAACTGGATTTTTTCGAGTATCTTGGAAGTGTAAACGGCATGCATCTCGATCTCTTTACGCTCTTCAGGGGTCAGCGTACCTCTCTGGATCGACAGTTCGTGCGTTTCTTCGTCTGTAATAAAATCGATCACTTCTCCATCGGAGGTTTCATATTCGATATCATTGATCTCCTGTATTCTCCTGATATCCTCATCCGGAAGAAACGGTACTTTATTTGCTATTTCAACAAATTCGATATTCTCCTTGAACATCTCTTTGTCCGCTTCATACTCTTCCTCGGTGATCATTCCGGAATGATATTTTACCTTCAGATCCGTCAGTAACCATTTCCAGCGTGTCTGCATCCCCTTGAGCCTGTAGCTGAGCCTGTCGCTCTTGTTCAGCAGGTCGAGCGGAACCGAGAGTTTGCCAAGATCATGCAGCGATGCAGCCATGGTAAGCTGGGCTTTCTGGTTATCGTTCAGCGTGATATTGTCTCCGCCGTTCATTGCCCTTTCGGTAAGGAACTCGGCGAAACCGCGGCAGTATTCGGTAACATGCCGTGTATGGTTGGCATTGAACTGGGTCCTCGTCTCTATCGCGTCGGTAAATGAAAGCGCGATCGAATCCAGCAATTCCTGCAGCTGCTGGATCATATTGCGGTTCGATAATGAAACCGCCGCAAGCGAACTGATCGCTTCAACAATTCTCTGCTCTTCGTCCGTAAATGCAAGAACATTGCCTGAAGCATCCTGGGCGTTGATCAGCTGCAGAACTCCGATCACTTTCTGCTCATGATTGATGAGCGGAACGACCAGTTCGGACTGGGTATGATAGCCGTTCAGCGCATCATACTTCTTCGGTCCTTCCCAGTTAAATTCCACGTCATTGTAAACATCGGCAATATTCTTGGTAACGCGCTCCCTCGCAACATAAGCAGAAACCGATGTGCTGTCAAGCTCCACCGGGGGCAGATCGACAGGCTTGCCGTCTCCGCCCCTCAGGAAATTCTTGGAACGTGTTATCATTATCATAAATGCAAGCGCGCCGTTCTGCATGATGTACAGAGTACCGCCGTCGCAGTTGGTGATATCCATAGCGTCATTTATGATCTTCTGCAGCAACATCGCATATTCCGTAGGCTGCGTCAGGTCGCGTGCGATCTCAAGGATCCGCGCGGTCACGTTTTTCTCAAGTATCATTAAATAAACCTCGTAAATCTAAGGCCTTACCCCAGTTTCTTGATCGCTTCGCCCATCTTATCATACAGTTCGTTGGCGGACTCCATATCCTTGCCCTTGATGCCGTAATAGAACTTGATCTTGGGTTCAGTTCCGGAAGGCCTTACGCAGCACCACATATTGTCTTCAAGCACATAGTACAGAACATTTGACTCGGGAAGGTCTGTAGCGCCCTTCTTGCCGGTAACGTAATTCTCAACTGTATGAAGCTTGTAATCTCTTGCTTCGATAACCTTGACACCCGCAAGTTCCTTGATCGGATTCTTACGCAGATTGTCAAGTATAGCGGCGATCTTCTCTGCTCCGTCGATGCCTTTCATGGTAACGGATACTGCGCCTTCACGGAAATATCCGTATTCTTCGTACATCTCGAGCATACGATCCCACAGGCTCTTGCCGCGGAGCTTATTGTATGCTGCAGCTTCGCAAAGTCCCATAACAGCAGCAACAGCATCCTTATCTCTTGCATGTGTTCCGATCAGGCAGCCGTATGACTCCTCATAACCGAACATGTAAGTATTGTTCTTTCTGCCTTCTTCAAACAATTTGATCTGTTCACCGATATATTTGAATCCGGTAAGCGTCTCGATCAGCGTGCATCCGAATTTCTTTGCTACAACGTCGCACATATTCGATGTAACGATCGTCTTGACAACGGCACCGTTCTTGGGCAGAAGTCCGAGTTCTTTTCTTGTGGAAAGTTCATATTCGCACATCAGAGTTCCGCTCATATTTCCGGTAAATGACTTGTATTCGCCGGTAGCGGTATCTTTCGCAAATACACCGAGTCTGTCGGCATCGGGATCCGTAGCGAGGATGATATCTGCATTGACCTTCTCGGCAAGTTCAAGCGCAAGTTTGAAAACGCCGGGATCCTCAGGGTTGGGATATCCTACTGTCGGGAAATTGCCGTCAGGCAGCTCCTGCTCGGGAACCACATATACTTTCTTGAAGCCAAGGGAATCAAGAATACGGCGTACAGGCAGATTGCCTGTTCCGTGAAGAGGTGTATAAACGATGGTTATATCATCGGCGGCCTTCTTTATTACTTCGGGGCGAAGTACAAGCTTCATCAGTTCTTCGTTGTAAACTGTATCGACTTCTTCTCCGATCACGTTGTACAGGCCTGCCTTGATCGCATCGTCAAGGTTCATTGTCTTGCATAATGAGAAATCTTCGATCGAATTTACTTCGGCAATGATACCGGTATCATGAGGCGGTGTTACCTGAGCGCCGTCCTCCCAGTAAACCTTGTATCCGTTATATTCGGGCGGATTATGGCTGGCCGTAACGACTATACCTGCTATGCAGTGCAGATGTCTCAATGCAAAGCTCAGTTCCGGAGTGGGACGCAGGGTATCGAATCTGTAAGTCTTGATACCGTTGGCATTGAGTGTAAGTGCAGCTTCACGGCTGAATTCTATCGACATGTTTCGGGAATCGAATGCTATAGCAACACCCTTGTTCTGACCTTTATTTTTGATGATGTAATTGGCAAGACCCTGTGAAGCACGGCGAACAGTATAAATATTCATCCTGTTGATGCCGGCGCCGATGATCCCGCGCAGTCCGCCGGTTCCGAATTCAAGTGATTTGTAGAATCTGTCCTTGATCTCGTTGTCATTGTCCTTGATAGCTTCCAGCTCCTTCTTGGTAGCCTCGTCAAAACAAGGAGAAGTAAGCCAGTTCTCGTATTCCTTCATGTAGTCCATAAATAAATACCGCCTTTCAGAAATATTTACAATATATGACATTATTTTACAACAAAATCGCATATTTAACAATAGTTTTCTTGCAAATGTGATTGTTATTTGTTATACTGTAAATGTAAGAGAAGATATTCATTTTTCTACATTTTCCGTTTTTCTTTCGAATTGATTACCGGAAGGAGGTGACGCCTGTGGATGAAGAGATTAAAGGATATATCAAGGTTCTGATCAACGAAGATTCTATGCAGGCGCGCATCTGCTTTTCAACTACCCCCGGTACAGATCAGAAATTAAGTCCCGTTGCTTTTACACTCGATAATGCACTTATGGCCCTTTCCGTTGCAGGCGTTAAAGCCGGTGTCAATAATGATATGATCATGGACATGATCGAAAGCCGCCAGTTTGATGTTTTTAAGGCTGTGGCAATGGGTAAACCGCCTTTGAACGGTACAAGCGGATTCTATACATTTCATTTTAATACGGAACACGACGGCAAGCCCAAGGTTCTCGAAGACGGAAGTGTCGATTATCATTCCATAGACGGCTATGAACCGGTTTCCAAGGATGCTCTTCTGGCAACTTACACTCCCGCTACTTCCGGCCACTTCGGTTATAATGTGCGCGGCGCAGTTATTCCCAATGTCAAAGGCAAGGAACAGCCCAGGCTGAGCGGATCCGGTTTTCACATTAATGAAAATGCGACCGAATACTATGCAAACGTCGATGGAAAAGTCGAACTTAATAAAGGCAATACCGAACTCGTTGTAAGCAACGTCCTTGAGATCAAGAGCGACGTCGATCTTACAACCGGTGATGTGAGCTTCAACGGTGACGTTATCGTTACCGGCAACGTTGTCAGCGGATCAAGGATCACCGCTACCGGCAGCGTAACGGTCGCAGGCAATGTAGAAGGTGCCATAATCCTCTCCGGCGGCGACATTACCATGAAACTCGGAATGCAGGGCGGCGGCCGAGGCATCATCAAATGCGGCGGTAACCTCTACGGTAAGTTTTTTGAGCAGGTTCGTATCGACTGTAAAGGCGATATCCACGCTTCTTCAATGATGAACTGCGTGGTCAATTGTCAGGGAAGTATGTTTGTAACCGGTCGTCACGGAATTCTTGTTGGCGGTACCATTTCATGCCAGGGAGATATCGAAGCCACGATCATCGGTAACCTTGCCGAAGTCAAGACATATCTCAATATCGGTATTACCGAACAGAATATCAATGATATGAACAATCTTGAACGGACGCTGCGTGACCTGCAGGACAAGATCACCAAGCATACAGAACTTCAACAGAAACTGGAATTGGTCAAGAATCCCAACAATGCCAATGAACTGGCTGCTATGAAGCAGCAGGTAGAGTTGTCGCTCGCGGAACTCAACCGCCAGCAGGCCGAAACATTTCAACAGCTCGAGCAGACCAAGCTCATCCTGGCCGCCTACTCTAACTCCAAGATCATTGTACACAAGTACCTGTACCCGAATGTCAAGATCAATATTTCCGGAGCCTACTACTCCGTAACCTCTACATTCGTCAATCTTGTTGTTAAAAATGTCGGAGGCGAGATCAAGCTATATAACGAACAAATGTAAAAAGAGACAATGTAAAAGAGGCATCTTAAAGATGCCTCTTTTTGTATGCATTATTATAATTCAATTTATTTTATTTATTTTCCTTCACGCAGATGTACAGGCGGATATACTCCTCATCATTGATATTGACAGGTATCGATATCGCGGGAATATCCGAAGTCAGCTTCATCTTCTTGCCGTGCATCGATACGGGAGGCGTAATATCGAAAATTATACCCTGGGTCGAGAACAGAGTCGCAGTATTACCGAGGATCATGTTGCCAAGCTCTCCAAGTGCCGAACATGCCATCGCATCAAGTTCAGTAACGGGCATGCCCATCATCATAGTGCTGGCGATCGATTTTGAACTGGTATCGGTCATTCTGAAAAATACCTGTCCGCGCATGGCTCCCGTAACACCGACCTGTATAAGAAATGTATCTTCTTCGAATGTCAGCTCCGCAAGTCCGGGCTTTCCTACCTTGCCGCCGGGCATACCAAGCATCTCAAGAATACTTATTGTAGCCTGCAGGAAAGGGTTAATATATTTTATATCCAAAGCTTCAGCCATTAGCTATAAAACCTCCGAATTTCACGTTTGCTAATACTGTACCACGAATTTACGAAAATAGCAAGTATAAAAGATACAATAATGTGATAATCAATCCGACGCATATCATCATCATACCATATGACAATGTTGAAGTGATTATCCTGCCTGTTTTTTCAGTCAATGCAAGCTTTGATTTCATCGACTCCACTATCGGGTGATCTTTATGACGGAAAGGTCTGAAAACCGTATTGCTAAGTAATGCGATCGTCCGGTCAAATATGTTCGAAGCAAGATCGGTCAATTTCTTCAAAATCGACATCACCGCACCGAACAGGGCTTTAGGCAATACATTTGAGATAAAGTGTCCGATCTTCTTCAATGCGAACATCGTCCCCCGGAACAGGGCTTTGGGCAGCGTATTGCAGATAAATGCACCCACAGTCCTGAAAAGGAAGGGGAAAAATCCTAGCAGCAGAGGTCTGTAGATCAGTTCTTCCAGATCAAGCTTCGCAGGCCACAGGTTTTTATAATATATCGTCCCGTTTGCATTTTTACCACACAGGAATTTTCTGATAAGCAGGAAGAAGACTATTCCGATACTGATCGATATCATACTGCCTTTCAGATTTTCCAGTGAAAAGATCTTGATCTCATTCAGTATTTCATGCTGTTCGAAATTATATGAAAATGTATTGAAGTTGCCCATAAATACTGCGAGCTTCGAAATATACAGCTTTGCACCGAGTCCGAATGCAACTATCAAGACAGCGGGGGCCGTGATCGCGGAATATGACACCATACCGATTCCGATCTGATGGTTTCCCGAATTGCTCCCGTGTGCATCATTCTCATCGTGATGTACATCCGCATGCGTTCCGTGTGTACTATCGTGAAGTTTATTTTCCTTGTTATGCTGAATCTTGCTCTCCGACTCGGACGGTTTATCCACAAACAGACAATAGAACAGCTTTGTCATATATGCAAATGTCATTCCGCCGCTTATCAGATACAGCCACTCGAGAACCTTGAAAAATCCGGCCAGCCCTCCGGCGACGTGAATGTATTCAACTATACCTTCATGGATCAGGGTCTTGGCAACATAGCCCGATAGCAGCGGAACGCCGGAAATTCCAAGAGCGCCGATCAGGAACAGCACCTTCAGATAAGGTTTCCCGATACCGAAACCTTTTATATCATTCAGGTTGAGCTTGTGCAGGTTCATGTAGACAACTGCCGCGCACAGGAATAATGTCAGTTTGAACAGCGAATGGTTGACCATATAGAGCATTGCACCGGAAAGTGCCAAAGTACACTCTTCCTTCAGTAAAGGTACCAGTCCGCACCCGATCAGGATAAAACCTATCTGTGAAACCGATGAACATGCGAGCGTTCTCTTCAGATCAACAGAAAATACGGCAAGGATCGCTCCGGTCAGCATCGTAAACATTCCGAGGATGCAGATCAGAAGCCCGAAAGCATCAACATCATGGAATATTTCAAGGCAAAGAACTATAACGCCAAAAACACCACTCTTCGTAAGTACGCCCGACAGAAGCGCACTCGCCGGAGCCGGTGCAACCGGATGGGCCTTCGGCAGCCAGATATGTAACGGGAAACATCCTGCTTTTGCTCCGAATCCGAACAGGATCATGATCCCGGCAGCCCAGAGCTTATTCTTTGCCGATGTATCGTTTCCACCAAGAACTGCAGAGGCCGCTTCCTTTATCTCTCTAAGATTCAGCGTTCCGCAGACATTGCTCAGCAGCATGATGCCCATCAGCATTACCAGGCCGCCGATAACTGCTACCGCAAGGTAAGTTCCCGCAGCCTTCATCGCGTCGGCTTTCTCGGTATGAGCAACAAAAGCGTATGAAGCCAGTGACATTATTTCAAAGAATATAAATGTCGTATACAGATCGTTTGATAAGAATACACCTATAGTTGCGGCGAAGGTCCACATGCTGAAAATGTGGTACCTCATAAGGTTCTCGCCGTCAGTAAAATAGTCTCTTGCAACCAGTGTACTGCAGAACCACATCAGCGTTGTGATAAATGCATATACGATCCTGAATCCGTCGAATGCAAATTTCAGACCAAAACCTGCGAAGCGTCCGATCGTATAAGTATCCATTTTGATCACGGGCCCGTACAGCCACGCGGCGATCAGGAGCATGCCTTCAAAGCCTGTGACACCCAGTGTCATAAGCCATAATTTAACAGGTGAATACCCTTTGACATCTTTTTCCGGATCCGCGCGTCTAAAGCTTCTGCCGCACATCAGCCACATCAGAAATGAGCCGGCGACAGGCCACATGACGAGGATCAGAAGTAAAGTATTACCCCGCACAATAGCCTCCTGAAAATAAAAATACTATTCTATCAGTCAAAATGGTCTATCACTCACATCAAAGAAGTGATCTTTCCCAAAAAACTCATCAACGGTTTCCAGCACAGACCGAGCACCGTTGTCATTACCGCAGCAAAGCCGATCGGAACGAGCATCTTCCATCCGGCTTCCTTCAGCTGATCGTATCCGTCACATTTATGACCGTCCGTCGGAAAATAACCCTTTATGACCGTAGTCAGCAGATAGATCGCCGTAAATAACGCAGAAAGCAGGATCGCGCCTCCTCCGATATAGGCAAATATACCCGAATCGTCGATAACGGCTGTCAGAAGCCGTAATTTGCTGATGAAACATCCCAGCTGCGGCACACCGATCAGCGACAGGCCGCAGATCGTAAATGCGGCAAAAGTATATTTCATTTTATACCCTATGCCGTCGATCTCATACTGCCATACTTTGTTGTTCGTATGCATCATCGCGCCGACGCAGAAGAACAGGCCGATCTTGGTTACCGCATGCATCACCAGATGCGTAAGTGACGCCTCCATGCCCTCCGGGCTCATAAGCAGCGCTCCGAACAGAACATAACTCAGGTTGCTGATCGTGGAATAAGCCAGCCTTCGTTTCAGGTGAAGTTCCTTGATCGCCATTCCCGAACCGTACAATATGGTAGCGGCTGTCAGTCCTATCAGTACGTATTGAGGCCATTTTCCACGTAGATTATCGCATCCGTAGGTATAATATATCAGTCTTATCGTCGCAAATGCACCCGCTTTTACTACCGCGACGGCATGAAGCAGACCCGTAACCGGCATCGGTGCAACAGAAGCTTTGATCAGCCATCTTCCGAACGGCATCATCGCTGCCTTCACACTAAATCCCATAAATGTTATAAAGAATATCGTCAGCATCAGGCCCGGATTGTTGATCCAGGCAGTTGAGTTGATCACTCCTCCCGGTACAAAATCAAGCGTAGAGCTGTAATTCATTACCACGATCATTCCGACGAATGCGAATGCCGCGCCGCCGAGCATGTATACCAGATATTGCCTGCCCGCTTTCTGGGCTTCCTGCGTCTGCTCATGCATTACCAGCGGGAATGTTACAAGGCTCAGGACCTCATAGAATACATACATCGAGAACAGATCACCCGAATACGCTATTCCGAGCACCGATCCCAGCGTCATCATAAAGAACGCGAAAAAAGTATTTTGTCTCTTGTCATGTTCCATGTACTCGAATGCATACAGCAGCGAAAATGGCCATAATATGCTTACAAGCAGCGAGAACAGGATCCCGAGTCCGTCAACTCCAAACTGAAGCGTCAGCGTGTCGGTAAAACTCATTAGCTTTATCTTTGCGGTATAAGCATCGTTTGGGAACGGCCCTCCAAGATATGCCCCATCGATAAACATATTGCCCCAGCTGCAGTTAGCGGCAATATATAAGACAGCCGCCAGATTGATCAGTGAGATGACGAAAGTATAAATATTCCTTGTCTTTGCCTTGATCTCCGGAAACATGAACAGAACTGCGCCCGCAAGGATCGGAAAGAACACGGAAAACGAAACCATCATTTCAAACATATTTATTTAGCTCCATGTCATAGCCAATTAACGAATTTGTACGATGATGACGCAGCACAAATCCGCTGTGTGAAAAGTTTATTTTCACATAGACATACCCATCTGTGAAATTATCATTTCTATTCCCTGTTCAAGCCTTCCGGGAAATACGCCGAGCATCAGTGCCAGAACTCCGAGCAGGATAACGGGGATCAGCATCTTCAGATCCGGCTCACATTTTTCGGTATTTCCCGTAAAATCCTTACCGGGGAAGAATCCGTCGATCGTAATAGGGAACAGATACCCTGCTGTAAGCAGCGCGCTTATAAGCAGAATAGCCGGACCGATATATGAAAATGCGCCGATATTCGCATCCAGGGCTCCCGAGCACAGGTACCATTTGCTGACAAAGCCTGAAAACGGAGGTATTCCGACAAGTGCAAGTGAAGCAAGCGTATAAGCAGAGATCGTCAGCGGCATCCTTCTGCCGATGCCTTTGAGCTCATCTACCCTTGTAATCCCTGTATTGTGGATCACCGCGCCGGCTACGAGGAAGAGATCATCCTTGATTACCGAATGGAAAATGATATGCATCAGAGCGCCGACGATACCTACCGGATGCAGTGTCGCAATACCGAACAGAACATATGAAACCTGGCTGACTGTCGAATATGCGAATCTCTTCTTCATGACCTTTTCCATATAGGCCATCATCGAACCGATAAAGACTGTAAGCAGGCTCAGTACCATAAAAGCGGTCTGCACGGGTGTTCCTTTGATCCTGTCGGCACCGATGCTGAAGAATACAAGCCTTATGATAGCTATAACACCTGATTTAGTGATTATACCGGAAAGGATCGCACTTGCTGGAGCGGGTGCCACGGGGTGAGCCGTAGGCAGCCAGTCATGCATCGGGAACAGACCCGCTTTGCATCCGAAACCTACGATCGCCATCATAGTAAAGATCAGAAGTTCCGTTTCATGTCCGCCGAGCTTGGCGGCATCGATTATTCCGCCGCCTCTGAACGTAACTTCCGAAGAATACTGATATATCATAAATATCGAGATCAGCGTCATAAATGCACCGGCGATCGAATAAAACAGATACTTAAATCCGGCGCTGATCGCCTCTTTTGTAAGATCATGAAGTACGAGAGGAAGTGAAAGCAGTGTCATCAGCTCGTAGAACAGGTACATTGTGACAAGATTGGAAGACATGTATATTCCGTTCAGAACGCCGAATACACACAGATAGAATCCGTAGAAACGGAACCTGTTCTCGTCATGCGCCATATATGAAACCGAGTAAAAAGCAACTACGGTAAACATCAGGGCCATCAGAGTACCGAACAGTTTCGAGATACCGTCGGTCCCCAGCTCCATACAGATCTTCTCGGTAACAGCCCACAGCCTGATGCTGCTGATATTCTCGGGGCCTCCGTACAGCGCGATCAGCGTCAGGATCGCAGAAATAACGGTTGCGCCGAGAAAGAGGATCTTCTGGAGCTTCTCTCCCCTCTTTTGTTTGATGATCAGCAGACATAAGCCTGCAATTATTGGAAATAAAACTGCTGAAAGTATTATCATGTTGTCCCTCTTATACTTCTATGTTTATATTTTGCCTTCCCCTCAAGGGGAAGGTGATTCGGTCAGCAAAGCTGACCGAATCGGATGAGGTGAATTATCCTCACCCAAATACTTCAAGACCTTCCGAGATTATATCAATGATCGTCTGCGCCTTGATCCCGAGCAGGAAATTAATGACAGTCAAAGCTCCGATCGAGCAGAAATACTGCATTTTCGAACTCATCATACCGCCCGCGCCGCTCAGATAAGTTTCAAGGCTTTGCGGCCTGCGTTTCTTCGGGTCATCGGAATAAATAACGATAACCGATTTCAGGAAATAGATCGTATTCAGTATCGTACTCAGGGCAAGTGCTCCCAACGCCAGGATCATTTTCAGATTGTGCCCGACGGCAGCCGTTGCAAACATATACTTGGAAATGAAACCCGAAAGCAGCGGGAATCCGACCATCGAAAATGCTCCGATCGAATAACACAGAGCCGATCCTCTGTATTTCCTGCCTGTTCCGTAGAGCTCTGAAAATTCCTTGCTGTGCGAACCCTCGGTAAATTCAGCCGATGAAAGGAATAGCAGCGATTTGGTGGCTCCGTGCGAAATGATATGGAACAATGCCGCAACAGTTCCGGCTTTGGTCCCGAGCCCCATACCCATATAGATATAACCTATCTGGGCTACCGAAGAATATGCGATCATCCGTCGTATATTCTTTTCGCGGATCGCGGCAAGCGATCCCATGATCATGGCTGTAACGCCGAATACAAACAGAATATTGTTAACACCGCTCTTTACGATGATATCGAATCCGATCACACGGTAGAATATCTTGATGAGTAGCAGTATATAGCCTTTCGAAACGATCGATGAAAGCAGTGAACTCGATGCGACATTCGAATATCCGTAAGCATCGGGGATCCACAGATGGAAGGGAAACAGTCCGGATTTGATCGCAAGTCCTACCGTTATAAGACCCACAACAACTGTCAGCGTAACCGAATATTTGTCGTTATCGGCAAGTTCCGCTATGCTTTCGCGGATATTCGGCATCAGCAGATGTCCTGAAATCGTATACAGCATCGTGACGCCTATCAGGAACAGACCGGATCCCACCAGCGAAATGATCATATATCTCATCGCTGTAACGACCGATTTGCCTATCTGCCTGATCATGATCAGGCCGCATCCGGCGATCGTGTTGATCTCGATAAATACATATCCGGTGAACAGGTCATTTGTATATATCATCGAAATGATCGATGCGGTCATCAGATCGACCAGTATAAAATACAGGTTCTGCTTGTCCTCATCAATATCCTTGAGTACGGCAGGCATTCCCGCCATTACCGAGAACAGCGCCACTGTCGAAATGAACAGCGCCATCAGGGCTTCCAGCTCTCCCGCCCTGATCTCATTACCCCAGGGTGCCGGAAAATGCCCCATCATATACGGAAAGCTCGTTCCGCTTCCTCTTAAATTGACCAGCAATACCGCCGAAAGCACCATTACCGCGATCAGCGCCGCCCTTGTCAGATATCTGGCTGCTTTTGCAGGAAGAACGGATGTGACAATGGCCGAAAACATGCAGATCATTATCGAAAAGAAAGGAAAATTCCTTATAATTTCCATATCCGTCATTCCTCTTGTCTTACCCTCATCAATGCTTCATCAAGATTGAGGGTATGATATTTTTTGTATATCCTTATCGTAAGCGAAAGCATGAGTGCCGTAACGCTTACGGATACAACGATTCCGGTAAGTACAAGGCCGCTCGGGATCGGGTTGATATAGTTTCCCGCATCCGTATTCCCGTCAGTCATGATGGGCGCCGCAAGTCCGCGGATATAGCCCTGTGACGCGAGAAGCAGATAGACCGAAGTATCCATGATATTCAGTCCTATGATCTTCTTGATCATATTCTTCTGAAACAGCAGATTGGCAAGTCCTATCGCGAACAATACCGCTGCGACCACATCGTTCAGATGTGTCATTATCAGTTCATACATCAGATACGTCCCCTTCTGACAAGTGCGTAAAATGAATACATTGTGCAGGCTACGACCATGCCGACACATATATTCAGTATCAGTATAAGTCCCGAGCTCAGGATCGCTCCGGGTGTTCCGAGCGGAATATGGGATTCAAGATGGTTGGCACCGGTAAAAAATGAATAGCTCTTTGCGAGGCAATATACCATCAGTGCGATGAATGTGATCCATTTTACTGTTTTGGCATTCATAAAACGGTCCGTCTTCTCAAATCCGTATGCATTCAGATACAGAATGAAACCGGCACCGAGTACCGCGCCTCCGGAGAAGCCTCCTCCGGGCGACAGGTGTCCGTTCAGGACCACATATATCCCGAATACCATGATCACCGGAAATATGATCAACGACATTACCTGAAGGATCGTGTCATTGGCCGGTTCATAGAACCGGTCGCTGACCTCCTCTTCTTCGGCATTGGTTTCTTCACCGGGATCACGTTTTTTGCTGATCCTCAACATTACCATGACACATATGGTAGCTACAAACAGGACATTTGATTCTCCGAATGTATCAAAAGCCCTGTAATCAAGGATCATTCCGGCCACAAAATTGATCGCTCCGGTCTCTTCGATACCTTTTTCTATATATCTTTCAGATACCTCATTGTTGTCGGGATTGCTTATCTGCCCGACTTCAGGCAGGTTCAGTACGGTGGCCACGAGCAGTACCGCAAGCGTCAGTACACATACCAGAGCCACGACCCTGTAAATGGCGGCCGATGCTTTGAGCGTCTTTGCCGATATATCGCCCGCCGGTCTGTTTTTATTTTTTTCATCCAGTGGACCTCGTTTATAGAAATTGATATCGATCTGGTTGATCTTCTTCAGCGTTGCATAGAAAAGGATCCCGGTAACACCCGCTCCCACCGCAGCTTCGGTGATCGCAAGATCCGGTGATTCCATCAGGATCCACATGACCGACATTATAAGGCTGTAGGCCGAAAATATCACTATCGAGGAGAGTATACTTCTTGTGAAACTTACGGCTACGGCACATACGATCAAAAAAACCGACATAATTATCATCAAAATATTCATAAGATCTATCCTCATATGTACAATAAAACCTAAAGAATATTTTACTATTTTATTTTTAAAATTCAATGGTATAATGGATATCAGGGAAGAAATTCATATATGGGGGGATCTGTAAATGTCTGTAACCGATAATCTTAATAATCTGCGCAAATTGATGGCGCTGGAGCATATTGACTGTTATATCGTTCCTACATCGGATTATCACAGTTCCGAATACGTCGGTGACTATTTCAGGGCAAGAGAGTTTTTGTCCGGATTCACCGGATCTAACGGCACTCTTCTTGTAACTTCATCCCATGCTGCTCTGTGGACCGACGGAAGGTATTTCCTGCAGGCCGAGGAACAGCTGAAAGGCAGCGGGATCGAACTCATGCGCATGAGAAGGCCCGGAGTTCCCACACTTCATGATTATGTTGCCGATACACTTGAGAAGGACCAGACCCTTGCATTTGACGGGAGGGTTTTCTCGGTATTTGAAGGAAAGCAGCTTGAAGAAGCTGCGGATAAAGCCGGTGCTCACCTGCGTTTCGATGTGGATCTTGTTTCCCTGATCTGGAAGGACAGACCCGGACTCTCCTGCAATCCGATTTCGGTCCTTTCCGAAGAATATACCGGGTGTTCAGCCTCCGATAAGCTTGAGCGCATACGCCTTGCTATGAAAGAAGCCGACTGTGAACATCATATCGTTACTTCTCTTGACGACATAGCCTGGATACTTAACCTGAGAGGCAGTGATGTTGTCTGCAATCCCGTATTTCTATCATATCTCATTATCAATGCCGAAGGCGGAACTCTGTTTGTACAGGAAGCGGCGTTAGACAATGATGTAAAGGCTTATCTGGATAAGCTTGGGATAGTGATACGTCCCTATGATTCAATTTACGAATATGTTTCCGGGCATGATCTTAAAGGACACAATATCCTTATTGACAAGAACAGGCTTAATTATATGCTTTACAGCATCCTTAAGGATAATACGGTGCTGAAGGAGGAAGAAAATCCCTCGGTACTTATGAAGGCCTGCAAGAATGAAACAGAAGCTGAGAACCTCAGAAAAGCCAATATTATCGACGGGGTTGCAATGGTCAGATTCCTGCATTGGCTTGACACCAATATCGGCCGTATAAAGATCACCGAAATTTCAGCAGCTGACAAGCTCGAAGAATTCAGAAGTCTCGGTGAAGGATTTGTAGGTATCAGTTTTGAGACGATCGCGGGATACAACGCTCATGGTGCAATAATCCATTATGAAGCCACTCCCGAAACCGATGTGGAGCTCAAACCCGAAGGATTCCTTCTCGTTGATTCCGGCGGACAGTATCTGCGCGGGACAACTGATATCACACGTACGATCACGCTCGGGCCTTTGAGCGATATCATGCGCCACCATTATACTACCGTACTCCGCGCTCATATCGATCTTGCGATGGCTCATTTCCCCGAAGGTGTCACCGGTTCAACTCTTGATATGCTCGCGCGCGCACCTTTCTGGGCCGAAGATCTCGATTATGAACATGGCACCGGCCACGGCATCGGATTTTACCTTAATGTTCACGAACCGCCCGTAAGCATCTTCTGGAGCACACAGCGTAAGAGCTGCACCACTCCCCTCCGCGAAGGAATGCTTCTTTCCGACGAGCCCGGTATTTACATTGAGGATCAATACGGGATCCGTATCGAAAATGATGTGATGGTCGTAAAAGGCAATAAAAATGTATTCGGACAGTTCCTACAGTTCGAGCCCATGACGCTCTGCCCTTACGATCTGCGTCCCGTTATCTGGGAAGAACTTAATGACGCCCAGATCCGCTTTATCGACGAATATCACGCCAAGGTAAAAGAAAAACTGATGCCTTATCTTGATGATGAGACCGCCGCATGGCTCGAAGCCGCGACAAAACATTAAAAATGCTACCTGTTTTAAATCTAAACCCTGCGATCAAAGTCCACCGCCGTGCTTAAATTTAGATTCATTCATTAAACCATATAGCATAATAAAACCAAGTCAGATTACCGTCATCTTATCATCCGGTAATTCGACTTGGTTTTTCTTACAGAATAGTTTTTATATTATTCGATCATTGAACGGTAATGCATCCAACACCGTTAGTTATATTTACCTTCTTGTTTCCGTTGGTATCAGAGCTGAGTTCGGCTTTTATTCCGAGCCTCCAGCCATTATACATATTTAATTTTCCCACGGAAACCTTTGTAGTGACAAGAAAATCTCCGGCGGGCCTGGACATAGTCACATTCATACAGCCTATGCCGCTTTTTAACGAGATATCGCGGGCATCTAGATCATATATTTTCACTTTTCCGCCACCGATCTGCAGCGCTCCGCTGTTCTTAGCCGATAATTTGTTAATATAAATACTTCCAATTCCTACCTGAATGACCATATTATCGGATAAAATGCTGTCAGCATTGAGATTTCCGGCACCCATATCGATCTTAAAATTCTTCAGTTCTTTTGCCGGAATATATACATATACTTTGGCTTTAGTTCCGGGATCTATACAATTACCTACATTCCATCCGAGGATATCCATATTTTCTTTGTTTTTTGCTTCGATGAATAATGTATTATCCTTGATATAGGCATTCGAAGTTGAAGTATCCACGTTTTCGAACCTGCACCCGAATGAATCGGCTGCGGTTATCACAACATCGACCGATTGGACATTTATATTCACGGAGTCGACTTCGCCGTTCACATCGTACGTTGCGTTTCCGATATTTTTATTATAATCTTCCCTGTTGATATGCTTGATAAGCTTGGCTCCCCAATACAGCAGATTACCGATTATCACGAATATCAGCGCTATTATCAGTAAAACATTATTGAACTTTTTCATATTTCAGATCATGTCTCCTCTTACAATCTTATCGCCGGCCTAAAACACTATATTCTACAATCTTCCGATCGCTTTCAGTGATCTGCCATACAGCCCCGACGTATGAGGCACAAATCGTAAAATGCATCTCAGTGCCAGTGTAAATAACAGCAGTCCAAGAGCCGCAGCGGCGAATCCGATTCCAATACACTCGATCGAGGCATAATGCGCTGTGCTGAAGTTCCTTATTCCTTCTACAATCGCAAATACACCCAGAGCCACAGAGCCAAGCGACATGACGGTGATCGCAACCGTAAATACGATGATAGCCGCAAACACCAGAGTCACTCCGATGATCGCCAGAGGCGCCAGTAATACTTTAAAGATAAAAGCTATCGGTCTGGGGAGATTGGAATGTTTCCTTACCTCTTCCTCTGACGCGGTATCTTCCCCTTCATCTTCCGCTCCGGCTTCCGCAACCGCACTTGTATCCTCTTCAGCCGGATTGAATTCATATTTTTTCACGGGCGCGGAATTTTCCCGCTCCGTCATCGTCTGCCAGTATTTTAAAGCCATAGTATCATCCTCTTTTGCCATAATACGTAGGTTGAAAGACCTTGGCGGTCTTGATTTCAGCTAAAGACCTTTGTATTATAGCTTAATATCATATTTTCCTCTTCTATGGACATATTTTATATTATGGTGTAGAATTAAGCAAGCAAAAAAATAGGTACAGATTGGTTGTACCGATTAAAGGAGGTTAACAATGAGCAATCCAATAGTAACTATTGAAATGGAAAACGGCAAGACCATCAAAGCTGAGCTGTATCCCGAAATTGCCCCGAATACAGTCAATAATTTTATTTCATTGATAAATAAAGGGTTCTATAATGGTTTGATCTTCCATCGTGTAATAGAGGGTTTCATGATCCAGGGCGGATGTCCCGACGGAAACGGAACCGGTGATCCCGGCTATTCGATCAAAGGCGAGTTCACCAATAACCGCTTCACCAATAACCTCAAGCACGAAAGAGGCGTCCTTTCCATGGCACGTTCCATGTTCCCCGATTCAGCCGGCTCGCAGTTCTTTATAATGCATAAGGATTCTCCGCATCTTGACGGAGAGTATGCGGCTTTCGGAAAGGTTACCGAAGGTATGGATGTAGTAGATGCCATAGCATCAACTCCTACCGATTACTACGACAGACCTTACGAAACCCAGAAAATGAAGAAAGTAACGGTAGAAACATTCGGAACCGAATATCCGGAGCCCGAGAAGGTTAAATAAGCTCATTATATAAAATCAGAATATTTAGAGGTTATCGCATCCGATATTTTTTATGTGATGTGATACCTCTTTTTTATTATCATGAAGAGGTCTATATTAAATTCTGTGTATTATTATATTACCTAATAAAAAGCGGCTTCACTCTCAAATGTATGCTTGAAAAAAATCACAAATGAGCTTGCTCATTTGTAAACAAGCAATAGAACTTCTTAGACTGTCTAAAGCTGCTTTTGAGCAAAATTCGCAACTGTTTGAGCCAACTTTTCTGATAGTATTTTTATCAGAAAAGTTAGGCGAGTTTTGCGGATTTTGCGAAGAACTTTGCAGCTGAAAACAGTCTTAGAAGTTCTTTGCGCGGAAGCCTTTTTCAAGTATATATTTTGAGAGTGAAGCCGCCTATCTGAAAAACAACGCACATAATATCAAATGGCTTCTTATATCTCCTCCAGGAATCTCCTCACGAGTTTATATAATCTCTCCACTGAGGATATGCTCATCCTTTCATTCACCGAATGAATATCTTTCAGGTCCGGGCCGATCGATACGCAATCAAGGCCGGGAATTGCCTCACTGAACAGTCCGCACTCGAGACCGGCGTGGATAGCGGTTATTACCGGTTTCTTGCCGGACTCTTCTTCGTAAAGGCGGCTTAATACGTCCCTTACCTTCGAATCCTTTCTGTAAGCCCAGCCCGGATAATCGCCGCGAGTTGTGATATAGCCTCCCTGTGAAGTAACGGCTGCTTCGATCCTGTCGCGTACAGCAAATTTCTGTGATGCAACGGATGATCTTACCGAGCATGAAAACTGGAGTTTCTCCGGCTTTACCTTAACAATCCCCAGATTGGCCGATGTCTGTACAAGTCCCTTAATATCACTGCTCATCGCAATAATCCCCTGCGGAACAAGGAATAATGCCCTTGTAAATCTCAATGTATCATCAGTACTGAAAGCAGGTTTTTCTGAATATAGGTTTATCTTCTCTACAGTCAGGCTTATTCCGGGATCCGTTACGGCAAATTCATTTTTATAATCGGTATCATAACGTTTTGCGAGCTCTTCAAAAGCGCCTGCTTCTTCGCAATCCACCACTATCTCGGCCTCACAATTGTTGCAGATAACATTGTCGAATTTGCCGCCTTCGATATTGCACATTTTGAGGCTCTTCAGTTCATCAGAAACTCCGTATAGGAACCTTGACATCATTTTTATCGCATTTGCGCGGCCCTTGTCTATTTCACAGCCGGAATGACCTCCTATAAGACCACCGATCGTAACTTTATAGCAGACATTTTTACGACTGTCATTTATTATCACGATATTGTTTTTATCAACAGGGATCGAGCAGTCGGTCCTCAGACCTCCGGCGCAGGACACGGTAAAAATGCCTTCGTCTTCGGAATCAAGGTTGAGCATTCTCCTGCCTTTGAGCAGGCTCATATCAAGCCCTGCGGCACCGTCCATTCCCACTTCTTCATCAACGGTAAATACCGCCTCGATCGGAGGATGTGAACATGATCCGTCAGAAAGCAGAGCAAGGATCATTGCTACAGCTATACCGTCATCTCCGCCAAGCGAAGTATCTTTTGCTCTTACAAAGTCACCGTCGACAAATATATCAAGACCTTCTTCGGCCATATCCTTCGTGCAGTCGGCGGTCTTTGCACAAACCATATCCATATGTCCCTGAAGGATAACGGGTTCTTCGTTCTCTCTTCCCGCGCTTCCGGGTTTATAGATTATCAGATTGTTCAACTCATCCTGAACATATTTAAGACCAAGATCTTTTGCAAATGAAGCGCACAGATCGCTGATCTTCTTTGTATTGCCCGATCCGTGAGGAACGGAACAGATCTTTTCAAAATATTCAAACACCTTTGCAGGTTCGATCCCCGATAAAACTCCCATCATAAGCCTCCCATATATACGTCAAAAATACAGGGGCATCTGCCTGATGCCCCTGTTGAATACTAAACTATCTCATCATTCAGCCTTGTCGACATTATTGCCGGTCAGATTCTTGGCATAATCTCCGTTGGGCTTGTACAATGATTTGGCCGAGCTGCCTGTAAGTGTCTTGGATGCGGCATTGTTCAATGCTGCCGACCTGTCCGCAAGCTTGCCGAAATAAGAACTGCGACCACTCATTGCCGTATTCAGACTTGAGAGCTGAGCATTGTCGAATTTGCTTTCATCAAATGTCAGTTTATTGTTCGAACCGACCGAAATACCTATATCCGACAGTGTAGCCGCAAGTGCCGATGTATCCTGTGTCATCCACAGTGCCTGTCTAAGTACCGAAACATCATCAACCTTGGCTGCCGAATCGATCAGATTGTTGTACTTGTCAACAACCGATTTAAGGCTTGCTTTGATATTCTCGCGATTGTCTTCGGTGATCGCGTAATTCAAAAGCTTGTTGATATCCTGATTCAATCCCGATGCATCGGATGAAGAAGTGGTAAGATTGATCTTCTCGGCTTTCTGTTCTGCGGTCTCAGCAGTATCTTTCTTGTTGTAATATGCATTCAGAAGTTTCTTGTACGCACCGTTCTGTATCAGCGCATAATCACCCATACTTACGGTAGATCCACCACCGTACAGAGCATCGATCCCGCTTGATGATTCAGATTTGGAAGTCGATTTGCTTCCGAGCATTGATGCGAAGAAATTGCCCGAATCTCCCGAAATTCCGTTAACAGCCATAATAACACCTCCTTGTGTTGAAATGCCATCCTTGAGATATCAGATCTTACTGCGTCATTGTTGCATTGATCTGATAAGCCATCTGGTAATCGTAAGCTGCAACAGCCTGCTTCATAGCGGCTTCCTGTGAAGGCTCGATACGAAGACCGGTGTCGCTAGCACGTTTCGCGAGCTCATTGTTCAGATCGCCTCCTGTGATAGTACCTTCAAGTACCATCTGGCGGAGCTGGAACTCCGAAAAACGTGTCAGATTGTTGGGGTTGACCGATGAAGAAGATGCTGAATCGGCATCGTAATCCTCATCTGCCACCTGTGAAGGCTCGGCCGGAGCAGCCTGCGGTGTCTCACGCGATACGGAAACCTCTTCTGTAGCTTCATTGCCTGCTACACCTGAGGTCGCGCTGAGATTAGCCTGCTGAATGTCATAAATGCTTGTTACCGAGTTGTCTGTATTGTCGAGATATCTGTTGGTATATGTGCCTGTCTTCACTTCATCCAGACCGTTACGAAGGTTGGATGTGATAAGATTCGCGAAACCGTTACCGTTCTCGTTCATCTTGGAAAGACCGTCATTGAATACCTTCAGGGACTGTACCGCTGCCCTGCCCGCACTCGAAATGCTGATGTTGTATGCCGGTGTATTCTCGGCAACAAATGCCTTCTGCGCATCCCGTACAACAGACTGTGTATCAGCCGTGACATTCTTCAGCTTCTCAATCCGATTGACCGAAGCCGCGGAATTGTAAGACATATTGTTATCCGATCGGAATATTCCGGAATCATTAACATAAATAACCATATTCCCGCCTCCTGTCAAAATTGATCTAACTGAATCTGGTCAAACTCCACCTACTATTTCTCATACTGACTTCATAACAGAAATTTGTGTCAAAATTATGGCAGAAACAAATTATTCTTGATTTTTTGTGAAATTCGTTGTATTATTTCATAAAAGAGAAATTTGTTATATTATTTTCGATCAATTAACAGGAAAAGGAGGTATGTTTATGGACGACGAAGAGAAGAAATATACTCCTATTCTGCCCTTTAACGATCTTGCCCAGGATCATTTCCTTATTTACGACAATGCGAAATATGTAAGGGATCTTGCACTTACGGGTCCGGTACCTGTTATCGCAAAGCACCATCCGGCAATGATCAAATACTATACTACCAATTGCAACGCCGAACCTGTTGCAGTGGGCGGTGACTGAAAAATAAAAAGCGCTGATCGGTCAGCGCTTTTTTTATTACAGTTCAGGTTTTTCTTTTATCTCAGATTTCATCCATCACCTGTAAAATATAGAATTTAAGATATGCCGATTCATCGGCGCCCCAGAGTATCGGGTGGTCGGGCGACTGAGTGGCGTACTTCAGCTGCCTTATGCGTTTATGCGCGTCTTTTGCGGCGGATTTTATGACTTCATAGAACATGTCAGGTTCCATAAAATGCGAGCAGGAACAGGTGCACAATATACCGCCGTCCTTAACAAGCTTCATCCCCTTGATATTGATCTCTTTATATCCTTTTGCCGCATTTTTAACAGACGATCTTGATTTCGTAAATGCAGGCGGATCGAGTACCACAACATCATACTGCTCTTTTTTCTCTATCAATGAAGGCAATAATTCAAAAACATCGCCGCAATAGAATTCCATTCTGTCATCGAGGCCGTTAAGCACCGCATTTCTACGTGCCATATCGATCGCAGTCTCGGAAATATCGGCTGCGAGAACATGTTTTGCACCGCCATATGCCGCATTCAGCGCAAATGATCCTGTATGTGTAAAGCAATCAAGAACCTTGTCCGCATGGGCACATAATCTCTGGACTTCGAGCCTGTTATATTTCTGATCCAGGAAAAATCCGGTCTTCTGGCCATCCTTTATATCGACGATATATTTAACTCCGTTTTCAACAATCTCAATATCGGTGTTGAATTCATTTCCGATAAATCCCTTAACTGTTGAAAGACCTTCGAGTTCGCGGACCTTGGCGTCGCTGCGCTCATACACGCCTTGTATTTCTATTCCGTCACGTGCCAGGGTGTCTTTTAAGAATTCTATTATCCGGTTCTTGAGCTTATCGATCCCGAGTGCCAGCGATTCAACGACCAGATAATCTTCAAACTTGTCGATCACAAGGCCTGGCAGGAAATCCGCTTCCCCGAATATCAACCTGCAGCTTGAAATATCAACACACTGTTTGCGATAACTCCAGGCATCTTTCACTCTTTTCCTGAGCAGAGCGTCCATATCGTCGATATGGCTGCGCCTCGCCAGAAGCCTGACTGTGATCTTGGACTTTCTGTTTATGAAGCCCGTGCCGAGATAATACCCGTCGAAATCGTTGACTTCTACAATATCTCCGTCATCGATCCCTTCATCGATCCGGTCGATCTCATTATCATATATCCAGGCGCCGCCGGCTTTGATCGTACGGCCCTCGCCCTTTTTCAAAATAATACTTTTATACATTACATCCTCTACTTTATTTTTGGTTTTCTATTAATCATGCTTTTCCTGCGCTTCACCTTGTTTCTCTTTACTCATTTCAGATTTCTCTGCGGATTCCGGTTTATTTAAGAATACCAGGAACTTGCTGAAGAAATAATTGAGGATCGTTACGATCACGATCAGTATGAATTTTATGATCCAATAATATTTATCATAACCCATCCTGGTGATAAGGATATAGATCGGGATAGCTTCGACAAAATACGTGAATATCCTGCCGGCCACGAACTTCGCGATCTTGATGATCTCATCCTTGACCCCGGTATATTTCGACTGAAATACCCAGGAATTATTTATCACGTAAGCAAATGCAACCGCTACTATCCATGCAAGGATCGTTACAAGATTCTCGTTCCATTGGAGAATATCGTGAAACAGGAAGCTTGCAGCAATATTGACTACCGTGGTTAGCAGCCCTGCGATAATATATGTAAATATCTCACGTGACAATATCTTATACATCAGATAAGTTCCGGCTACGGCAAGCGCTGCCGCCAGAACGCATGCAATGGCAAACAACGTGATATTCCCGTTAAAGATCCCGTTTATTATGTTATCAAATAATCCATTCATATCTTAAATCCTGTCCGTTCCGATCATCATGATCAGTATTTCAATCAGTATAATATAACTATTTTCAATGATAGTAAAGTATCAAAAGGCTGTAAACAAAGAATTTTTCGGAAAATAGCAAGAAAAATCTACTAATCACTTGAAAAATGCATTTTTTACAATTATAATTGAATATAGCAACATATAAGGGAGGGTAAGTGATGAGTGTTTTAGTTAAGAATCTTATGGAAGATATTGTCGATCGTAAACTCGATAAGATGCTTCCGCAGTTGAATGTGTGTACCTGCGACATTTGCAAGACCGATATCCTGTGCTTTGCGCTCAACAGGCTTAAACCCAAGTATGTTTCGACTTCACAGGGCGAACTCCTCTCCAGGATCGATTCGCTCAGCGCAACATTTGATATTGCGATCATTACCGAACTTACCGCAGGTGCCGAGATCGTACGCAAGAATCCCAGACACAGCGTTCAACAGGACAGCTGAGGATACGTTTTGCTCAACAATATTAGAATGATTAGAAAGGTCTGCAATTCCTGCAGACCTCAGATTGTCGACAAAGTCCCCAGCTTTCGCTGGGGATTTTTCACATTTAAAACTCAAAAATCTCAGTATTTATGCGCATTTGAAAAGGTTTTATGGTATAATAGAAGTATCAAAAAACAGGTGGGAATACTTCTGCGATTCGGGGTACTATAAGTACCATGAGGCCTATCATCTCCTGAAATTTCCGAACGAGAAACAGATACTCGAGATGGCCTACAATGATTATATTGACCTGAAGAGGAGCAATCTTTGGGGCAATAAGAA
>JAFZNE010000145.1 GCA_017553035.1 Lachnospiraceae bacterium
GGTGATGAGAAGGCTCTTGGCGCATTGGTTGCAGAGTTCACACCTGACATGACAGCTTTCAAGTCTGCTCCCAAGATGATCACTATCCTCGATGAGAACGGCTAGCCCATCAAGGCCGGCGATGAGGACAGAAGATATTTCGAAGATCCTTGGATGCACAAGTTCAACGGCAAGTATTATTTCTCATACTCAACAGGCACGACACACTACCTCTGCTATGCTGAAGGTACTTCACCCGAAGGTCCGTTCACATACAAGGGAAGGATCATGGAGCCTGTTATCGGATGGACAACACACCACTCCATCGTCCAGATCGACGGCGAATGGTATCTCTTCTATCACGATGCAAAGAGATCCGGCGGATGCTCACACAAGAGAAGCGTTAAGTTCACTAAGCTGAACATCGCAGAAGACGGAACGATCGAGAAGATCTACCCTTACGATCACGAGTGATCAACAACTGATTAGAAATCCGTAAACGCCTTGCTTCAAATGCAGGGCGTTTTTTGTGGCGGGAAATGGCGTGTTTTTACCATGACGTGCGCGGTTATCATCAATTGCAGAGTGTTGATTGGAAAATGATAAGCCGTATCGGTATCTTTAAAAAAACTTGCGTTACCGATACAGATTGTGGTTGTTTGTATCGGAATGAGAAGCTTAAGCGCTTTTACCGATACACGTTGCTCGAAAATTTATCGGTCAGCGAAGGAATCTAAGCATTTCCGATACATTTGAAGGAATTTTGTATCGGTATTGAATGCTTTTTCGCATTCCCCGATACCGGCGCTTATTTGCACTGATATTTTCCCGCGCGGATCGCGAATGCTATATAATTAGCCTTTGAAACAAACAGAGGTGTTTACATGATCGACAATTACATGAAAGTGAAGGGCATCAAGGCCTACGCAAAAGATGTTGCAAGGCTTGATCACTCGAAGAAAGATCCTGATATTAATGAAGTATTTGATGTGTCCTATATTGAAGATGAAGATCCCTGGCACATGCTCGATGTTTATTTCAAAAAGGACGGCACTTCTAAGCCGGTTCTCATCGATATTCACGGCGGCGGTTTTATCACCCACGACAAGGATGTTGATGAGCTTTTCTGCAACGCGATGGCAAGCAGGGGATATGTTGTTTTCTCTTTGAATTACAGCCTGATATACCCTGAGTGCGATTTCTTCGACCAGGTGTCTGATATCGATAATGCAGTCAGATGGATCATCAGTCACGCCTCTGAATATGAAGCAGATGCTGATAACATTTATATCGCAGGCCATTCTTCGGGAGGCGTTAATGCTTTGACTGAATGCCTTCTCTGCCTTGATGAGAAGATGAGGCAGGATTATAAGATCGCTGAGCGCAATTACAGATACAAAGGCATTATCCTCGATTGCGGACTGATGCAGTTTTACAAGAAGAGCATCGCTTATAACGGCATGCGCAAGATGATCTTCCCCAAAGGATATGAGACCGATAAGAGATATCCGTATCTCGTGTCCGAGAATAACAAATCGCTTAAGCTCTTGCCGAAGACGGTCCTTATCACGAACCGTAAGGATGAGCTTAAAGGAATGTCTTATTATTTCCAAGATCTGCTCGAAAAAGCGGGCGTCACTAACACGCTTATAGACCAGGGCTCTGAAGGGCATATGGGGATTATTTTCGAGCCTTTCTCAGAGGGCGGAAAGCAACTGCTCGACAAGGTCTCTGAACTCTTAAAAGAATAAGCGCATTCATAAATTCCCGCTTTAAAAATCGATATCCGTCATTGAGAACTCTATTTATATCAAATATAATTGTAGAGGTGTTTCTCGGGGATACCCGATGAAAAATGAATATGAAAGGATATCAACACTATGAAGATCGGATGCGTAAAAGAGATCAAGAACAACGAATTCCGCGTAGGCCTCACACCTGACAAC
>JAFZNE010000021.1 GCA_017553035.1 Lachnospiraceae bacterium
ACGTCGTGAGACAGTTCGGTCCCTATCCGGCACGGGCGTAGGATATTTGAGAGGAGCTGTCCTTAGTACGAGAAGACCGGGATGGACGAACCTCTGGTGCACCGGTTGTTCCACCAGGAGCATAGCCGGGTAGCCAAGTTTGGACGGGATAAACGCTGAAGGCATCTAAGCGTGAAGCCCCCCTCAAGATGAGATATCCCATAACACAAGTTAGTAAGACCCCTTGAAGACGACGAGGTTGATAGGGCGGAGGTGGAAGTACGGCAACGTATGGAGCTGACCGCTACTAATAGGTCGAGGGCTTGGTCTGAGGCTTCTTCGGAAGCGGATGCGGACGTGATTCCGGGAGAGTTTGTTCTCTATGATAGCAGTTAAATCAAAACGAAAACGATTAACAGGTAACTATTGGTTACTTGTTTTTTTTATGACATTTAGATAAAATCAAAAGCGGTTTGCATTTTAAAGTATTTAGGTACATTTACTGTATCTGAAAGAATTTACGAGGAGAGATAATTATGAAAAAGATTGTTCTTTGTTTAATGCTGATCGCTGCCATAACTTTGCTCGCAGGATGCGGTAAGGACAACGATACTCAGAAAGGTAATGATAACAGTAATTCGAACCAGACTGTTGATAACAAAAATACCGACAATGATATAAACGACGATAACAACATAGTTGATAACGAAACAGAAACAGGCAGTGATTGGAGAACCTGGCGCAGCTATACTTCGGATTTTCAGATAAAGTCCGATCTTACTGTATGTCTGTCAAGATTTGACGATGGTAACGGTTATGCCGTATATGACAGTAAAGACGGTTCTCGAATCGGAAACCTTGTAGCAGAGCTTGACGGAAACGAATTGATCTCCTGTGCGGATTACGATGATGATGGTATCTTTGAGCTTGGATTGGGCGGAACGCCTTCCGGAGATATCTGGTTCCGTTATGTAGACAGGCCCTGGTCCGAAGGCGGATGCTTTGAAGAATATGATTTTACCCAGGGTGTTTCCGTTGATACCGGTTCTGACGACAATGGAAATAACGGTGCAGATGATGGAGATGACGGCGACTTTAGTGATGAAGACGAATTCATAAGAGACCTTGTGATGACGGAGAATATCGATTATATCGATGTGGTCAACACGACTGCTCTTGGTATATACATGGAAGATACGGATGATCGGGGAAATTCACATTTTTTTGATTATGAAGACGGAGAAGTATCTTTTGATACAATGAGTGAATTTGACTGTGCATATCTTACCTTGTATACAGAGGATTACGGAGAGAGTGCATTATGTTTCCTCGAGAAAAACATAAATGACGTGATACAGTGGAACATTGAGGACGGTTACCTTGTAGTTGATTGGGAAGAATCAACTTTTTACGGTAGTTTCTATTATGATTACCAGGCAACATCGGGAAATGGTTTGTATATTTGCCTCCATATAGACAACTATAACATCTGGTTACGTTGCTATACATTATAAAAACCGATTTTGCGCTGATAAAGTTTAATATTGACTTTTTTTACCTGAATAGTTATTATCTTTATTGTAGTAAATGGATTTTCCTCGATAGCTCAATGGCAGAGCATTCGGCTGTTAACCGAAGGGTTGTTGGTTCGAGCCCAACTCGGGGAGCGAATTATAAGAAACTGTAAGATTTGAAAGAACCAAATCTAACAGTTTCTAATAACTCTAGGAGTTTTGCCTTGAAATTGATTGTTATTGAAGAAAGAGAGGCAAAACTCCCGAATCGAAGATTTCGTCTTGTGAGTTTCGTAAACGAAACTCAGAATTATAAGAAACTTTACCGGGGAGTATGACCCGGTTTTTTTATAGGAGAAGATATGAAGTCTGCCATACTTATTGTTGAAGATGATGATCTTATCAATAATATGATAAAAGAAGCTCTCGAGCTGGCCGGATATTCCTGCCTGCAGGCATTTTCCGGAACGGAAGGCCTGCTGCACGTCAAGAACGGCGGGATCGACCTTGTGATCCTTGATCTTATGCTTCCGGGGATGAATGGTGAAAATGTAATAAATGAGATAAAGAATATCTCGGATATTCCCGTGATCGTAGTTTCGGCAAAGGACAGTATCGATTCGAAGATCGAACTGCTGCGCCTGGGTGCGGACGATTATCTTACAAAACCTTTTGATATCAAGGAACTTGAGGTCAGGGTTGAAGTAAGGTTAAGACGACATCTTGAAAATAGCATGATGAATATTGACGAAACAAAAGAAGATAAAACCACTGTTTCAGACGTTGAAACGTCGTTCAACAGGCCTGAAGATGGTAGAAACGATTCACATACGATCGTTTATAAAGAGCTTGAGATGAATCCGGATCATTATTCTGTTAAGATCAACGGCAATCCGGTCGACCTTACCAGGCATGAATTCAGAATTTTGGAATTATTGCTCAAAAATCCCGGAAAAGCTTTCTCAAAACAGGCCATTTACGATTATGCATGGGATGATATATATCTGGGCGAGGATAAAACGATAAATGTACATATCAGCAATATCCGTAAGAAACTTAAAAACCATACCGATACCGAATTCATTGATACCGTATGGGGGATAGGATTTAAGCTGGCAGAATGACAAGATAAAATAACAGCAATTGATTTCTTTAACATTTCTTAAACTTTTCTTGACGCTTTTTGAATATTTGTTTTGTATTATGATAGCCGGAGATGAGAAAAGGCGTGATCGATAATGATCCACGGACCTTGAGCACTCCGGCTCTTATATTATTTGAGGAGAACGGTCAGCTGAACGCTGAGTTCCCGGCATGGAGGTACAAAATAAAATGGCTTACATTTTGGAAACAAATGAACTTACCAAAACATACGGAAAAAAACATGCACTCGACAGTGTTTCGATCCATGTAAATGAAGGCGATATATACGGACTGGTAGGACGTAACGGCGCCGGAAAGACCACACTTATGAAGATCGCCGGCGGGCTGGCAAATGCTTCTTCCGGTGAAGTGAGTATCTTCGGAAGAAAAGGCAGTGAGATCGGTGACATGGCCGATCAGCGCGGACTCCTGATAGAAGACCCGGGCTATTATCCGGATAAAAGCGGATTTGCCAACATTTATATAAAATGCCTTGCCTGCGGCATCAAGGATAAAAATGAACCGAAGCGGCTGCTTGAAATGGTCGGGCTCGGAAATGTGGGCCGGCTCCGTGTGAAGAAGTATTCGTTCGGTATGAAACAGCGTCTGGGGATCGCGCTGGCATTCGTGGGTAATCCCAGGCTGATGATCCTTGACGAGCCGATCAACGGATTCGATCCGGAAGGCATCAGCGCGATGCGCGAACTGATACTGAAGAAACATACGGAAGGGACAACATTTATTATTTCAAGTCATATTCTTGATGAATTATCAAAGATCGCAACGACATACGGAATCATCAATAACGGAAGACTGATCGAGGAAAGCAGCGCCGAGGCGCTTAAGGAAAAATGTAAATCCAAGATCGAGCTGATCGCTGATAATCCCTCAGGCGCGGCAATAGTGCTCGAACAGCTCGGAATTACAAAGTACAGGATCTTCGACGGCGGACGGACAGAAATCTACGAACAGCTGGACCGCACCGGAGATATAACCAATGCACTGGCTGCGAAAGGGATCGCAACGCTTGAGATCGTTAAAAAATATGAGTCGCTGGAAAACTATTACCTGAAACTGGTAGGCGATACAAAGGAGGAAGAGTGAAATGAAAAGGATCCTGACATCTGATTTTTACAGATTATTTCGCAGTTTTATTTTTTACAGCGTACCTGCAATCCTGACAGTTTCATTGGTAATGACGATAATCGGGGGCGGTGCCGACAACACTCAGGCAAGTCTTGGGGAGATATTCAGTTCTGCTTCCTCCATACTGTCATCGATCATCTTCCTGCTGGCGGACATAGTGGCGGTAATCATCTGGAGCGAAGAGCGCAGACACGGATATATCAAAAATCTTGCGGGAGTTGTGCGCGGAAGACATATTCTGACATGTTCGAAAATGATCACCGGAGTTGTGATCGGTGTTGTATTTACCGTTTTTTCTCTGATCTATATATTTTTGTCGTATGTCTGCTGTGGTGTGAAGATCACGGATTACAGCACAAACGGTGCTCTGGTCGAATTCTTGCTTGTCATTTTGACCGGTATCGCGACAATAGCATTGATGCTTCTGCTCTATGAACTGTTCCACAGTTCGGCCATATGTTATATTGCGGCGATCATGATCTGGACCGGGATGCTGGAGACGCTTATCGTCCAGCTGACATATCTGGTATTTAAATGGGAAAATACCGGCAGATATCTGCTCAAGACCGGGCTGCAGTGGGAAAATTCGGGCAGTTTGGAAGACCTTGTAAGGATAATCATATATCTGGTGCTCTTTATCGGTGGAGCAGTGCTTGTTTCGAGAAAGCAGGATATCAAATCCTGAGAGGGTTGAGACGAAAAGTTGATTGAAATACCTCCCAATATAAGGAAACCAGAACAGATAAAATCGGAAGATTTATAAATAAATATACGAATGGATCATCAAACAGAAGAATAACCATGAAAGGATCATCATGAATAATATAATCGAAACAATGGATCTTACTAAAAAGTACGGTGAGAAGCGAGCCCTTGATAATGTCTCGATACATGTGGCACAGGGAGATATCTACGGACTCGTAGGACGTAACGGAGCCGGGAAGACCACGCTTATGAAGATAATTTGCGGGCTTGCGACCCAGAGCAGCGGAGACTTCAGCATTTTCGGAAGAAAAGGCAGCAAGATCGGGGAGATCGCTTCAAGACGCGGCATGTTGATCGAGTCCCCCGGATATTACGGTGAATATGATGCAAAGATGAATCTGAGGATCAAATGCAGACTTGCCGGTATTTCTGACAAGGAAGAACCGGACAGACTGCTGGAACTGGTGGGGCTTTCCGGTGTCGGGAAGAAGAAAGTGAAAAATTACTCCCTCGGAATGAAGCAGCGACTCGGGATCGCGATGGCTCTTGTGGGAAATCCGGATATCGTCGTACTGGACGAGCCGATCAACGGACTGGATCCGCAGGGAATCGTGGAAGTAAGGGATCTTATCACAAGACAGAACAGGGAGCACGGAACAACATTTATCATTTCGAGCCACATTCTGGACGAGCTTTCCAAGACGGCGACGAGATATGGGATAATCAATGAGGGAAGGCTGATCGAGGAATGCAGTGCCGATGAACTGAACTCAAAATGCGAATCAAAGATCGAACTGGTCGTGGATTCGGCATCAGCAGCAGTTGCAGTACTTGAAAAGATCGGATTTTCGCAGATAAAAGTTATGGATGAACAGGACAGCGAAGGTCATGACCGGATATTTATTTACGAACAGTTCGACAGGACCGGCGATATTACGTTGGCATTGGCATCCGAAGGGATCACGACTTATGAGATAGTAAAACAGACAGGCTCTGTGGAAAGCTATTATCTGAAACTTGTCGGAAAGGAGCAGGAGTAATATGATCAGGGTATTAAAAACGGATCTGTTCAGGTTGTTCAGGTCAAAAGCATTTTATGCATTTCCGATAACATTGGTGATATTTTTTACTCTGGAAATGATGTTTTCAGCAGTTATAAATGAGGTTGAGAGCGGGCAGACAGCAGATACGGAGATTTCGCAGATCGAAACGGAAACTGCCCAAACCGGTCCGGATAGCGGCGTTACAGCAGAAATAACCGTTTCGGTGGATACTCAGGCGGGATCTGATACAGCAAAGAATAAAAATTATACCGGGTTCGGGATCAAGGATCTGTTCGGATCGCTTACGGATGGTTTGCTGTTACTGTTCCTGGGGATCACGGCAGTGATATTTGCCACATGCGAAACCAGGAACGGTTTTGTCAAGACAGCGGCCGGGTGTATCAGTGACAGAGGATTTATGCCCCTTTCAAAAATAGCGGCCGGGATAGTGACTCTGGCTGTATACATTGTGGAATTCGCCGTTATAAGATTTGCATTTACCGCATTAACTGCATTATTATCCGGAAAACCGCTGAAATTCGTACCCCTTCCCGAAGGAGATGCCGGGAAATATACCATATATATCCTGATATGCATCCTCGTACATATTGCGATGATCGCGTTGATGAGCCTTCTACATGAACTGACCCATAACCGTGCGGCAGGAATAGTTACGATATTCATCGTATCAATGGGGCTGATCGGTCAGATATTGATGGCACTTATGGATGTTTTCAAGTCAATGACCGGACTTCTGAAAGACTTTGATATTAGCAAGTATCTGATGATCAACAATATTACCGAGGGTTACAACGCACCCCAGTTCCATGCATCGATCACGTTTGTGATAAGTCTTATTTACCTGATCGGAGGAACCCTTCTTTCGGTATGGCTCGCAAAAAGGAAAGATATCAGATAACGAAAATGGTTTTTTTTCGTCACCGGATATGATATAATGTGCGCGAAGGCAAAGCAAGAAAACGAAAGACAGTTCATTGCAAGCTTGCTTGTAAGAGAACTGTTTTCGTTTTCGCCACGAGCCCGAGAACTCGGAATTACGGAGTAATTCCGAGTTTTGCCGAGCGCCTGGAATTAATAAATGATCGAGTGAGTCTATGATAATTGCGTTGATTTTACTGGGAATCCTGGCGGTAATACTTCTGGGACATATGTTAATTTACAGGCGGCAAGTTGCAGGACTTAGCCGCCAGCTTGCGTTTATCAATCAGAATAAGACGCAGGCACAGCCACAGGTGGATCTTCATGCGCCCGAACTGAATGAACTGGTACGGCAGATAAGCATTTTGAATGACAGGCTGAAAAATACAGAACTTACGTTTTTCCGTCAGGATGAAGCACTGCGTGAGACCATAGCAAATCTGTCGCATGATATCAGGACACCGCTGACTTCGCTTGACGGGTACTTCCAGCTGCTTTCCGCAGAAGGAGTCTCTCAGGAGAAAAAAGAGTATTATGTGGGAATAATCAAGAGCAGGCTAGAAAGCCTTACGGCAATGCTGGATGAACTGTTTACGTATGCCAAGCTGCAGGATCCGAATTACGATATCGAGACCGCACCGATGGATATGACTGCCGTAACCGCAGAAACACTGCTTTCATTTTATGATGATATCAAGAAAAACGGAGAGGACCCGCAGATCAATATCCCCGAGAAGTCTATTGAGATCAGATGCAATAAAGGCGCATATATCCGTATCATTCAGAATATCATCAAAAATGCACTGGTGCACGGAAAGAACCTCACTGTAAAGCTGTGTGAGGACAACGGGGAAGCGGTATTTGCCTGCGGTGATGAGCTGTTGAACGCCGATGAGCATATCGATATCACAAGGGTTTTCGAACGCTTCTACAAAGCCGATAAGGCGCGCAGCGGCAAAGGCAGCGGCCTGGGGCTTGCGATCTCGAAAGAACTTACCGAGAAGATGGGCGGAAGGATCGAAGCAGCTTGTGAGGCCGGTGTATTTACGATAACTTTGGCATTCCCTTTATGTAATTGAGGAACGGATCATCATTCCAAGGAGGTAAAAATGTCTGCTAAAAACGAACTGAAAGAACGTACGGACAATAAACTGAAGGAACCCAGGCAATATTGCGTGGTCATGCTGAATGATGATTTTACATCGATGGATTTCGTGGTGAAAGTACTGGTAGATATATTTCACAAGGATCCGGCAACGGCGGAACAGCTGATGATGACCGTACATAAGAATGGCCGTGCTGTAGTGGGCATATATCCTTATGATGTTGCCGCGACCAAAGTCAATGCAGCCCTTGACAGGGCCAAGGCCGAAGGATTTCCTTTCAGAATGACGATAGAAGAAGCTTGACGAGAGCCTGACAGTATAAAAACTCTCAACATGAGGTTATTTTATGAATATTTCCGATGAAGTAAACGCATTGGTTCAAAATGCATTTTTATACGCAGCAAAGAATAAATATGAGTATGTGACGCCCGAGACACTGCTCCTTATGCTGTGCGACGATGATGATTTTATTTATGCAGTCGAGGAATGCGGTGGGGATATTTCCGATCTGGCGATGAAACTGACTGAATATTTAAAAAAGTATATCGGCCAGACTGATGCCAATCCGGAGACATCCGCAGAATTCATGACACTTTTTGATCTGGCGCTTCGAAGTGCTCTTGCCAGCGGCAATGAAGAAATAATGCTGCGCCATGTTTTGCACGCAATGTGGAAACTGAAGCAGAGCTATGCGGTTTATTACATGAGAAGCGCAGGCCTTGACGAGCGGGAGCTGCTCCGTGAGCTGACGGCTATGGAAGACGAAGAAGATGATGAAGATGAAGAAGACGAAGATGATATAGAGGATGAAGATGAGGATATAGATGGCGAGGATGACGGCAACCGGGGCAGTGAAGGATATGCTGCGGATCCGGATGCGGGCGTACGTTATGCCGGAGAAATGAACGGAGCCGGCAGCTTGGGAAGATCGAAGGCAGGGGCCGGAAAATCCTGGCAGATGTATGCTCCCTGTCTGAATGATACGCTGGTTGACGTCAATCCGCTGATCGGAAGGGATGCAGAGATCGAACGGACAATACAGATCCTGTGCCGCAAGGATAAGAACAATCCACTCCATATCGGTGAACCGGGGGTCGGAAAGACAGCGATAACATACGGACTGGTACAAAGGATCAACGACGGGAATGTGCCGGAACTCCTTAAAGGCAGCAGGATCTATGCTCTCGATCTTGCGGGCATGCTTGCTGGAACACAGTACAGGGGCGATTTTGAAAAGAGATTCAAGAAAGTTCTCGGTGAGATCGAAAAAGAAGAACGCCCCATAATATATCTGGATGAGATCCACAATATCACGGGGGCCGGTGCTGTAGGTGAAGGCTCTTTTGATGCGGCGAATATGCTCAAAAGCTATCTCTCCGAAGGACATATCAGATTTATCGGTGCCACGACATTTGAGGAATATAAGAAATATTTTGAAAGAAACAAGAGCCTCGTAAGACGTTTCCAGAACGTTGAGATCAAGGAACCGACGCGCGAGGAGACCATTGAGATCCTGAACGGCCTGAAAGAAAAGTATGAGAGCTTTCACGGCGTAAGATACGCGGACGGAGTCCTGGAATATGCCGTGGATATGAGCGCGAAGCATATTAATGAGAGATTCCTCCCCGACAAGGCCATCGATCTGATAGATGAGGCCGGTGCTTACAGAAAGCTGCACCCGGATGCAGATCCCGGTATGGCAGGAAAAACGGTTGATTCATGTGAGACTGAACAGGAAACATTGTGCGAAAATGCCTGTACGGAAGAGAATACTCAAAACATCCCGATCGTCGATAAAGATGTGATCAATACGGTACTTACCAGCATCTGCCGCGTTCCCGTTGAAAGCGTTGATGCTGACGACATTTCGGGCCTTGCGACTCTCGAGGACAGGATAAAAAGTAAGGTGTTCGGACAGGATGAGGCCGTATCCCAGGTCGTTAATGCGATCAAATTCTCGAAAGCCGGACTGCTTGAGGATAATAAGCCGCTTGCCAGCCTGCTGTTTGTTGGTCCTACCGGCGTAGGCAAGACCGAGATCGCGAGGACTCTCGCGCAGGAACTTGGGGTGAAGCTGGTTCGTTTCGACATGAGCGAATACGGCGAGAAACATGCGGTTGCCAAGCTGATCGGTGCGCCTGCGGGATATGTCGGTTATGAGGAAGGCGGACTGCTGACCGAGCAGGTCAGGAAGAATCCTTCTTCCGTCGTTCTGCTTGATGAGATCGAAAAAGCCCATCCCGATATTTACAACGTATTGCTGCAGGTGATGGATTATGCGACGTTGACTGACAATCAGGGACGCAAGGCGGATTTCAGAAATGTTGTCCTGATCATGACTTCCAATGCCGGCGCGAGCAGGCTCGGCAAGAGTTCGATCGGATTTGCCGGAGGAAGCATAAATGACAGTGTCCTGTCGGAAGCCGTTAAGGATACATTTACACCGGAATTCCGCAACAGATTGAACAGGATAGTCACGTTCAATCCCATGGACGATGATATGGCAGCGCGTATTGTAAACAAAAAGCTCGGCGAACTTGGAGAAATGCTGAAAAAGAAGAATGTGGAATTCTTGGCCGATGACGCGGCAAAAGACCTGATCCGCAAGAAAGGTGTTTCTACCGAATTCGGTGCGCGCGAACTTGACAGAGTCATCAGAAATGAGATCAAACCGCTGCTTGTGGATGATCTGCTCTTCGGTAGTCTGCGCGAGGGAGGGAAGCTGATCCTGAGCGTGGATGACGGCAAATTTGCGGTAAAGACGGGATCATGACAGGAAGATACATAAGATGTGCATCCCCGGAAGGACCGGGACAGATCATAGTTTCTGGGAGTATTATCTATGGCGGTTTATGGATTGGAGAAAGGGAAGATATATTTTCCGAAGCCGGAGCTTGCGGAACCCGACGGATTGCTGGCGGTCGGCGGGGACTTGAGCGTAGACCGGCTCCTGCTTGCGTACAGCAACGGGATATTTCCGTGGTACAATGCGGATCAGCCGATCCTCTGGTGGTGTCCGCATGAAAGGTATATAATAAGACCCGAGAAAATTCATGTTTCGCATTCCATGCGGAAATTTATGAGAAAGCACGATATAACGTACACCCTCGACCGGGATTTTGCCGATACCATGCACAGATGCCGCCTGAAACGCGAATTTACCGGAGGCACATGGATCACCGACGATATGGAAAAGGCTTATTCAGAGCTGCACAAGGCCGGATTTGCCACGAGTGTTGAGGGATATATCGACGGTGAACTTGCCGGAGGATTGTACGGAGTGAATATCGGAAGGTGTTTCTTCGGGGAAAGCATGTTTTCTGATCTGGAAAATGGTTCGAAGATAGCGTTGATCGTCCTTGCCGGAGTGCTTCAGAAACTGGATTATCTGATGATAGACTGCCAGTTTGAAACTGAACATCTCAAAAGCATGGGCGGGGAAATGATAAGCTACGCCGAATATAAAATGATCCTTGATGAAGGCATAGAAAGATCATAGTTTACCGGCAGATTCCGGTTTTCAGCGGATCGCACCGGCAGAAAGGAAATATTTGAGTATATGAGATATCCTGATTTTTTGATGAAAAACGAACGGATAGGTTTTATCGCACCGTCATTCGGGTGCGCAACACTTCCGTATACCCTGTTGTTCGAAAAAGCGAAGCAGAGATTTACCGAATGGGGTTACCGGCTCGTCGAAGGTTCAAACTGCACTGCAAACTGCGGTATAGGCAAATCCAACGATCCGAAGGCCTGCGCTGATGAGATTAATGATTTTTTCATCAACGACCGTTCGGACATCATCATTTCCTGCGGCGGCGGAGAGACCATGTGCGAAGATCTGCCGTACATTGATTTTGAAGGAATAGCAAAAGCACGTCCGAAATGGTATCTCGGCTATTCGGACAATACCAACCTGACCTATACGCTGCCGGTACTGTGCGATACTGCGGCAGTATACGGACCATGCGTATCGGAATTCGGAATGGAGACACTTCACAAGTCCGTTGAGGACGCATTCCGTATTATGACGGGCGAGAAAAACAGTGTTTCAAATTATGATAAATGGGAGATCGAAGAGCTTGAATCCGAAGAAAACCCTTATGCGCCTTATAATGTTACCGAAGACTTCAATATGAGGATATTTAAAGGCGGAAAGGAACTGGCAGACGAAAATATAAGCATCTGCGGCAGACTGATCGGCGGGTGTTTGGACTGTCTGGTCAACCTCATCGGAACACCGTTTGACAAAACGGTACAATTCTGCGAAAAATATAAAAGAGACGGGATCATATGGTTCCTTGAAGCATGTGACCTGAACACCATGGACTGCAGGCGTGCGCTGTGGCAGATGAATCAGGCGGGCTGGTTTAAGTATGTGAAAGGATTTATCATCGGCCGGCCGCTCCAATACAATGACAGTTTTATAGATTATACCATTCAGGATTCATTTAAGGACATGCTCGCACCATTTGATGTGCCTGTCCTGATCGATACCGACCTCGGGCATCTGCCTCCGATGATGCCGATCGTGAGCGGCGCGCGGGCGAAGGTCGAGGCCGTTTCGGGCAGAGAAAAACATTTGAAGATAGACTATATTTATCGTGATTAAGGAGAAATAGAAATGTCAGCATTTAAGAAGATCGTTGTTTCTTTTTTTATCATCATGCTTGCAGTGGCAGCCGGGACCACGGTACGGGCAAAAGCCGCAAGCGACAAGGTTAAGCTGAGTGACCGTAAGGTCTCGATCGAGACCGGAACGACATATAAACTGACCGTACTCAATACCAAAGACGAGATCAAATGGGAAAGCAGCGACAAGAAGATCGCCAAGGTTTCTTCAAAAGGACGCATTACCGCCAAAAAGGCCGGTTCATGCAAGATATATGCCTATGTCGGGACCCAAAAGCTGACATGCAGGGTGACCGTTTACAACAACTACTCAGTCCAGAACGACAAGTATCATGTTTCAGGATTTTCAACACTGATGGGAAAACTTCCCCTGAAGAAATTCAAATACGATGATTCTGCCGAGAATTTCAAGCAGCTGTCGACGCTGGGCAAGAACTGCGTGGTATATTTCGGACTGGATGCGAAGGGTGTGGATGTAATCCTCGACAGCGATAATTATGTTTATTTTATCAAAAATATCATCAAGAATTCACAGAACAATCCCGGAAACAAATTCCTTGCGGCTCTTGCGGAAACAGCGGGGGCAGCATCCGATGAAAATGCATTGTTTGAGGACGAAAACGGTAACGAGTATTATGCCGTAATGTTCAGAGAGAGTGATTTCGATAATTACGGAGCTTCGGCAAATGACGCGGATAAGGCGGATGAAGGGTTTTACTTCATTTACTATCCGAACAAAAAAGGAACGGATTATGATTGTATCATGATCGGATGCGACGAAGGTTCGTTTGAACTTATCAGCTGGTACAAAGATTAAGCAAACATTTCTAAAATATTTATAATTTTCTGACAATATTAGCACTCGACTATTGACAGTGCTAACAAACCATGATATAATATTTCATGTAATGATATCCGGGATATCATTCGATCATGGAAAGAGGAGGTCAGACAGTTTGGAGGATTAAACGTGCTTCCTTACGAGTAAGATTATGAATATCAACAAATTTACCCAAAAATCAATAGAAAGCCTTCAATTGTGCGAGAAGACAGCAGGTGAATACGGCAATCCCGAGATCTGTCAGGAACATCTGCTGGCTGCGCTTCTTGAAGTTGAGGACAGCCTGATCGCCGGTCTTATCGATAAGATGGGCGTTAATAAGGATTCATTTCATGCTGCGGCTTCGGGCCTGGTCAAGAAACTTGTCAGAACATCCGGAGGACAGACTTATTTCAGCAGGGACCTGAACAATGCCGTCAATGCAGCCGAAGACGAAGCAAAGGCAATGGGAGATTCCTATGTCTCGGTCGAGCATCTGTTCCTCGCACTGCTAAATCATGCCAACCGGAATCTGAAAGAACTGTTCAAGACTTATGGGATCACCAGAGACCGTTTTCTTGCCGCACTTGCGGAAGTAAGGGGCAATCAGACCGTCAATACCGATAATCCCGAAGCAACATATGATTCTCTTGAAAAATACGGACAGGACCTTGTGAGCCGTGCGGAGCAGGGTAAGCTGGATCCTGTTATCGGAAGGGACAGCGAGATCAGAAATGTTATAAGGATCCTTTCCCGTAAGACCAAGAACAATCCCGTGCTGATCGGTGAACCCGGTGTAGGTAAAACCGCCGTTGTTGAAGGACTTGCCCAGCGTATCGTGGCAGGAGATGTTCCGGAGAGCCTGAAGGACAAGAGGATCTTTGCTCTCGATATGGGTGCACTTGTGGCCGGAGCCAAATACAGAGGAGAGTTTGAGGAAAGACTCAAAGCAGTTCTTGAAGATATCAGGAAATCCGAAGGAAAGATCATTCTTTTCATCGATGAGATCCATACCATAGTAGGCGCGGGAGCCGCGGAAGGCTCAATGGATGCCGGAAACATGCTCAAGCCCATGCTTGCAAGGGGTGAGCTGCACTGCATCGGCGCGACCACGCTCGACGAGCATCGTAAATATATTGAAAAAGATGCTGCCCTGGAACGTCGTTTTCAGCCGGTTATGGTCGACCAGCCGTCTGTTGAGGATACGATCTCGATCCTGCGAGGCATCAAGGACAGATACGAAGTGTTCCACGGAGTAAAGATCACGGATGCCGCTCTTGTTGCGGCTGCGACACTTTCCAACAGATATATTTCCGACCGTTTCCTTCCCGATAAGGCAATAGACCTTGTGGATGAGGCTTGTGCGCTTATCAAGACCGAACTGGATTCAATGCCTACCGAGCTTGATGACTTGCGGCGCCATATCATGCAGCTCGAGATCGAGGAGGCGGCACTGAAGAAAGAGACCGACGAAGCAAGTGCGGAACGCCTCGAAAATCTGGAAAAAGAGCTTGCAGCCAAGCGGGACGAGTTCGCCGGGATGAAGCTTCAATGGGATAATGAGAAGAAAGCCGTCGAAAGCATCACCAGATTAAAAGAGGAGATAGACCAGACCAACAATGACATTGCTGCGGCAGAGCGTGAATATGATCTGAATAAAGCGGCGGAGCTGCGATACGGCAAACTCCCCGAACTACAGAAGAAGCTCGCGGAAGCCGAGAGCAAGGTGCATGAACAGGGGCTGACCCTGGTCAGCGAATCGGTCGATGAAGAAGAGATCGCCAAGATCATTTCGAGATGGACGGGAATTCCGGTAGCGAAACTGTCCGAGAGTGAGAGATCCAAGGTGCTGAATCTCGGGGACGAGCTCCACAAACGTGTCATAGGACAGGATGAGGGCGTTAAGCTTGTTACCGAAGCCATTATCCGTTCCAAGGCCGGCATCAAGGATCCGACCAAACCGATAGGATCGTTCCTGTTCCTCGGACCTACGGGTGTCGGCAAGACCGAGCTTGCCAAATCACTTGCGCAGAGCCTGTTTGATGATGAAACCAATATGGTAAGGCTCGATATGAGCGAATATATGGAGAAATTCAGCGTTTCGCGCCTGATCGGAGCGCCTCCCGGATATGTAGGCTACGATGAGGGCGGACAGCTGACAGAGGCTGTAAGGCGTAAACCCTATTCGGTAGTCCTGTTCGACGAGATCGAGAAGGCACATCCGGATGTTTTCAATGTGCTCTTACAGGTACTTGACGACGGCCGTATCACCGATTCGCAGGGAAGGACGGTGGATTTTAAGAACACCATCATAATCATGACTTCGAACCTGGGCTCGCAGTATCTTCTTGAAGGGATCAAAGAAGACGGAACCATAAGTCCCGAGGCGGAGGAACTTGTAAGAAATGAACTTAAAAACAGCTTCAGACCTGAATTCCTGAACAGGCTCGATGAAGTGATCATGTTCAAGCCGTTGACCGAAAACGATATTGACAAGATCACGGGCCTGATGCTTGCTGATATCAACAGACGTCTGTCCGACCGCAGGATCACGATCAAACTGACAGATGCGGCATACAGATTTATTGCCGAAAACGGTTTTGATCCGTTGTACGGAGCAAGACCCCTGAAGCGTTTTATGCAGAAGGAAGTCGAGACTCTTGCGGCAAGGCTGATACTTGAAGGGGCAGCCGGCGAGGGATCGGTGATCACGATAGATTCACCCGACGGAAGCAGGCTGACGGCACAGGCATAACGTGTGCATCCTTACGGAAATATCTAAGGAAACTATGATTTTATTGAAACGCAGCAGAAGATTTATCTGCTGCGTTTTTCTTTTGCTTTTTTTATGTAAATGTGGTATAATCATACAGATAGTGCGTATGTGGAGGTTTAATAATGACTAAGCGATTGGTTGTTTTTATAGACGGCGGTGATACCCTGATAGAGGAAGGTTCCGTAAGGCGCGACGAGAATGAGGTGATAATCGGTTCCGATGCTGTTCCGGGCGCGCTCGAAATGTTGAGAGAGCTCAAAGATGACGGTTATATCCTGTGTCTGGTCGACGATGTGAAGAACCAGGACGTAACAAGCGTATTTATGGCCAATGAACATCTTGACTGCTTTACCGCGGTAAGTACCATGGAAGAAGCCGGAGCTCAGAAACCTTCAGCCGGGATATTCGAGAATGCGATGAAGAAGCTCGACCTGAAAGAAGAAGACAAAAAACGGATCCTGATGGTTGGAAACAGTTGCCGCTGCGACATTGCCGGCGCCAACAGATTCGGGATAACATCCGTATTGATGGACTGGTCTCCGCGTCACAGCATGACCCCGCAGAATGCCGATGAAGTACCGGATTTTATCATCCATAAGCCCGATGAATTACCTGACCTGCTCAAAAGACTCGAGAGCAGGAATTATGAGAAACACTGACTTGGAGGTTACAGATGGATTGTAATACCGCGTTGGGATACATCGAACCGTTTCTTCGAAATGAACTGACGGACGAAGAAAAAGAGGGATTCATCTATCATGTGAACAATTGCAGGGATTGCAGGAACGAACTTGAGTTTTATTATATCACGCATGCGGTTTTCGATGAGCTCGAAAATGATAAGGAGTCCGAGAATCCCGATTATATCGCAGCATTGAACAGAAAACTCGAGATCTCCCAAAAAGGAGTTAACAGAAGAAGACGACTGAGGCAGATCACGGCGGCGATCATCGTTTTGATAATGCTGGCCGTCGCAGCGGTACTTTTCTTTAAACAGATATGATATTTGGAGATTTGCCATGTCAGATATACAGGAACAAAAGCTTCTTGTGCTTATAGACGGATCGAGCCTGCTGAGTACCCAATATTACGGGAACCTTCCGATCGAAGTGCTCACGGCGAAGACCGAAGAAGAAAAACAGCAATATTACGGTAAGATCATGCACAGCCCGAAAGGCGTTTACACTAACGCAATATACGGCTTCATGAGAGCGCTGCTGAAGATATGCAGGGAACAGAAGCCTACACATATCGCGGTAGCCTGGGATGTAACGAGAGATACTTTCAGAAGAGAGCTTTATCCGGATTATAAAGCTAACAGACTAGAGACGGCAGCACCTCTTAAAGAACAGTTCGTACTGTGCCAGGAGATCCTCGGCAAGATAGGAGTCAGGCAGTTCATGAGCCCCACTTACGAGGCGGATGACTACTGTGGCACATTATCGAAACAGTTTGAAAATGAGATCCCGGTAAGGATACTGACCAAGGATCATGATTATCTGCAGCTTGTTTCGGACCGGACCAATCTCTGGATGATATATTCAAGCATAGCAAAAGCAGATGAATTATATAAAAAATACGGAATATCAAAAGACGGCAGTGTTCCGGAAAAGTGCTTCGAGCTGACGCCCCGGCTCGTTAAAAGCGAATTCGGAGTAGAACCCGCCTCGATCGCCGACCTGAAGGGACTGCAGGGCGATTCTTCGGACAATATCAAGGGCGTTCCCGGAGTCGGACCTGCAACGGCGGTTGCATTGATCGCACATTACAAGACGGTGGAAGCGCTGTATGGCGCGATGGAGGGACTTGATGAAGCCGGACTCAAGAATCTGGCCGCCTCGTGGAAGGATATAGGGATCTCAAGATCTCCCATAGCAAAGCTCATCAAGGAAGATGACAATGAGCTCACAGGCCGCAAAGCAGCATTTCTTTCCAAACAGCTTGCTACGATCAAGCGGGACATAGATCTTGAAGGACTCTGCCTCGATGATCTTAGTCTTAACATTGATACAAATGAGCTTCAGACGATATTTGACGAGCTGGATATAAAGTCGATCAAGGCTGATATCGGAACCGAGACGGCCAAGCCTTCGTCTGTTGAATATAAGTTCCTAGAAGGGATCACCGAGGTCGAAGAACTGATAGGAAAGATCCTGGACAATAGAGGAATGACGCCTGATGTGGCCGAAGTATCCGAAACCCTGGCAGGAGCGGCAGTCCTGTTTGACAGGAAAGATCCGGTTGCACTTGCATTGTCGTTCGAAGATGACAATTACATTATCGAGAGCGGCGGATTCATTACCGGAGCATACCTTGGCGACCTGCTCGTAAGACTGGACAATCAGGGTGTTAATATAAGCTTTTTTGACATTAAGAGTATTGTTAAGACATTTGATATTACGGGATTTATCAATGCGTTTGATATTTCGGTGGCCGCGTATCTGCTTGATCCGCTGAGCCAGAATTATGACTGTGTATCCGTTTCGAGAAAGTATCTTGAAAGGTTCGGTACCGGTATTGCCGAGATCACAGGCAAAGGTAATCCCACCCAGCGCTGGAATGAGGACAGGGACCGGCTGGCTGCGGCACTTGCATTTGAAAGTGCCTCGGCGAAGGATGTTTATCCCATCATGCGCAGGCAGCTTCAAGAAGGCGGGATGACGGACCTTTATTATCATATCGAACTGCCTCTCGTATATACTTTGAGCGGGATGGAAAAAGCCGGGATCATGGTCGAAAAGGAACAGCTTAAAGATTTCGGCATGAGCCTGAAAAGCGATATAGACAGACTCGAGAAGGAAATATGGCAGGCTGCGGGTGAAGAATTCAACATCAATTCGCCTAAACAGCTCGGAACGATATTATTTGATAAACTCAGGCTCCCGGGCGGTAAGAAGACCAAATCGGGATATTCTACATCGGCCGATGTCCTTGAAAAGATAAAACTTGAGGATCCGATCATAGAGAAGATCCTCGAATACAGGCAGCTGACCAAGCTGAATTCAACTTACGCGGAAGGCCTGTATGATTATATCGATGAAGACGGAAGGATAAGGACTACCTTCAATCAGACCGTTACCGCAACGGGACGTTTGAGCAGCACCGATCCGAATCTTCAGAACATACCGATAAGGACGAGCCTCGGACGCGAGATCAGAAAAGTTTTTGTCGCTTCGCCCGGATGCGTATTTATCGACGCGGATTATTCACAGATAGAGCTGAGGATACTTGCGGCAATGTCCGGAGATGAGAAGCTGATCGCGGCATACAGGAATTCCGAAGACATTCACAGGGCTACGGCGGCAGCTGTATTCCATGTTCCGCCCGAAGAGGTGACCCCGCAGCTGCGAAGCCGCGCGAAAGCCGTTAATTTCGGAATAGTTTACGGTATCAGCTCGTTCGGACTTGGCGAAGACCTCAAGATCTCGAAGAAAGAGGCGGAAAAATACATTTCGGATTATTTTGAAACATATCCGAAGATCAAGAAATTCCTCGATGACCTGGTCTCATCGGCCAGGGAAAAAGGCTGGGCCGTAACGGGATTCGGGAGAAGACGCCCGATACCGGAACTTGCATCTTCGAATTTCATGCAGCGCCAGTTCGGTGAACGTGTTGCAATGAATACACCGGTGCAGGGAACGGCAGCGGACATCATCAAGACCGCTATGATAAGGGTCGATGCGAGACTTCGATCGGAATGCCCCTCGGCGAAACTTCTGCTTCAGGTTCACGATGAGCTTCTGGTCGAGGCACGTATAGAAGATAAAGAGCTTGTGAAAAATATACTTGTTGAAGAAATGCAGGGCGCGGCGGATCTCCCGGTAAAACTGGAGGTCAGCGTAGAATCGGGCCGCAACTGGTTCGAGGCGCATTAAAGATTAATTCGGGAGATCGGAATGAAGGTAATCGGATTGACAGGCGGCGCAGGTTGCGGAAAGTCTTACGTTGCCGGAGTTATTATGAGAAATTTCCCCATTCTGCATATAAGTACCGATGATATTTCACGCAGGCAGATGAGGCCCGGTCAGGCCGTATATGATGCGGTGGTCCGGGAATTCGGAAACAAGATCGTCAAAGACGACGGGACCATAGACCGTTCGGGACTTGCGGGCATAGTATTTTCCGATCCGGATAAGCTCAGGATACTGGAAGGGATCACGCATCCCGCGGTATTTGAGGAACTGAAAAGGATCATAAAGGTAGCCGAAGACGGGCTGGTGCTGAGTCCGATATTCGACAGACCGATACCTTACAAGGCGGTCCTTGTTGAAACGGCGATATTGAAAGAAGCCGGATACTGTGACATGTGTGATGCGGTATGGTATGTCTATGCACCGGAAGAACAGCGTATCGAAAGAATGATCCTTCAACGCGGATATACACGCAAGCGGTGCCTGGAAACTCTTGCAAGCCAGGCGACCGATGAGGAATTCCGCAGTTATGCGACCGGAATAATCGAAAATCCTGACAGGACAAGGGAATGCGACATTTTGAGACAGGTCAGGGAACTTATCAGAGAAATGAAACTATAAGAGAGGACTTGCGGCTATGAAGACGAATACCAATCCTGAACAGCTTGTTTTTGGTCTTGATATAGGGACGCGAAGTGTTGTCGGAACAGTAGGTTATAAAAAGAATGCAAGGGAGTTTATCGTTATCGCTCAGTCGGTGCGTTTCCACGAAACGCGCGCCATGCTCGACGGACAGATACATGACATTTCGGCCGTAGCCGAGACCGTGGGAGAAGTTCGCCGCGAACTCGAGAAGAAGACCGGAAAGAAGCTTACGGACGTATGTGTGGCAGCAGCGGGCCGTGTCCTTAAAACCCACACGATAAGGACGGATTACGGTCTCGGCGAGGAAATGACCATTACCGACGAACTGATCCGTTCAATGGAACTGATCGGTGTTGAGCAGGCCAATTCCGAACTCCGGGCCAAGGAAAAATCGGACGTCACATATTTCTGTGTGGGTTATTCGGTGATCCGTTACTATCTGGGCGATGTACCGATGCTGAGCCTTGAAGGACACAAGGGCTCGAGGATCGGAGCCGATATCCTGGCTACATTCCTTCCTCAGGACGTTGTTGACGGACTTAACGCAGCTACGGACCGGGCAGGCCTTAACGTAGTCAACCTGACACTGGAGCCTATCGCTGCGATCAATCTGGCGATACCCGAGAAGTTCAGGCTTTTGAACCTCGCACTTGTAGATATAGGGGCGGGAACATCGGATATCTGTATTACCAAGGGCGGCAGTGTTGTGGCCTACGGGATGATCCCCTGCGCCGGTGATTATCTGACCGAGGCGATAATGACCGAATATCTGGTAGAATTTAACACCGCGGAAGAGATCAAGCTTGCACTTTCGGAGAATAAGAAAAAAATATCATATACGGACATCATGGGACTGAAGCAGAGCGTTCTGCCTTCCGAGGTCAGAAAGGTCCTCGACAAGCCTATGAGGGAGCTCGCAAAGCAGATCGCCGAGAAGATAACCAAACTCAACGGCAATAAGGGCGTCAGCGCAATATTCGTGGTTGGTGGCGGCGGCAAGAATCCCGATTTTGTAAAGATCCTGAGCGAGAGCGCCAGGCTTTCCAAGGACAGGGTTGCGCTGCGCGGTGAGGAAGTACTCAATGACGTACATTTCCTTGAAGAAGACATTGTCAAGGATCCGATGCTCGTTACGCCTATCGGTATATGCCTGAACTATTACGAGCAGAACAACAATTTCATTTTCGTAAAATGCAATGATGATCTTGTCAAACTCTATGATAACGGAAGACTGACCGTCATGGATGCCGCGATGGGCATAGGTTTCCCGAACGAGAATCTGTTCCCGAAACGCGGAAAGGAGCTTGATTTTACAGTCAACGGCCAGAGAAGGCTGATACGCGGCGAGGCCGGTGAATCGGCCGTAATAACCATCAACGGCAAGCCCGCTTCGATCGCATCGCCCGTAGTGCGCAACGATGAGATCAAGATTTCCGAATCGACAGCAGGAACGGATGCACATGCCACTATCAGCGATCTCGACGGGATCAAGGGAAGCATCATTTTCTATGTGAACGGCAAGAAAGTTTCGTGTCCGAAGCTCGTTACGAACGGAACCGAGCTGGTCACGGAAATGTACGATATCAAGAGCGGCGATGATATCAAGGTGCTTGATTATTATACTGTTGACAAGCTGATCGAATATATGGATGTCGATCGCGAAGGCACCGTCATGGTAAACAATGTCATAGCACTCGGCGATGAAAAACTGTATGAGAATTTCACGGTTGATTTCGGAATAACCAACGCAGACCTGACGGCGGCGGAAAGAGAAAACGGAACGCTTGCGAAACAGGAAGCAAAGGAGATTTCGAAGAGTATCACGATAAAAGTCAACGGACAGAACGTCGTGATGACCGGACAGAGTGATTATACTTTTGTTAATATCCTTGATTTTTATCCTTTCGATATTGCCGAGGGTAACGGCAGGGATCTGTTCATGACCGTAAACGGCCAAAAAGCTGAATTTATCACGCCTGTAGCGGACCAAGACGAGGTGGATCTTAAGTGGGTCTGACTCAGAATTGACCCGAATCGAGAACAAAATAAGCATTTATGTGACATAATTCTGCACGAATTGAATGTCATTTTAGAAATATGAAGATAGGTTAAAGGAAAATACTGAATATGAAATTCTGCGCGCTCGCGAGCGGTAGCAGCGGAAACTGTATATATGTAGAACATAAAGGAACCAGGATCCTCGTGGATGCGGGGATCAGCGCGAAGAGGATCGCCGAAGCGCTCGGGGAGATAGGGGTTGAACCCGAGAGTATCGAGGCGATGCTGATAACACATGACCATTCGGATCATATCCAGGGGGCGGCTGTATTTTCACGAAAATACGGAACTGATATATATGCGACACAAGGTACACTGCAATATATCTGCGCCAACTGCCGTGCCAAACCCGACAATTCAAGACAGCATTTTGTAAGAAAGACCGAAGCTTTCGATATCGGAAATATCAGGATCGAGCCTTTTGCGGTCCTGCACGATGCGATCGATCCTGTCGGATATGCTCTGTGCGGAGATGACCGGCGTCTCGGAATTGCGACCGATCTGGGAACATTTGATGAGGTTATCGTATCAAAACTCTTCGGGGCCGACGCACTCTATATAGAGGCGAACCACGACGTGAACATGCTGATGCTCGGAACTTATCCGTATCAGATCAAATGCAGGATCAATTCGGATATAGGGCATTTATCCAATGAAGCATGTGCGGATCTTATCGGCAGGGTACGTACGGAGAGGATGAAAACCGTGGTACTCGCTCATATCAGCCGGGAAAACAATTTCGCAGAACTGGCTTATGAGACCGTGAAACAATCAATACTGTCGGACAAACGTTTTGAAAACGTCCCGGAACTGATAATAGCAAGACGTGACGGGCCGACCGGGATAATAGAATTAGGAGGTTAATCCATGCAAAAAGTGATAATAACGGTAGTCGGCAAGGACTGCGTGGGGATCATGGCCAAGGTCTGCACCTATCTTGCGGACAACAAGATCAATATCAACGACATTTCACAGACCATCGTGTCAGGCTATTTCAACATGATGATGATCGCGGATCCGGAACTGTCGCCGCTTCCTTTTGACAAGATCGAGAAAGATCTTGAGGAACTCGGGGAAAAGATCGGAGTACACATCAAGATCCAGAGAGAAGAAATATTTGCGATGATGCATCGTATCTAGAGGGCGGCAGACTATGATCAATATTAATGAAGTTTATGAAACAAATGAGATGATAGAGAAAGAGAACCTTGACGTACGTACGATCACGATGGGTATTTCTCTGTTCGACTGCATAGATTCGGAATTATATAAAACCTGCGACCTGATCTACGACAAGATCTGCCGTAAGGCCGGTAAACTCGTGGAAACTGGCGAAAAGATATCAAAAGAATACGGCATTCCCGTTGTCAACAAAAGAATAGCGGTTACACCCGCAGCCACGATAGGTTCTTCGGCCTGCAAAAGCAGCGAGGATTATCTGAGCATTGCCAAAACGCTCGACAGGGCGGCCGAAAGCATCGGAGTCAATCTTATAGGTGGTTATTCGGCGATCGTAAGCAAGGGTATGACACCGAAGGAAGAGATGTTCATCGACTCGATCCCCGAGGCGCTTGCGGTCACCTCAAGATTGTGCAGTTCGGTAAATGTGGGCTCTACACGTACCGGCATCAACATGGATGCGGTAAGAAAAATGGGGCAGATCGTGCTCGATACAGCCAAACGCTCACACGGTACCGATTCGCTCGGAAGTGCCAAGCTGGTTGTTTTCTGTAATGCCCCTGATGACAATCCGTTCATGGCGGGAGCATTTAACGGGATAACCGAAGGTGATGCCGTGATCAATGTCGGAGTCAGCGGCCCCGGCGTGGTCAAATATGCGCTTGAAAAGGTGCATGGGCAGGGTTTTGAAGAATTATGCGAAACGATCAAGAAGACTGCGTTCAAGATTACGCGTGTCGGTCAGCTCGTGGCCAAGGAAGCGGCCGCGGCTCTAGATGTTCCTTTCGGTATCGTAGATCTGTCGCTTGCGCCTACACCGGCCATCGGTGACAGTGTTGCCGATATTTTGAAGGAAATGGGACTCGAACAGCCCGGAGCACCCGGTACCACAGCTGCGCTTGCGCTGCTTAACGATCAGGTCAAGAAGGGCGGCGTTATGGCGAGCTCATATGTCGGCGGATTGAGCGGCGCGTTTATCCCGGTGAGTGAAGACCAGGGCATGATCGATGCCGTCAATGCGGGAGCACTGAGTCTTGAGAAGCTTGAAGCCATGACATGCGTATGCTCGGTAGGACTTGATATGATCGCGATACCGGGCGACACACCCGCATCCTCGATCTCGGGGATCATAGCGGATGAGATGGCAATAGGAATGATCAACCAGAAGACAACTGCGGTCCGTCTGATCCCGGCTATAGGGATGAAAGTCGGAGATGTGCTCAATTTCGGAGGATTGTTCGGAAAAGCGCCCGTTATGCCGGTGAACACATTCTCCTGCAATGAATTCATATCAAGACAGGGACGCATCCCTGCACCGATACACAGCTTTAAGAATTAATGAGGATAAGAAAACACTATGAGTACGAAAGATTTTGACGAGATCGATTTCGACGATATGCCCGCAGACGGCGATGTTAACGAAGATATCGATGAGTACGACGAGACCGGGTCATATGACGAAGATGAGGATTTCGAGGACGATGTGGAATCCGGGGAAGACGCATATGATGAAAACGAAGAATTGTCGGATGAGTACGATGATTTTGAAGAAGATATCCTGGAAGAAGATCTGACTGACGAGGATTTTGATGAATCAGATCTCGATGAGGAAGATCTCGACGAAGAAGAAATGGCATTAGCCGAATCCGATGAAGTTATCAAAAAGTATGATCCCGATGACTACACCGAGGAAGATTTCAACAGTGTCGGCGAAGGGTCTGATCCGGGACCTGATCCGGAAGAAGAGTCCGGAGAAAAAAAGAAATCCGGAAAGGCATTTAAGCTCGTTCTTGGAATAGGATTGGGATTCCTTGCTCTTGTCATCCTGTTTGCGGTATGGATCCTTTTTACCAAGAGCGGCAGTGATTTTATCGGAGGAGTTCTTGCAAAATTTGGTCTCAGCAGTGCCGGAAAGAGCATCGGGGACGAAGAGACCGAGTTTATCCTTAATAATTTCGGCATTTCACTTGAAGGAGAACAGCTCAGTTCGTTACTCGCCAAAAAAGGCAAAGACAGGGACAAAGGAATACTGCTCCTTGTATTTGATAAATATGGGGTAAATGCTGATGAAAAAGAGATCGAGAGCGTGATCGATAAATTAGAAGGCAGCCTCGATGTGGACAAGATCAAACAGATCCTGCGTGATCACGGTGTTGATATAGATGCCGAAGACAGGATACGTGAGATCCTTGAGACTTATGAGATCGTCATAAGTGAAGATGAATTGAAGACCATTCTCGCCAAAGACGCGAGAAGCAGAGATAAAGACATATTAAAGCTCATCCTTGAAGGATACGCCGTCGAGATGGATGATGCGGAAATAGATGCCGCTCTCGGCGAAAACGGAGGCAATCTGAATCTCGATGCTGTAAAGCGCATCCTTGCACAATATGGTATCAAGAGCCCCGATGAGATAACTCCTACTCCGGTTCAGAACGATACCACGGCAACCGTGAGAAGTGAAGATTATGTCAAGACTTACCTGATCTTCGGTATAGAAAGTGTAAGAGTCGGAGAAAACGGTGAGGTATACTATGATAACAGCAGCATAGGCAATACCGATGCAATATTGCTCGTTTCTGTCAACTCTAAGGACAAGACGATCAAGATGACCTCGATCATGAGAGACACCTTTGTCGAGATCCCGGGATATTTCGCCAATAAGATCAATGCGGCATATTCACTGGGAGCAAAGGGATCGAAGTCGGCAGCTGAAGCTCATGAAAAAGGAGCTGACATGCTGATCAAGGTCATTGAAAACACATTCAGGATCAAGATCTCGGGCTGGGCATGCGTTAACTTCAACAGCTTTGAAAAGATCGTAGACAGGCTCGGCGGTATCGATATCGAACTCGGAGAAGCCGAAGCCAGATATCTGAACAGGACAAATTATATCAAGAACGCTTACAACAGGAATCTGTCGGCCGGCTGGAACCATATGAACGGCGATCAGGTCCGCGGATACTGCAGAGTCCGCAAGGAGAAGACCCTCGGCGGATATAACAATGACTACGGAAGAACAGTAAGACATCAGAGAGTCATCAATGCGATCATCAAGAAGTATACCAGTTCCGGTATCATGGAACTGATCCCGATAATGAGCGACATTCTGGGATATGTATTTACTAATCTTTCTGAAGATGAGCTGACTGAAGTATTGTCAATGGTTATCGACAACAGGATATTTACGACCCAGTCGTTGAGACTTCCCATCGACGGTACTTTCTATGACAGCGGTACCGAGGGCATCGATAACGGCAGCGGAAGAAAGATCACCTGGACGCTCGTTATCGGAAATAAGAAACAGGGTATTGTAGGCGGAGAACCCCTTGAAGAAAACATCAAGAAGCTGTATCAGTTTGTATTCCTTGATGAAGAAGAAACAGATGAAGAAGCTTCGGATTCGGAAACGGAGTAACAGGACAGTATATCGTCACAGCGGCTGACGGACAGAAGAGGTAAACGATGGAACACAACAATACCGGCGATGAAATGATCGAGATCATTCCCGATGTTGTTCCGGAAGAAGATCACGACATTAAGATATCGGATCCGCAGGCAGATATTCAGGAAGACCTTGATATCAAAATAGCGGATCCCAAAGAAGAAACACCGAAAGATCCCGATATCGTCACTCCTGCTGCGTCTGACACTTCCGTGGAGGACGATTTCTCCGAAGAGCTCGAGGAGATCGACCAGGAACAGCAGGATTACGAGATACTTGAAGAGATCGGCGATTCGATAATAAACCAGGTCGACAGTGAAACCTGGGAAGAAATGGAGAATGAGCGGGAAACCGCAGAGAATGACGGCGAAGACGATGGGGAACCGGATGATGAACCCGGTCCGAAGGGATTCTTTTCATGGTTTCCCAAATGGGGTTATGTGGTCATAGGCGGTGCATGTGTATTTATAATATTCATGCTCTGGCTGACCATGTCGGCTTCGGGGCAGCAGCTCCTGATCAAGTTCGGTAGTAAGTATATCGCCGGCAAGATGAATTACCAGCCGGTCGGGCCGGTTGAAGGCGTTGAATATATTTACGATGACGATCCCGAAGAAAATGTTGTATCCGGGCCTGTTGCAGACATTCCTGACAATTATACGGTAATAACTCCCGAAATTACGGATATTCCGGAACCGGTCGAGGAGGAGCAAAGAGTTTACAACATCCTTCTCATAGGTGAAGAAAACATTGATTCGGGCTCTTCGCGCGGACGCAGCGATCTGATCATCATTGCCTCGCTGAATCTTGATCAGAATAAGATCAAATTGACATCGATCTTACGCGACAGTCTTGTTTCGATACCGAACCATCTGGATAACCGGATCAACGCCGCTTATATGATGGGCGGAGTATCATTGCTGTATGATACATTCAAGACAAATCTTTCGATAGATTTCGATAATTACTGTCTTGTGAATTTCGAGAGCTTCGAAAAAATAGTGGATGCGATAGGTGGCGTAGATATCAGCCTGACCGCTGAGGAAGCCGACTATCTCAACCGTACGAATTACATTTCCAAGCCCGAGTACCGGACAGTGAAAGAGGGAATGAATCATCTTAACGGTAATCAGGCGCTCGGATACTGCCGCGTGCGTAAAGTGCCTACGGCAGACCTTCAATACGGGGATATCGGAAGGACAAGCCGTCAGCGTAAGCTCTTAAGGAGCGTTGTTGAACGTGTCAGCAGGATGTCCAACATGGAGCTGATGAGTTTTGCGGATAATTGCATGGCTTATGTTACAACTGATCTCACTTCCGAGGATGTTGAAAAATTCATGCTTATCCTGTCTTCAATGATGCCTCTGCACCTTGAAGAATTCAGACTGCCTATAGAAGGCAGCTACTCGGATGTCAGGCTGCGCGGGATGCTTGTAACGCAGATCGATCTTAAGACCAATACCGAGGCATTACGAAAATTTATTTATGGGGAATGAAAGGTAGTGAAACAATAATGGAAATACAGATGTGGAGAGTACTGCTCGAACCGTATTCGCTTGCTGTCGATGAGCTTAAGGTTAAATTCGAACACATTAAGGAAGCGTACAGAAAAGCAGGCCAGTATTCACCGATAGAGCTTGTGGACGGACGTGTAAAGAGCATTTCCTCTATTTTGGAAAAAGCGCAGAAAAAGCACATCTCACTTGACGATATCGAGTCACATATCGATGATATTGCGGGAATACGAATAATCTGCCAGTTTATCGAGGATATTTATACCGTTGTCGAACTGATCAGAAAGAGATCGGACATGAAGATCGTTGAGGAGCTCGACTACGTCAAGAATACCAAGGCTTCCGGCTACAGAAGTTATCATATGGTCATCAAATACCGTATTGAGACGATACACGGACCCAAGGACATTTTTACAGAAATTCAGATCAGGACCCTGGCTATGAATTTCTGGGCAACGATCGAACATTCGCTTCAGTACAAATACAAGCAGAACATGCCTGAGGCTCTCCGTATCAGGCTGCTGCGCGCCGCTGAGGCCATAGTCGTTCTTGACCGTGAAATGTCACTGGTACGCGGCGAGATCATGGACGCCCAGAATTCATTTACGATCAAATCGAATGTCGTGGCGGATATCCTGAGCAATATACAGAACCTCTACAAGGTTGCCAACAAACGTGAAGTAGTAAAGATCCAGGATGAATTCTACAAGATCTATCAGGAAGGTGATTCGGAGGCGCTGATGCAGTTTGCGAAGGAGCTCGATATCATTTCAGAAGGTTACAGGGCTCAGAGTCTCGGATGATGGATCGTGAATATTCAGAATCCCCTTTATTCGAAAAATGGCGGTTCTGAACAGTTAAGAAATATGTACAGGTTTCACAGGGAGAAAAGCGGATGGATGGATTTGACTTACCGCAGAGTTTTAAGGATAAGATGGGAAAGCTGCTCGGTGATGAACTGAGCGGTTTTCTTGATTGTTATTCAAAAGAGCATAAGGCGGGACTGCGCGTCAATACGCTTAAGACCACTCCCGGGGAATTTGAGAAGATCAGTCCCGTGGAAATCAGAAAAATAAAATGGATACCGAACGGGTATTATTATGATCCCGATAACCAGCCTGCGAAACATCCCTATTATTACGCGGGCTTGTATTATATTCAGGAACCGAGTGCAATGACGCCCGCATCGCTGCTTCCCATTAAAAAAGGAGGCCGTGTCCTTGATCTGTGCGCGGCGCCCGGAGGCAAAACGACCGAGCTCGGAGCACGCCTTGCGGGGAGCGGAGTGCTTGTAACCAACGATATCAGCAATTCCAGGGCAAAGGCACTTCTGAAGAACGTGGAGCTGTTTGGGATCAAAAATGCGATCGTTATCAGCGAAGCACCAAACCGCCTTGCCGAGAGGTTTGACGGATGGTTTGACAGTATTCTGGTCGATGCGCCCTGCTCGGGAGAAGGGATGTTCAGAAAAAGCCATGCCATAATCAAAAACTGGGAACAGTACGGTACGGGATATTATGCGGGACTTCAGAGGGAGATACTGCCGAGTGCCATAAAAATGCTGCGCCCGGGAGGGTACCTCCTGTATTCGACATGTACATTTTCGACTGACGAGGATGAAGGTACCTGCAAATTCATTTTGGATAATTTCCCCGATATGCATTTGGTTCCGGCTATCAGGGACGATGATGAAGCATACTCCGGGTTCTGTCGCGGACTTCCGGAATATCTGGACGGCAGAGAAGAAGCAGCGTATGCCCTCAGGATATATCCTCACAGAGTTGAAGGAGAGGGACACTTCATAGCCCTCTTCAGAAAATCGGAAAGCTCCAATGAACTTACAAATGCAGAAAACGGCCGGTCAAAAGGAGTGAAACTCGGCGGGCAGGCTGCGGAATTTATGAAGCGGATCGGGTTTGACGTGCCGCAGGAAAGGCTTGTGATACGTGATAACAGGCTTTATCTGCTTCCCGAACATATGCCTTCGCTGGACGGGCTCAGGATACTGAGATCCGGTTTGCTGCTCGGCGAGATCAGGCAGGATCGTTTTGAACCGTCCCAGGCACTCGCCTGTGCTTTGAAAGCGGAGGAGTACGACAATATACTCGACCTCGATCCCGAGGGGCAGGAAGTGATCAGGTATCTGAAGTGTGAGTCACTTGATGAGATACGGGATGCTGCAGACGGTTATGTCCTGGTCACCTGCAAAGGTTTTCCGCTCGGCTGGGGCAAGCTCTCGGGAGGAAGGCTCAAGAACAAGTATCTTCCCGGATGGAGAATGATGACGTGAGACTTGATAAATACCTTGCAAACAACGGCTTTGGCAGCAGAAGCGAAGTGAAGAAGCTGATCGCGTCCGGCAGGATCACCGTTGACGGGACAGTTGTTACGGATCCCGCATTTAAGGTTGGTGACGGAAACACGATCGGAAACGGGATGCCGGACAATAACAGCGACTTCGTAAGTCATGTTTACTACATGCTGAATAAACCGAACGGTTATATTACAGCCGCCTCGGATGCGAAGGACCGGACGGTCATGGAACTGCTGGGAAATAACAGGAGAAGCGGGTTAAGCCCTGTCGGGAGACTTGATAAGGACACCGAAGGCCTTCTGATCATTACGGATGACGGGAAACTCAATCATTTCCTGACTTCCCCGAAACGCGATGTTCCGAAAAAATATTATGCACTTCTTGATGGGATCCCGGACGAAGAGGGAATAAAGAAGCTCCGGGAAGGCGTGGCATTTAAGGATTTTACCTCACGCCCCGCAGTCCTTGAGATTGCTTCCTGCGATAAAGCCGCGGGAACAAGCGAAGTTTATATAACCGTTACCGAAGGTAAATTTCATGAAGTAAAACGTCTTGCCATATCCATAGGTTGTGAGGTAAAATATTTAAAGAGGGTAAGCTTCGGAGGGGTTGATCTGGACCCGGAACTCAAAGCAGGTGAATTCAGGGTACTTGATCCCTGTGAACTGGAATGCCTGTTTGCAAGTGCCGGGATGAAGCCGGATGATAAATGACCGAAACGCGAAGTATAGACCGGGAGGCGCGCTGTAAATGTTAAATGATATAAAAGCCGTAATTTTCGATCTTGACGGCACGCTTGTCGATTCTATGTGGATGTGGCGCGAGATCGATATCGAATATCTTGCCCGTTTCGGGATCGAACTTCCGGATGACCTGCAGAAATGTATTTCCGGGATGAGTTTCAGCGAGACTGCGGAATATTTCAAAGAACGTTTCAAGATCGACGACGATACGGAAACGATCAAGAATACCTGGAACGAGATGGCGTGGGATATGTACGCGCACAGAGTCGGCCTCAAGCGGGGAGTCCTGGATTTTGTAAAAAAGCTTAAAAGAAACGGGATCAAGACGGGGATAGCTTCGAGCAATTCCAGGGAGCTCGTCGAAACCGTGCTTGATTCACTCGGGATCGGGGAATATTTTGATGAAATACATGTTTCATGTGAAGTGGAGCATGGCAAACCTTTCCCGGATATCTATCTCCTGGTTGCCGAAAAGCTTAATACAGAACCGTCCAAATGCCTTGTATTTGAAGACATCATGGAAGGCATAGAGGCGGGGCATGCGGCCGGAATGAAGGTCTGCTCCGTTTATGACGATTTTTCGGCAAATGAAAATGAACGTATCAGAACTGCTTCGGATTACTACATTGAGGATTATACACAGATAGAGGTATAAGCTTATGCTCGACGAATTGTCGGTAATGGTGGCATTTCTTATATTTGAGGCCATATTCTGCTTTATGGCCGCTGTCTGCATGCTCAGGAATACCAGCGTGGATCCGGTAAGAAGGCGTCTGATCACTGTTTTGAATTTCCTTGCCGGTTTGCTTCTTACGAATGACTTTTTTGCATATGCGTTCAGAGGCAGGCAGGGTACGATCAATTACATAATGGTAAGGCTCTCGAACGGTCTGGTCTTTACGTTTACGGGACTCATCATATTCGTTTATACCATGACCATATCCTATGAACTGTTCGGTTCGTTCGGGATAAGATCCAAAACCCGCGCCGTGATAAGAACAAGGATCTGTTACCTGCTCGTGGCAGTCGATGTGGCGCTGATCATAATAAACCAATTCAATAGCATGTATTACGGCTTTAACGAAAACAACCTTTATGTAAAGGGACCGTTATATATTTATTGTATCGCGGTTCCGTATGTGGGGGTTTTTTTGGTATTTACCGTACTGATACAATACCGTAAAAAACTGAGCCGGACGAAATTTGTGGTCTTTTCGCTGTATATCGTGCTTCCGGCTGTAGCGTTCGCGTTCCAGATCCATCTCTACGGTAAATCATATCTCAATGTTGCGATCGGTCTATCGATGATCGTTTTGTTCATCGAATGTATGATAGCACAGAGCAAAGAGGTACTCCGTATGGCCAGGACCGAGGTCAGGACCGGTCTGCTGAATGAGCATGGCTGTATCGAGCAGCTCGATCAGATGAGAAATAAAAAGGAACTGCTTGAGTATGCGGTGGTATTTACCGATCTTCGCAAGTTCTCGGACATCAACAGAAAGTACGGTACGGAAGCGGGCAATGAGGTCATGTCCGGATTCGCCGAGATCATTAAGGAACATCTGGGCGTGGACGGATTTATAGGCAGACAGGCGAGCGATCTGTTTATAATTGCCGTCAGGAAAAAGAAACTTGATGAAATAATAAAACTTCTTGACTGTGTGCGTGTCAAGATCGGCAGCGATAATCCGGGCGGTAAAAAAACAGAAGTCACTGTTTCGGGTGTTGCGGGTATATTTGAAATAGATGACGAGGGTCTTAAAGGTGAGGATATAATAGCCTATGCTTTCCAGGCTCTCAGCTATGCCAAGACCGTGACAAAGAAGCCCGTGGTATATATGACACGGGAACTGAAGAGTACGATCGAAGAGAAAAAGCTGTATGAAGCACGTATACCCAATGCGTTTGCCAATGAGGAGTTTGTTCCGTTCTATCAGCCCAAGGTCGATCTGAAAAAGAACCGGATGTGCGGAGCCGAGGCGCTTGCGCGCTGGACACATAACGGAGTAACGGTATCTCCGGGCAGATTTGTGCCGATCATGGAAAGCAATGATACGATCTGCCGGTTGGATTTTTATATACTCAACAAAGTCTGTACCGATATTAAGGAATGGATCGAGAAAGGTCTTGATCCTGTGGCGGTTTCGGTTAACTTTTCCAGACGGAACCTGTCCAATCCCAGGCTTGCGGATGATATTGACAAAGTTATCGGTTCATACAATATTCCAAAGAAGCTGATAGAGATCGAGATCACGGAAACCAATGACGAGTTCCCGATCAGCGTACTCAAGACCTTTGTCCAGAAGATGCATACGCTGGGTTACAGGACCGCGATCGATGATTTCGGATGCGGAAGCTCATCACTCAGCGTGCTCAGGGAAATACCTTTTGACATACTCAAGATCGATAAGGGATTCGTAGATAATCCGTTTGCGAAAGACATTACGATACTAAACCATATTATCAAAATGGCTAAAGCGATCAGCCTCGAAGTAATCGCCGAGGGAGTTGAAGAAAAGGAACAGGTAGATACTTTAAGATCGCTCGGAGCGGATATCATACAGGGGTATTATTATGACAAGCCGATGCCCCGGGAAGAAATGTGCTCACGGCTTGAAAATAACATTTACGACAAGTGACCGGATGCCGGTCATGTTTAAGGAGAGAATTTTGAAGGAAGATAAAAGAAAAGGCAAGGGCGAAGCCGGTTATATCTCATTTGTAAAGAAAAAAGAGCTTCTGATCAGCATTATCCTGTTTCTGGCTGCGGCGGGGATATTCATACTCGGACTGGCACTCAATAAATGGCAGAAAGGCAATATATTTACGATCATCGCGGCACTTATGATCATTCCGATGGCAAGATTCCTGACTCAGTTTATCATGCTTTTCCCGTTCAGATCGGTCACCGAAGAAGAAGCCGCGGAAGTTGAGAAGGCCGCAAAGGGCGGAAGCATCATCTATGCGGATAATGTGGTAACTTCGACGGAAAAGGCCATGCAGCTGTCTTTTATCGTGATCACGTCGAATAAGGTGCTCTGTTACACCGGAAGAGAGAAGGAAGATGCTTCAAAATGCCGTGAGTATCTTGCGGGTCTCCTCAGCAGACGTGGATATGACTACAAGGTTACGGTGACCGGTGACAGGACCGTGTTTTTTAACCTCTTAAAGAGCAGTGACAGTGCGGCTGCGATCGAATTTGAGAACGAAGAGGACAAAAAGCGTTTCGACAATGAGCGCGCAGCGCTGTGCAGGGAACTTGAGAGCGTTATGGTGTAACGAGGTGAGGGATTGGTAGAATTTACGATAGGAAAGAACGAGGAAGGCAAACGTGTGGATGCGGTTGCCATGAAGCTCTTACCCGGAGCCGGTAAGGGCTTTATTTATAAAATGCTGCGTAAGAAGAATATCGTCGTAAATGATAAAAAAGCCGACGGCAGTGAACGTGTGGCGATCGGAGACGTGATCAGGCTGTATTTGTCGGATGAGACTTATAAGGCATTCGGAGGGGCGGAGATTCCGCCAAGCGGTCAAAACAGTTTTCATTCCGGAAAAAATGATAAGATAAGCAGCGCAAATGATCATCAGGCGGGCAGACAGAGCCGCCATCGGGAAGAATTCAGGAACAGTATAATATACGAAGATGAAGATATAATGCTGGTAAATAAGCCTGCGGGCATGCTTTCCCAGAAAGCCGAAGCGGAGGATATTTCAGTAAATGATCTGATCATAGAATATCTGCTCGAAGCAGGAAAGACAAACCGGCAGGCGCTCAGGACTTTCAGACCTTCCGTTTGTAACAGGCTTGACCGGAATACTTCCGGGATCGTGTGCGCCGGGATCAGCCTTAGGGGATCGCGGGAGCTGACACGGCTGATCCGTGACAGGAAAGCAGATAAATACTATCTGTGTATCGTGCGAGGGGAAATCGAAAACAGTAAAAACATGACACGGCTGAAGTCGTATCTTTCCAAAGACGAAAAAACGAACAAAGTCAGGGTTAGTGATAATGAGTTTCCCGATTCGGTGCCGGTTGAGATCGAATACCGTCCGGTAAAGACGCTGAACGGTTATACGTTACTGGAAGTTAAGCTGATAACCGGAAAAAGCCATCAGATCAGGGCACAGCTTGCCCATATCGGACATCCTATAGCCGGCGATCCCAAATACGGAGATAAAGCGGGGAACGAAAACCTCAGGAAGAAATACGGAGTAAGGCGGCAGCTGCTTACGGCGTACAGCTTTGAATTTCCGCAGGATACCGTACTTGAGAATGTTAAAGGGAAAGCTTTCAGAACAGAGCTTCCGGATGAATTTTTTATCAGGCCGTAAGGTGACCCGGTAAGTTTGCGGGCAAAGCCGGATGAGGTGCATAAACAGCAGATCAAGGAGAAATAACCGTACATGGCAATATGGAATTCACGGGGCCTGCGAGGTTCCGGACTTGAGGAAGAAATAAACCTTACGAATGAGAAATACCGCGATGCGGGGCTGGCTCTCGTTCAGAAGATCCCGACGCCCATCACGCCCATAGAAATGGACAAGGAACACGGGCATATCACGCTTGCTTATTTTGAACAGAAGAGCACGGTCGACTATATCGGCGCGGTGCAGGGGATCCCGATATGTTTTGATGCGAAGGAGTGCCAGACTACAACTTTTGCGCTTCAGAATGTCCATGAGCATCAGGTAAAATTCATGGAAGATTTCGAGAAGCAGGACGGAATAGCATTTCTGATAATCTGGTTCAAGGAAGTCGGAAAATATTATTATCTGCGTTTCGAGGAACTGTACAGATTCTGGCGCCGTGCACAGGAAGGCGGACGAAAAAGTTTCCGGGTGGACGAACTTGATGAAAGCTGGTTCTTTACACATAAAGGAATGTTCTTTGTGCCTTATCTGGAGATGATACAGAAGGATCTGGATGCGAGAGAAGATATTTTACTTGACAATTCACCGGAATAAATGTAATATAATTTCATTATGCTAATTTGGTAGCATGGTAGCACGGTGAAGTGTTAAAGTACGGAGGTTCAAAATTATGAAATTTGACAGGATTTTGCACACCCCCGAGGGGGTGAGGGATATATATGACGGAGAATGTGAGAAAAAGATCCTTCTCGAAAATACGCTGCAGGCTAAAATGCATCTGTACGGTTTCGAAAGCATCCAGACTCCCACGATCGAATTCTTCGATGTTTTCAGCGAGGAAAGAGGAACATTCGCCGCAAAAGACATGTATAAGCTGTTCGACAGGGAAGGAAATACGCTGGTGCTCAGGCCTGATATCACGCCTTCGATAGCCAGATGTGTATCGAAATATTTTATGCCGGACAGGTCGGGAAATTCATCGTCCGAAGGTGATAATTCCAATCGTGCGGGCGCTGTAAGGCTGTGTTATACAGGCAATACATTTATCAACAGCAATGAGTATCAGGGTAAGCCCAAGGAACTGACACAGACCGGTGCGGAACTTATCGGTGATGCTTCGGCCGCAGCAGATGCCGAGATCCTGGCACTTACGGTGGAATGTCTTCTTGCCGCGGGACTGAAGGAATTTCAGGTCGAAGTCGGTGAGGTCGGATTCTTCAGGGCCATCGTCGACGAAGCAGGTATCGGAGCTGAAGATCTTGAAGAACTGATGCTGTTTATCAACGACAAGAATTCTTTCGGACTCGAAGATTTTCTCGGCAAATTCGGGATCAGCAGTGAACTGAAAAAGACGCTCGTAATGCTTCCGACAATGTTCGGATCGGTCGATAAACTTGCGGAATTTAAGAAACTGACAGATAATCCCGCTGCAATATCTGCCATTGAAAGGCTTGAGAGAATTTACGAACTGATGAAGCTGTACGGATATGAGAAATATGTAAGCTTCGATCTCGGAATGCTCAGTAAATTCGGGTATTATACAGGTATTATTTTCAACGCATATACATATGGTCTCGGCGACGCACTGATCTCGGGAGGCAGATATGACAAGCTGGTCGGCCAGTTCGGCAAGGATGCTCCCGCAGTCGGAATGGCGGTATTCGTTGACAGACTGCTGACCGCTGTGATGAGACAGGGTATCGAATTTGAATCCAAAGAGGCAGTTCAGGTATTTACGGCAGCGGAAAACGGGTGCGAAGAGGAACTGAAGAAAGTAATCGCGCTGAGAAGAGAAGGCCGGGCCGCAAGGCTTGATGTTAAGTAAGTTTTGAAAAAAGAAAGGACAGTTACCGAAAGACATTATTTCGGCAGCGATATGAAGATATGAGATACATTACGATCGCTCTTGCGAAGGGAAGACTTGCCAAACAGACTATGGGAATACTTGAGAAGATCGGTATTTCCTGTCCGGAAATGGAAGACAAGGAGTCGCGTAAGCTGATATTTACGAATGAAGAGCTGGGTTACAAGTTCTTTTTGGCAAAGGCCAACGACGTGCCGACTTATGTGGAATACGGTGCGGCGGATATAGGTATTGTCGGAAAAGATACGATCGTTGAAGAAAACCGCAAGCTGTACGAAGTGCTCGATCTTGATCTGGGCAAATGCAGGATGTGTGTCGCAGGACCAGCATCTGCGAGAACTTTGCTTGACAGCGGGGCTATGATGAGGATCGCTACCAAGTATCCGAAGATAGCCAAGGATTATTTTAACAATATCCGACACCAGACCGTGGAGATTATCAAGCTGAACGGATCGATCGAACTCGCACCGATCGTGGGACTTGCCGAAGTGATCGTCGATATAGTCGAGACCGGTTCAACGCTTCGTGAAAACGGACTTGTGGTGCTTGAAGAGATAATGCCGCTCTCAGCCAGGATGGTGGTAAACCGTGTCAGCATGAAAATGGAACAGGAGCGCATCGGAAAACTGATCGAAGATATGCGCGGCGTACTCGGACAAAACGAAGCGTAGCTTCAAATGATAAAGAGATTTCAAATGTTTTGAACACCAAAACATAATTACGGAAAGGGAAATTTTGAAAGGTCCGGTTGACTTTTCAAATGATGGTAAAAATATATGAGAACAATAAAATTAGATGAGGCTTCAAAGCAGGAACTGCTTGTAAAGCTGCTCAAGCGAAGCCCTTCCCAATATACCGAATATGAACAGAAAGTTGCGGAAATAGTTGATGCGGTAAAGGAAGGGAAAGATAAGGCACTTTTTGAATTTACGAAGAAATTCGATAAATGCGAACTTGATGCTTCAAACGTAGAAGTAACAGAGGAGGAATTCAAGGAGGCATATGCCTCGATCGATCCTCAGCTGCTTGCAACGATCCGCAGATCTGCGGAGAATATCAGACGTTTCCATGAAAAACAGCTAACCCGCAGCTGGTTTGACACACAGGAAAACGGAAGCTTCTTAGGACAGAAGATCACCCCGATAGAGAAAGTCGGGGTATATGTACCCGGCGGCAGCGCAGCGCTTGCTTCATCGGTCCTTATGAATATCATTCCTGCGAAAACAGCGGGCGTTTCGAAAATTATCATGTGCACACCGCCCATGAGCAACGGTAAAGTATATAATGCAACTCTGGTTGCGGCACGTGAAGCCGGTGCCGACAGGGTTTTCAAAGCGGGCGGAGCTCAGGCTATAGCAGCGCTTGCATACGGAACTGAATCGATCCCGAAGGTAGACAAGATCGTAGGTCCCGGCAATATCTACGTTGCACTTGCCAAGAAGAAAGTATACGGCAATGTAGGCATTGACTCGATCGCAGGCCCTTCCGAGATACTTGTCCTTGCCGATGAGACCGCAGATCCGCGTTATGTTGCGGCCGATCTGCTCAGCCAGGCCGAACACGATGCACTTGCTTCGGCAATACTCATCACGACGAGCAGTGAACTTGCAGCCAGGGTAGATACTGAAGTTAAGGCATTTACCGAGAAGCTCGAACGTAAGGATATAATAGAAAAATCTCTTGAAAATTACGGATTTATCCTTATCGCCGACAATATGGACGAGGCGGTTGACGCGGTCAACGAGATCGCATCCGAACACCTTGAAGTATTGACCAAAGACCCGTTCCTGACCCTTTCAAAGATCAGAAATGCAGGCGCGATCTTCCTTGGACAGTATTCGAGCGAACCGCTCGGAGACTACTTTGCCGGACCGAACCACATTCTGCCGACAAACGGAACCGCAAGATTTTTCTCACCTCTTTCGGTTGATGATTTCCTGAAGAAGTCAAGTGTGATATACTATTCACGTGAGGCTCTTGAAGCAGTACACGAGGATATCGAAAGATTTGCGAAAGCAGAGGGACTGACCGCACATGCCAATTCGGTGGCAGTAAGGTTTGAGTAATTATGGAGGAATTATGAGAACAGCCGAAATAACACGCAAAACAAAAGAAACTGACATAACCGTCAAGCTCAATCTTGACGGTACGGGCATTTCGGATATCAATACCGGGATCGGCTTCTTCGATCACATGCTGACCAGTTTCGCGAAGCATTCATTTATCGACCTGACCGTGAAGGTTGACGGCGATCTGAATGTTGACGGACATCACAGCGTCGAGGATACCGGGATCGTACTCGGAGAAGCACTGAAACAGGCATTTGGCGACAAGGCCGGGATCAGGAGATACGGAAGCTGTATCCTGCCGATGGATGAAACACTTGTCATGTGCGCAATAGATCTGTGCGGAAGACCGTATTTCAACTATGATCTTACATTTACGATGCCGAAGATCGGTGAACTTGACAGCGAGCTGATCCGGGAGTTCTTTTATGCGGTTTCTTATTCGGCCGCTATGAACCTGCACATCAAACAGCTGGACGGAAATAATTGTCATCACATTGCCGAAGCGGCATTCAAAGCATTTGCGAAGGCGATCGATCAGGCAAAGACGATCGATGAGAGGATCACCGGAAGTCTTTCCACGAAAGGCGTGATCTGACCTCGATATGAGGTGGAAGGGAGAAAGATCCGATCATCAGCTGATAATGGGATCGTAGGTTAAAATATGAAATTATTTCCTGCAATAGATATAAAAGGCGGTAAATGTGTACGTCTGAAACAGGGTGATTTTGATCAGGTTACGATATATAACGAGGATCCGGTCATTGTCGCAAAAGAATGGAAAGCCCAGGGAGCAGATTGCATTCATGTGATCGATCTGGACGGAGCCAGAAGCGGCGAATCACCGAACCTGAAGATCATCGGGGATATTATCCGGGAAACCGGGCTGTATATCCAGACCGGCGGCGGGATCAGATCGATCGAGGCCATCAGGTCAAGACTCGATGTCGGCGTAGGACGCGTTATTATCGGCACAAGAGCCGTAAGGGAACCTGAATTTGTCCGTGAGGCTATCGAAACTTTCGGTGCCGAAAGGATCGTCGTCGGTCTCGACGGACACGAAGAGTATGCCGCGGTCGCGGGCTGGGAAGAGGACAGCGACAAGACGATCCTGGATCTGGCTCAGGGATTTGAGAAAATGGGCGTAAAGACCATCATCTATACCGATATTTCAAGGGACGGAATGCTGGGAGGCCCGAATATCATTTATACCGAGCGACTGATCAATGAAACGAACATTGATATCATCGCATCGGGTGGCATCGGATCGCCGCTTGATCTCGAGCTGCTCGAGGAGATCGGCGCCGCGGGTGCGATACTCGGAAAGTCGCTCTATGAGGGCAGGATCAACCTGCGTGAGGCATTGATGAATCACTGATAAAAACTTGCCGATCCGGTCAATAAAACCGGAAAAGCAGTCTGACAGAGGAAAAGAACATGAATTTTGATGAAAAGAGAACAGGAACGGTTGCCGCACAGGATCTCAAGACTGTTGCGGAGGTATTTGCCGGCGTGCCGGAAGTTGAGATCGAGGACATCGGAAATCTGAACATAGAATGCGCTGAACTCTTTAATATCTCAGATACCAACAATGATTCCGATATTGTATATGATGAGGAAGATGGTGTTGCAGAGGCAGGCGGTAACTTATCGGATGTCGAGAATACTGATAATAACGATGATGGATCCGAAGGATCACATGATATTGCGGAATTAGCGGCATACTGCCAGAACAATGGTATCGACAGGATCGTATTTACCGATTTTACCGATGATGAGGACGAAAGAGAAGCATTTTTAGAGAAGATCAGAGAAGTATCAAGGAGTATAGATATCCCGTTTATCATCGGAACCAGGATCGACCGCTTCGAGGATGTGAAGAAGGCGTTCTATACCGGTGCTGAGGCTGTTCTTGTAAGCATAGAACATAATTATGATCCGTCGATGCTCAAAGAGGCAGCCGAAAGATTCGGCGGCGATGCGGTTTACGCAATGGGCGCCGGTGTGGCTCTTTCGATAAGCGGAAAGAAATTGTTCTACTGTCATCCGGCCGAGCTTGCGCTTTGCGTTGAAGAAAAGGGAGACCAGCTTACGGAAGGCGAGTATTATACGGCGATGGGATTTATGCTGGCAAGCTGTGCGGGAGTGGTTAAGGCCTGCAACAAGGACAATAAGGACTTTTCGATCAAGGTAGATACGATCGTGGATTGCGAGATCCATGAAAAAACCTCGGATATCATGCCGTTTAAACATGAAATGGCCGCAGGCGGACTGAAAGTAAATACATTTGCCGGAAAGATCGCTTTCGAGGAACTTAAAACAGACGCAAACGGTCTTGTACCCTGTATAGCACAGGATTACAGAACCGGCGAAGTTCTGATGCTCGCATATATGAATGCTGAGTCCTATGAGCAGACGATAAAGACGGGTGTTATGACTTACTGGTCCCGCAGCAGGCAGGAACTTTGGGTAAAAGGCGCTACTTCGGGGCATTACCAGTATGTCCGTGAGCTGAAGGCTGATTGCGACAATGATACCCTGCTTGCCAAGGTAGTTCAGATCGGTGCAGCCTGCCATACCGGCAACAGGACATGTTTCTTCAATGAAGTCATGAAGCGCGAATTCGTGAACAAGGATATTTCATCGGTATTGCGCGACCTGTATGGCGTTGTCTGTGACAGAAAGGTCAATCCCAAGGTAGGATCGTATACGAACTACTTATTTAACAAGGGAATAGATAAGATCCTTAAAAAATGCGGTGAAGAGGCTACCGAGATGGTCATCGCGGCGAAGAACCCGAGCCATGAGGAGCTCAAATATGAGATCGCGGATCTGCTCTATCATATGACAGTGCTCATGGTAGAATGCAATGTCAGCTGGGAAGAGGTCGCAACCGAGCTTGCGAACCGCTGAAAAGACCGGATCAGGGACCGGATGAGCAACAATATTTTGGAGAATATAAGGAGTCGGCATAAAATGAAAATAACAAACGAGAAAAATGATATCGAATATGTTTTATTTTCCGAGGAACAGATCAAAACAAGAGTGGCCGAAATGGGCGTAGAGCTTACAAAACTGTATGAGAACAGTGCGCCTGTTGTGGTATGCATTTTGAAAGGAGCGTCATTCTTCTTCACGGATCTGTGCCGTCAGATCAAATGCCCGATCCATATGGACTTTATCTCGGTAAGCAGTTACGGCAAATCGGCGCAGACTTCAGGTGTTGTAAGACTTCTGAAGGATCTTGACAACAATATTACCGGCAAGGATGTGCTGATCATTGAGGATGTTATCGATTCGGGACTGACTCTCAAATATCTTCGTGAGCTGCTTGAGGCCCGCAAACCGAAATCGATCAGGATCGCGTGCCTGCTTGACAAATATCAGTGCCATGCACCCGAGATCGGCGCGGACTATAAGGGATTCGATGTCGAGGATCAGTTCGTTGTGGGATACGGACTCGATTATGCGGATAATTACAGGAATCTTCCTTATATCGGCGTACTGAAACCCGAGTGTTATGAGTAAGGCAGCGATATACTTATATCCATTGGCAAATACTTTACCTGATGAGATGAGTTTTGTTGTGAGTGATGGAAAATGAACGCTAAATATAAACTTATAATCTTCGATCTTGACGGCACTCTGCTCGATACATTGCCCGATCTGGCAGGTGCCGTAAATTATGCGTTGAGGACACATGGAAGACCCGAGCGGTCGATCGATGAAATCAGACGTTTTATCAGTAACGGTGTTAGGAAACTGATCGAAAGATCTTTGTTTATCACGGAAACGTCGAAGGATACCAACGATTATATCGTAAATGACCGGGAACTGTTTGACGCGGTATTTGCGGATTTTGTAAATCACTACCTTGAACATGCTGCCGATAATACCGTTCCTTATACGGGAATGCAGGAAACTGTAAAAAGGCTCAAAGCAGCCGGATTTAAGACAGCGGTCGTTACCAATAAACGTGAAGATGCTGCTGTAAAGCTGATGGATCATTTTTATCCGGGATGTTTTGACCTGGTGTTCGGCGACGGGCCGGACCGGGAACGCAAACCTTCCCCGGCATCGGTCCTGCTTGCGATGAAGGAACTTGGCATTTCCAAAGATGAAACCGTATATATCGGCGATTCGGATGTTGATCTGCTGACAGCGGACAACGCTGAGGTTGACAGCATTTTGGTGACATGGGGATATCGCAGCAGGGAGTTTCTTGTCGATATCGGCGGCCGGGTAATCGTTGACAGGCCGGACGAGCTGGAATTGCTGCTGAAATAGTCGGAGCACATTAAAACAGCCCGCCGGGGGGATTCCTCCGGCGGGCTGATACTATGTATGAGTATATGGTGAGGTAAGACTACATCAAACTTCTTTATACGACTTCATTATGATTTCCCTTAAGCAGATCTTCAAATGTCAGCTCGTCGCTTTCGCGCTCAAATCTGATAAGGTTCCAGGAGAGTGGTTTCACGCTGGTATCAAGCAGTCCGTTTCTGAAAACGGTTGATACGCCAACGACTTCGGTGTTGCCGATCTTTGATATGGGAGTGGTCTCGGCGTGACGGATAGTACCGTTTTCGTCTGTATGTGCGACAACCTTCGGAATGATGGTTTCGGGAGCTTCGTAAGTATTCTTGGCATCGAAATCATCGCTGTGAAGTTCGACATGTTCAACGAAGTTGTATCCGGTAAAGGCCTGGGCATCGATCTTGATGTTGTATTCATCTTCTTCGCTGCGGTTGATGATGAACAGGTTGAGACTTCTGTCTTCCTTTGACCAGGCGCAGGCTGCGTCGATATAGGGAACACCTTCTTTGGTCGGATACTGCGAATTGTCATCGATCGCATAGCCGGGAATATCATAGGTATCGCTGTTGACATCGACCTGCATGGAAGTTCCGCGAGCGTATTTGAGCAGCTGGCTGAATACATAATACGAAGCGCTCTTCCAAACGTGATCGTGGTCGGAAGCGCACAGAGCGCCGAGACCACCGGTCATACAGCCGATCTTGACTCTGTCGGCGTGGCGAAGGAACGCAAGCTGGATCGATGCCATCGAAAGGGCATGGATCATGTCGCCGCCCGGGAAGCAGAAGTGCTTCATGTTGTCCGGATCGTGGAGTATATACTGACGCTCGGGATTGAAGCGATAATGGGCACGGTACATGTTGTGGGGTCCGTAACCGGGATTGAGTTCAGCATTCGGACGTACCATGGCTCCGTATTCGTCGAATGAGATCATAACCTTCTTAGGAGTGCGGCACTTGGCTGCGATCAGGTCGCAGAGTGCAACTTCCGTATTGATGAAGTCTTCGTAATACAAAGCTCCGCCGAGAAGGGCTTTTAAGTCTCCGGGAGGTGCCGAATGGTAGTGGTGGATCGAAAGATAATCAACCGATTCATAGCACTGGGTCAGGACTTCTTCGTCCCAATCAGGGAAATGTGCCATGAAAGGAGCGGAAGAACCGCAGACCGCGGTTTCGATCGTAGGATCGATCCATTTGATCAGTTTGGAGACTTCGTTTGAAAATACTCCGTATCCGCGGGGATCTTTCTCCCAGGAACCGAGCTGCCAGGGACCGTCCATCTCGTTGCCGAGGAACCAGGTCTTAACGCCGTATGGTTCTTCATGCCCATTCTTTCGGCGAAGATCCGACCACCAGGTTCCGCCTTTGTGATTGGTGTATTCGACGATATCCATGGCATCCTGCATCGTGCCGGTTCCGAGATTGATCGTATACATTGATTCGGTACCTACACGCTCGGCCCATTGCAGATATTCGTCATGACCGACTTCATTGGTGATATATTGGTACCATGCGGGATCGAGATGAACCTTACGCTGGTCCTTCGGTCCGATGGAATCTTTCCAGTTCCAGCCCGAAACGAAATTGCCGCCGGGCAAACGACATGCCGGCATGCCGGTGTCTTTCAGGCCGTTGATAAAGTCCGTACGGAATCCGAGATCATCTGCGGTGGGATGTTTGGGATTGTACATTGTACCGTTTACCATGGTTCCGATAGGCTCTAAGAATGTACTGAAGAGCCTCTCGGAGATCTCACCTATCGTAAATGAAGGATGGATCGTGATTTTTGCCTCTTTCCCCATAATTACCTCCTGAATTTAAAATATAACTCTGGTCCGAATGCTGATAAGGTCAAATGCCATGACACTTTCGCTATCATTGGCAAATGCACAGAAATCTGCTCTACAGGAGAGCTTTCATATAATGATTATAGGCATATTTTACGATGATCATCAAGTTAAGTTATGCTCTGAAATCCCCAATTTTAACTTTAATATAAAAAAGACTTGCTTTTTATCTGTACTTATGATATTTTATTTTATGGTAAATGTTGGCTTGGGAGTGGACGAAAGTTCACTCCCAAAACTTTTGCGCAGTTAGGGGTTATAACAGATGACAAAAAAAGAAGATTATGAAAGCCGCACGGAAGCGCTGCTGAAGCCTATCACCGACGAGCTCGGATTCGAGATAGTCGATGTGGAATTCGTAAAGGAAGGCAATGATTATTATTTACGATCCTATATCGACAAAGAAGGCGGGATCACGATCGATGATTGCGAGACGGTGAGCCGGAGGCTGGACCAGCTGCTGGATGAACAGGATTTTATTTCCGAGGCTTACATCATGGAAGTCAGTTCACCCGGACTCGGAAGGACACTGAAGAAGGAGAAGGATTTTATCCGGGAAAACGGAAAAGAGGTAGATGTAAAGCTGTTTAAAGCCATGGATAAAGTTAAGGAATTTTCCGGTATCCTGAAAGGCTTTGATGCCGATACATTTACCATCGCCACCGAAAAAGGCGATATTACAGTCGAAAGAGCAAATGTGGCCAAGATCAGTCTGAGTATAGACTTTTGAAATAAAGGAGGAGAGTAGAAAATGGCCGGCAATAAAGATTTTATCGATGCACTTGATGCGATCGAAAAGGAACGGAACATCAGCAAGGATGTCATGATCGAAGCAATTGAGAATTCATTGCTCCAGGCATGCAAGAACCAGTTCGGCAAAGCAGATAATATCAAGGTTCAGATCAACAGAAATACCGGTGCGATCGCGGTATATGCGGAAAAGACGATCGTAGAGGAAGTTGAGGAAGAGGCTTCACAGATCACGCTTGAGGAAGCCAAGAAGAAATTCCCGAGAAAGAAACTTGCAGAGGGCGATGTTGTCAATATTGAAGTCACACCCAAGAATTTTGACAGGATCTCCGCTCAGAAAGCTAAACAGACCGTTATCCAGAAGGTAAGGGAAGAGGAGCGTAAGGTACTGTACGAGCAGTATTCGGAGCTTGAGCATCAAGTTGTGACAGGCGTTGTACAGAGATATATCGGCAACAATATCAGTATCAATCTGGGCAAAGTCGATGCGATCCTTACCGAGAGTGAGCAGATGCCCGGCGAACATTTCAGGGCCAAGGGCGACGAAAGGATCAAGCTGTATGTCATCGAGGTAAAGGACAGCACGAAGGGTCCGAGGATCTCGGTATCGAGAACACATAAGGAACTTGTCAGAAGACTGTTTGAATCCGAGGTGGCCGAGATAGCCGACGGAACCGTTCAGATCCACGGTATCGTACGTGAACCCGGTTCAAGAAGCAAGATGTCGGTAAGTTCCAACGATCCCAATGTTGATGCACGCGGCGCATGCATCGGAAATAACAGCGAGAGAGTTAATGCCATCGTCAATGAACTGAACGGTGAAAAGATCGATATAGTATACTGGAGTGATGATCCGGCCGAATATATCGAACAGGCACTCTCCCCTTCGAAGGTTTCATCGGTGGAAGTCGATGAATATGAAAAGACCGCGAAGGTTATCGTTCCCGACCTGCAGCTGTCGCTTGCGATCGGCAAGGAAGGACAGAATGCCCGTCTTGCCGCGAAGCTTACAGGATACAAGATTGATATCAGAAGTGAATCACAGGTAAGAGAAGGCGATTCATTCTGAGAGGATGAATGATGATGATACCCAGAAAGATCCCGATGAGAAAATGTACCGGATGTAATGAGCTCAAACCCAAAAAAGAACTGATACGGGTGATCGTAACACCCGATGATACGGTGGAGCTTGATACTACCGGAAAGAAGAACGGCAGGGGTGCGTATATCTGCGCTAAGACCGGGTGCCTGAAAGAAGCACGCAAACACAAGGGACTTGAAAAATCCCTTAAAAAAGCCATCCCTCCGGAAGTGTACGATTCTTTGGAAAAGGAGTTGATCCGTCTTGAAGGAGAAAGATAAATTACAGCAGACTCCCGCGCAGAAACCGATTCCGTCCGATAAAGAAGCGTTGACGAAGAAGATTTTTTCCCTGCTGGGGCTTGCCAAAAAGGCGGGATTTGTCCAAAGCGGCGAGTTCTTGTCCGAGAAGGCGGTAAAAGGGTTTGGGGCATACGTGGTGATAGTTGCTTCGGATGCTTCGGATAATACAAAGAAAAAGTTCAGGGATATGTGTGATTACTACAAGGTTCCCTGTTATGAATTCGGCGACAAGGACAGTCTCGGACATGCGCTGGGCAATGAAATGCGTGCGTCCGTTGCGGTAAGGAACGCCGGAATGTCAAAGAAACTGATGGAGATGTTAGATAGTATGGGTGCCGGCCTTAAGAGCGCCGCCGGCGCACAGGATACAAGATCGTAAGCGCTCTTACTCGGAGGTTAAAAAGAATGGCCAAAATGAGGATTTATGAGCTGGCTAAAGAGCTGGGCGAAAGCAATCCTGAACTTGATTCAAAAACACTTAATGCGGATATCCTGAAATTCCTTCAGGAGAACGGCAGCGAGGCAAAGAGCGCTTCGAGCGGCATTTCCGATGAGGAAATAGAGCTTGTCCGCAGCCGTTTCGCGTCAAAATCTTCCAAGAGCGGGAAGAGCTCGCAAAAGGACAGTTCCGCTTCGAAGAAGGATAAAGAGGGAGACAAAGCCAAGGCCGAAAACAAGGCTGAACCCAAGGCTGAAACAAAAGAAGCCGGGACTCCCGAAGTAAAAACCGAGCCTTCTCCCAAAAAGGAAGAACAGGATCGGAAAGAAAGCGAGCCTGCCGATAAAAGATCAGGTGACTCTGCGGGGAAGGTACGTAAGGGCAAACTCCGCGGAAAGAACGGCACCGTTATCATTTACAGGGTAGATGAGAATTCGGGCAGACTGATCAATGACGATGATAATACCATGCTGCCGTTGGTTATGGGAACGGATGGAAATATCTATCGTCTTGACGGCACGCCTCTTGCCAAGTCCGGAAGTAAGGACGCCCAGCACAGACCTGCCCAGCCACAGCCGATGAATCAGGTATTCGACGGCCGTTCGGCCAAGGACAGAAAGAATGCTGCCACCTCTTCCAACAACAGGAACAGCAATAACAATGCCGGCAATAACGCGGGTTCAAATAAAACACACAGCAAAGGCGGTCTTACGGATGCTCTCGGTGAGAAGATGAAAGCATTCGAATCGCAGCTTGATCCCGATAATGAGAATTATGTTCCCGAGAAGAAAGAGAAGAAGAAAAAAGTCTACGATCTTCCCGAGATACCTTCAAAGAATAAAAACGGGTCCGGAACGGAAGATATTACCGAAACGGATACCGGTGTAAAGGAAACTCCGGCGGCGGAAACCGTACAGAGCACCAATGCGGAAGAAACCGTAAAGACCGCTAAGAGCGGAGCTGAACAGGCATCCGGCAGACCCGATCCCGGAGCAAGGGAATTCCAGGACAGATCCGGACAAAGGAAACCTCAGGACCAGAGGGGTTCGCAGGATAGAGGCGAACGCAGCTTCAACAGGGATTCGAACGGTCAGAACCAGAGAAACCGTGATAACAGAAGCTTCGATGGAAGAAGCTTTGACGGAAGGAATCAGGGCGGACGCGACCAGAACAGCTTCGACGGAAGAAATCAGGGCAGATCCGGAGATCAGCGAGGCAACGACCGCGGACGTTTCCAGGATAGAGATTCAAGGAACCAGGGCGGACGTGACGGTTTCAAAACCGGCGATCCGTCGATGCGCGGTAAAGGAACCAAGCCTTTCGGTGACAGAAACCAGAATGCGCCCGATAAGGATTCCGATCAGCGCAGACCATTTAACAGAAAGAATGACGGCCGTAATTCCGGCGGAAGCATCAAGTCGGAGCTTGCCAATGAACTTGGAAAGAACAACCGTGCCGAAAATCTTAAGGACCGTAACAGGGACAAGAGCCGCAGGGATCGCGGACGTGATTATGATGAAGACGGTCTGAAGAATGCAAAGAATAAAAAAGATCCCAATCGTAAGGGTGCTTTCCAGAAGCCCGTTGCGAAACCTCAGGTGAAGGAGGATGATATTAAAACGATTACAGTACCTGAAGTGATCACGATCAAAGAGCTCGCCGACAAGATGAAACAGAATTCGTCAGCGATAATCAAGAAGCTGTTCATGGGCGGAAAGATGGTGAATGTCAATTCCGAGATCACCTTTGAAGAAGCGGAAGAGATCGCTCTTGAATACGAGATCATATGCGAAAAAGAAGTAAAGGTTAACATGATCGAAGAACTGCTCAAGGAAAGCGAGGAAGATCCCGATACTCTGGTTACCAGGCCTCCTGTTGTCTGCGTAATGGGTCACGTTGATCACGGTAAGACATCATTGCTTGATGCGATCAGAAAGACCAATGTTACGGCAAGAGAAGCGGGCGGTATCACACAGCATATCGGTGCGTATATGGTCGAGATCTCGGGAAGAAAGATCACCTTCCTTGATACACCCGGACACGAAGCATTTACATCAATGCGTATGCGTGGTGCGAAATCAACGGATATCGCAATCCTCGTTGTTGCGGCCGATGACGGCGTAATGCCCCAGACCGTAGAAGCGATCAACCATGCGAAGGCTGCGAATGTTTCGATCATAGTTGCGGTCAATAAGATCGATAAACCTGGTGCCAATATCGACAGGGTTAAGCAGGAACTTACCGAGCACGGCCTTGTTGCGGAAGACTGGGGCGGCGATACGGTATTCGTTCCCGTTTCGGCCAAGACCGGAGAAGGTATAGAGAACCTTCTCGAAATGGTACTGCTTACAGCCGATGTACTTGAACTGAAGGCCAACCCCAACAGACGTGCGCGTGGTATCGTTATCGAGGCACAGCTTGATAAGGGACGCGGTCCTGTTGCTACTGTACTTATCCAGAAAGGTACCTTAAATGTCGGTGACAATGTTGCCATCGGTGCAGCACACGGTAAGGTTCGTGCGATGATCGACGATAACGGCAGAAAGGTTAAGACGGCTACTCCGTCCACACCTGTTGAGATCCTCGGCCTTAACGGGGTTCCGCAGGCCGGTGAGGTAATCCTTGCCGTAGCAGACGAGAAAGAAGCAAGGACAATTGCCGAGGCATTTATTGCTCAGTCCAAGGAACAGCTGATTGCCGAGACCAAAGCAAGACTTTCGCTTGACGGACTGTTCTCACAGATCCAGGCCGGCGAGGTTAAGGAACTTAATATCATTATCAAGGCCGACGTTATGGGTTCGGTTGAAGCGGTTAAGCAGAGCCTGCTGAAACTCAGCAACGAAGAGGTCGTTGTAAGAGTTATCCACGGTGGTGTCGGAAATATCAACGAGTCTGACGTTACACTTGCATCCGCATCCAATGCGATCATTATCGGATTTAATGTTAAACCCGACAATACAGCCAAGGACATTGCCGAGCATGAAGGCATCGATGTGAAGCTCTACAAAGTCATTTATGACGCGATCAACGATGTTGAGGCAGCGATGAAAGGAATGCTCAAGCCTGTTTATGAGGAGAAGGTTATCGGCCATGCCGAGATCCGCCAGCTCTTCAAGGCTTCGGGAGTCGGTGTCATTGCCGGTTCTTATGTGCTTGACGGTAAGATCGTTCGTGGCTGCAAGGCACGTATCAGCAGAAACGACGAGCTTATTTTCGAAGGCAATCTTGCATCGCTTAAGCGCTTCAAGGATGATGTAAAAGAGGTAGCCGCAGGCTATGAATGCGGTCTGGTATTTGAGAAATTCAGTGATCTGGCTGAACTTGACCAGGCGGAATTCTACGTCATGGAGGAGGTGCCCCGTAAATGAGAAAAAACAGTGTTAAAATGATCAGGATCAACAGGGAGTTCCAAAGGGAGCTCTCAAGCCTGATCTCGATGGAAGTTAAGGATCCCCGCATCAGCCCGGTGACTTCGGTCGTGAGCGTTGATGTTGCTCCGGATCTGAAGACTTCGAAAGTATATATAAGTGTGCTCGGTGACCAGAAGGCACAGCACGATACGCTTGAAGGCCTGAAGAGCGCGGCTTCTTTCCTGCGCTCGCAGCTTGCACACAACCTGAATCTGAGAAATACTCCCGAACTCCATTTCTATGTGGATCAGTCGATCGAGTATGGCGTAAACATGATGCAGAGGATCGATGAGGTCATTGCCGAAGACGAAGCGGCCTACGGTCATGACGAAGAACCGGATACGGACGATGAGGATTACGATGATTATGATGAATCCGACGATCCTGACGATTTCGGGGATCCGGAAAAGTAATAAGGAGAACGAATGACAAACAAACAGGAAATAATGTCTGCCATTGAAAACGCCGGGAGGATCGCGATCGCCGGACATATCCGTCCGGACGGCGATTGCATCGGTTCGTGCCTTGGGATGTACAATTATGTTCACGAGAATTTCCCGTGCAGCGTTGATGTGTACATCGAGGAGATACCGCAGGAGTTTACCTGTATTGCGGGATGTGATGCCGTAAACAGCCTTTATCCCGACGCGGCGCCGTACGATGTATTCCTTGCACTGGATTGCGGTGACCTCGAAAGGCTCGGCAAGGCTCAGAAATACCTGAAAGAAGCCAAACTGTCGGTCTGCATCGATCATCATAAGACCAATGAAGGATATGCGGCTGTAAATGTTATAGAACCCGGGGCTGCGGCTACGGCTGAGGTGCTGTTCGATCTTATGGATCAGGACAAGATAAGCCTGAACACCGCCGAGGCTCTGTATCTGGGCATAGTACACGATACAGGGGTATTTAAGCATTCCAACACAACACGGCATACCATGGAAACGGCGGGCAGACTGCTGGAATACGGTGTCAGCTCATCAAAGATAATAGACGGAACATTTTACGAGAAGACATATGTACAGAATCAGATACTCGGAAGATGTCTGATGGAGAGTGTGCTCGTCCTTGACGGAAAGGTTATCTTTGCCGCTGTCAACAGAAAAGTCCAGGCACTGTACGGACTTGAGTCGAACGATACCGAAGGTGTCATCGACCAGCTCAGGGTGACCAAGGGAGTTGAGGTGGCGATCCTTATCAAGGAAATGAATCCTTTTGTCTGGAGAGTCAGCATGAGATCGTGCGAATATGTCGATGTGGCTGTTATCTGTACCAAATTCGGCGGAGGCGGGCATGTCAGGGCCGCCGGCTGCATACTGAACGGTTCGATGCACGACGTCATCAATGCACTCGTAAAGGAAATAGAGCTTCAGATCAAGTGATAAGTGAGGATGGCAGCTCTTGAACGGAATTGTAAATATATACAAAGAGAGGGGATACACCTCTCATGACGTGATCGCCCGTTTGCGAGGGATCACCAGACAGCGGAAGATGGGTCATACCGGAACGCTAGACCCTGATGCCGAAGGAGTCCTTCCCGTATGTCTGGGAACGGCGACGCGTGTATGCGATATCATTACGGATCATTCAAAATGTTATGAAGTCGCTATGATCCTCGGGATCGGAACAGATTCACAGGACGTGACGGGAGAAATGACCGGACATGCCGAAACAAGCCTGCTCGAGGGACTGACCGACGATAAGATCAAAAAAGCTATAATGGATTTTACCGGTGAATATGACCAGCTTCCGCCGATGTATTCGGCGGTAAGGATGGGCGGACAGCGTCTGTATGAGATAGCGAGAGCCGGCAAGGAAATAGAACGCAAACCCAGGAGAGTCAGCATCGACAGGATCGAGATAGTCTCGGAACCGATAAGAGGCAGGCTCTCGGACGGAACTCAGGTTGAAAGATTTTTCGACAATTCAAAACTGAAGGCCATGGAGAAGAGGATCGACACGGCTGACAGACGGTTCGAAAGATATACTGAAGGCGGGATATCCGAGGACCTTCCGGTGATCCGCATCGCATTTAAGGTCGAATGCTCGAAGGGAACTTATATCAGATCCCTTTGCAGCGATATCGGAGACAGCCTTGGAGTTTATGGCTGTGTTGAGCGCCTGATGCGCACAAGAGTCAATATTTTCGACATAGATGATGCAATAACGCTTGCCGAGGCCGAACAGTACATTGCGGACGGAAGTTTTGAAAGCAGATTGTACGGGGCCGAAGCTCTGTTTGCGGGGATGGAGAGACTCGATGTCAAGGAAAAATACGACGATCTCCTTCAGAACGGCAACCAGCTTTATTACCGGCATTTTAAACAGTATATTACCACGCCGCCCACGCCTGTAAGGGTATATTCGAGTCAGGGTGAGTTCCTGGGTATTTACGAACATGTCGAAGGCAGGTCAAAATATACGCCTGTAAAGGTATTTATCGAAAAAGATTAGAAGAATGCAAGGATTATGATCTGTATACTTGGAAAGAACGATTATCGTTTTACCGATACCGTTGTGACGATAGGGAAGTTCGATGCTTTTCATATCGGACACAGGGCCCTTGTGGAATGTATGGAGTCATACAGGGACCGGGGGATGAAAACGGTAGTCTTAAGGCTTGACATCAGAAACGGTGAGAAACCGCTGCGGACCGAGACCGAAAGGATCGACCTGCTTGCCCGGATGGGCGTCGATATCTATATACGCCATGATTTTACGGAGCGGGACGCCAGAATGAGTGCCGAGGATTTTATCAAAAATGTCCTTGTTGACAGACTGGGTGCCAAAGCGGTGGTCGTCGGAGAGGATTTCAGGTTCGGATTTGAGCGCCGGGGTAATGCAGGGCTGCTTACCCGGGAAGGCGCGAAGTACGGTTTTGAAACGGTAGTTCTTGAAAAAGTAAGCTATGACGGAGAAGTGGTCAGCAGTTCACGTATCCGCAAAGCGCTGGGTTCCGGAAGGGCTGAAGAGGCATCGGCCATGATGGAAGGCGAAGAGTTTCAATAAAAGTATCAATAAAAGTTGACAGCGGTTAGTGTTACTACAGACGGCCTTGTGTCGTTCCGAAAGGGAGGTAGGGGTATGAAAAAGAGACTATTTTCTGTGTTGGCGTTTTTTGCGGTCGTAGTGCTCCAGGTGCTGCTTTCAGGTGCATTTACATACAATGCGGAAGCTGCGGCCAAACCGGCTGTGGCGAAGAAAAAGGTTACCATGTATACCGACTCCGGGAAGTATACGATCGAGCTGAAGAATGTTAAGGATAATGCCAAGATAACATATTCTTCCTCCGATAAATCGGTAGTTACCGTCAAAAAAGGCGTCGTGACCGCGGTCGGTGAAGGAAAAGCTACCGTAAAGGTAAAAGTTAAGCAAAACAAAAAGACATATAAGCTGAAGATCACATTTACGGTCAAGAAAGCCTCTAAATCCGATAATGACAGCAATTCCGGAAATAATAATGGTAAGAGTGACGCCGATACCGATTACTCCGCCGATGCCGTGAAAAAGTCTACCGAGAACTCGTTATTCGGGAATGAGCGCAGCATCAACAATGCGCTGGACAGCGGCAATACCGACAAGTTGTCGAAAGATGAGAAAGCTTTGTATGACAAGGTAAAAAAACTTGCCAAAGAGCTTAAAGGCAAAAAGGAATATGATACGGTCAAGAATATCCACGATTATCTTGTAAACAATATCGTATATCCGTCAAGCTGGAGCGGGACGGGTGTCCATACTCTGAATTATGCTCTTAATGAAGGCGTCTGTGTATGCGACGGCTATGCCAAAGCATTTTATTTTCTCTGCAAGGCGAACGGCATAGAAGCGTTTATCGTAGGCGGAACCGCTTCCGACGACCGCGGTTCCGAATCACATGCATGGAATAAGGTCAAGATCGACGGCAAGTGGTATACGATCGATGTGACCTGGGACGATCCGCGTTCAGCCTCCGGGGAGACTCTGACATATGATTATTTCCTTGTAACGGATAAGGACATTTCAAGAAGTCATACATGGGACGACACCGGGCTTCCGGATGCATATTCCGAAGATCTCGGGATCGTTTATGTTACATATAAAGATACCAAGAAGATCGAAAAGCAGGAAGATGCCACGGAATATTTCAAAAAGCAGGCGAAGGAATTCCTCGATAAGAAAGAGAGAGGATCGAAGCTGGAACTGGAATTCCTTGTGATCTCGGGGAATGAAGACTATATGTACAGCCTGATCGACATTGTTCAGTCATATTACGCATCTTATCGCTGCGGGTACTCGTATAATTTTGAATCCGCCGGATTCTACGGTATACTGTGCCAGATAAAGCTGAATTATTAGTTTGTTTTAACGGAAGTATTTTTTACTTGACAAAAGCCAAGACAAAGGGTATATTTGTAAAGGTCACGGACCTTGTCCCAGGTATTCGGTTCTCCGGCCGGTTCCTTAGATGAGGCCGCCTAATAAAATAATACGGAGGTAAAAGCTATGATCACGAAGGAAAAGAAAGCCGAGATCGTTGCAAAGTACGGCAAGAACGCTCAGGATACCGGTTCTACACAGGTACAGGTTGCACTTCTTACCGAAAGGATCAACGAGCTCACCGAACATCTGAAGGAGCATAACAAGGACCATCATTCAAGACGTGGTCTGCTCAAGATGGTAGGTCAGAGACGTGGACTTCTTGAGTATCTCAAGAAGAACGACATCAACGAGTATCGTGCACTTATCGAGAAGCTCGGACTGAGAAAGTAAGCTTTAGGAACACGGTTTTACCTGACGGTAACGGCCGTGTTCTTTTTTTGTTGCATTATTGACAGCGCAATGGTATAATAATTATTTGTGAGAAATTAAGCAGATTTAGACAGGAGGTACGAAATGTACAAGAGTTATTCACTCGAACTTGCCGGGCGTACTCTTACCGTAGAAGTCGGAAGAGTAGCGGCACAGGCCAACGGTGCGGCATTCATGCACTATGGCGATACGGTTGTTCTTTCAACCGCGACAGCATCCAAGAAACCCAGAGAAGGTATCGACTTTTTCCCTTTGAGTGTTGAATACGAAGAAAAGCTTTACGCTGTAGGAAAGATCCCCGGCGGATTTACCAAGCGTGAAGGTAAACCTACCGAGAACGCTATCCTTACTTCACGTGTTATCGATCGTCCTATGAGACCTTTGTTCCCGAAGGATTATCGTAATGATGTTACCCTCAATAATATGGTAATGAGCGTTGATCCCGACTGCCGTCCCGAGCTTGTTGCAATGCTTGGTTCAGCGATCGCAACCTCTATCTCGGATATACCTTTTGACGGCCCCTGCGCTACCACACAGGTAGGCATGATCGACGGCGAACTGATCATCAATCCCAACCAGGAGCAGTGGAAGAACGGCGACTTAAACCTTACCGTAGCATCCACAAGCGAGAAGGTTATCATGATCGAAGCCGGTGCCAACGAGATTCCCGAAGAGACCATGATCAAGGCCATCTACAAGGCACATGAAGTTAACCAGATCATCATCGCTTTCATCAATGATATCGTTCGCGAAGTTGGCAAGCCCAAGCATGAATATGACAGCTATGCGGTTCCCGAGGAACTCTTCAATGCGATCAAGGAGATAGTTCCTCCCGAGGAGATGGAAAAGGCTGTATTTACAGACGACAAGCAGACCAGAGAGAACAATATCGCAGACATTACAGCAAGGCTCGAAGAGGCATTTGCGGAGAACGAAGAATGGCTTGCGCTTCTCGGTGATGCAGTATATCAGTACGAGAAGAAGACCGTTCGTAAGATGATCCTTAAAGATCACAAGCGTCCCGACGGCCGTGAAATCACCCAGATCAGACCTCTCGCTGCCGAAGTTGACATTATTCCGAGAGTTCTCGGTTCGTCGATGTTCACACGCGGACAGACACAGATCTGTGACGTATGTACACTTGCTCCTCTTTCCGAGCAGCAGAAGCTTGACGGACTTGATGAAAATGAAGTTTCAAAGCGTTATATGCACCACTATAATTTCCCGGCTTACTCGGTAGGCGAGACCAAGGTATCCCGTGGTCCCGGACGTCGTGAGATCGGACACGGAGCACTTGCAGAGCGTGCCCTTATCCCCGTGCTTCCGAGCGAAGAGGAGTTCCCTTACGCAATCCGCTGCGTATCGGAGACCTTCGAATCGAACGGCTCGACTTCAATGGCATCAACCTGTGCTTCATGTATGTCACTGATGGCTGCAGGTGTTCCCATCAAGCGTATGGTAGCAGGTATCAGCTGCGGACTTGTAACAGGCGAAACCGACGATGATTTCGTTCTGCTTACCGATATCCAGGGTCTTGAGGATTTCTTCGGAGATATGGATTTCAAGGTTACCGGTACAACAGAGGGTATCACCGCTATCCAGATGGATATCAAGATCCACGGACTTACCAGACCGATCGTTGAGGGTGCTATCGCACGCTGCCGCGAAGCAAGGCTCTTCATTATGGATAACTGCATGAAGAAGGCTATTGCAGAGCCCAGACCCGAAGTCAGCAAGTATGCTCCGAAGATCATCCAGATCCAGATCGATCCTCAGAAGATCGGCGATGTTGTCGGACAGCGCGGCAAGACCATCAACGCCATCATCGATGCTACAGGCGTTAAGATCGATATTACCGATGACGGTGCGGTTTCGGTATGCGGTACCGATCCCGATATGATGAACGAGGCAGTACGCCTGATCAACATCATCGTTTCGGAATTTGAAGAAGGCGTGATCTACGAAGGCAAGGTTGTTTCGATCAAGGAATTCGGCGCATTCGTTGAGTTCGCTCCCGGCAAGGAAGGAATGGTACACATTTCCAAGATCGCCAATGAGCGTATCAACCATGTTGAGGATGTCCTGACACTTGGCGACAAGGTAAGATGCAAGTGCATGGGCAAGGATAAGATGGGAAGGATCAGCTTCTCGATCAAAGATGCGAAATAATCAGGTAAAACACCCGATCAGGTGAATGATTAAATAAGCATACAAAAAACCCGGTGCAGTATGAAAACTGCGCCGGGTAATTTTTTATTACATGATTTTTATCATGGGTTATTTTATGATTTATTTCGTGATTTATTTCATGGTGATGACTTTTACAGGATAGTAAATAAATTCGCCGTACCACTTCTCGGTCAACGGGATATATACGCCCTTGGGAAGGTAGATCGCCTTCAGTTTGGGGAATTTGTCCATCTTGTAAAAATGATAGATCCTGTCAACCATCATCTTCAGTATTGCTTCGGGAACCTTCGTAGCTTCGGAAAGGTCGATAACCTCATATTTCTTAGCATCGCTTCCTATTGAGAAAGTATTGAAATAACTGTATTCCGAAGAATCATATTTGAAATTTGAATAGCTGAAAGTAGTAGCTTTTTTACCCTTACCGAACGTAAGAATATAATCGATCTGGTTGTCATACTCACCTTTGTTTTTCTTTACAGTGGGCTTAACTGTCTTGGGTTTACCGGAAAGCTTTCTTGACTCTGCTTTCTTTGATGTTATTTTGACTACAGTCGGAGTCGATGAATTGGAGGTCATATCGAAGTATACTTCGAAAATATCATTCTCCGATTGACGGATGAGCAGGGCGTCTGACGCGGTTGCCGTAATTGTTGCCTCATCGAGCTCGTAGCCATCTTCAAAGATGCATTTGATCGCTATGGAATTTCCACTCAGTCCCATTGCTTTATCAAAAATATAATCTTTTTCGGTTGCGGCTTTAACTGTCTTTTTTTCTGCATTTATAAATTCGAAAGACTTAACATGCTGGTCCGCTTTGAGAGTTGAAGCATATTTGGTGTTGGGATACGCGCTGACCCAGAAATCTGAATGAGGGGTAAAGGTAAAAGAATCACCTTCGGGATAATAATAATCATCGGTATAAACATACTTGTACTGACCCCATTCGTGATATTCGTCAAGGATGAGAGTCACGGTAAGCTCGGTACCTTCGGTAACAGTATCGCCCTGTTTGATCTCCTTGCCCTGAGGATCGGTTACCTTGGCAACAAAACCATAATCCTCGGAGTATCCGTAATAAGTGTACTTAGCCTTGGTGTCAGCCTTGGCTGATGTCGAGACAAATGCCGACAGGAGAAGAACTGCAAGAAGTGTAAATAAGATTTTTTTCATATTTTTCATAAGACCTCTGCGGGGAATACCCGCACACCTCCTTATTGAATTATCCGTAAACCGGATATAATGATTGTATCACTGATATGTTGCTTTTACAATTGTAAAATTATATTGATTGGGTTATCATGATAATGAAGCCAAACGCCTTGGCGGTATTGAGGTTACAGGCGATTTCTCACGGAAGGGGTACGATCGGCATGGCAGGAAATAAAAACGGAGGATCACGGAAAACAAATCCGCGCAGTGTAAATGATCCACATAATAAGCAGACCGGAATTTCGATCATTACAGCAAATGCCCGTCTGATACCGGTGATGCTGATCCTGGCGGTGATACCCCTGATATTCAGGCTTTACCAATATGATTCGGGACTTGCAGGATATGATTTCTTCGCAAGGGAGGGCATCAGCCATGATTTCGCGCTTCACGGGAAAATGGTCGCATTTACCGCAGTGTCCGCCTGTATGGCTGCGATACTCATTTATCGCGGGATCACAAAGAAAAAGCTTTTGTTTACGAAAGTTTTCATCCCTCTGATCATTTACGGCTTTCTTGCATTACTTTCCAGTATATTTTCCGAATATCAGTCTTATCCGTGGACGGGAATTTTCGAGCAGTTCGAGCCGTGCTTTGTTCTGATCGGATATGTGATCGCCGCATACTATACATTTTTATGCATTGAAAGGGAAGAAGATGTAAAAATCCTGGTGTTCTGTCTTGCCGCAGGAGCAGCAGTGCTGGCTGCCATCGGTCTGATGCAGGCATTTTTGACGGATCCCTTTGATACAGAACTTGGAAAGTGGCTTACGATCCCTTCAAAATATTACCGGCAGCTGAGCGGGACGGGTGAGGAATTCAGGCACAAATTCAAGATCTGGCGTGTGTTCATGACATTTTCAAACCCGAATTATGTCGGTTCGTATGTACCGCTTGTCTGGCCTGTAGTGCTTATTTTGGCATTCAATACCAAAAAGACCGGGTTGCGGATCTTCTATGGGATCCTGTCCGCAGGACTTATCGTCTGCCTGTTCGGGTCGGGTTCGAAGACCGGCTTTGTGGGACTGATCGTTTCGATGGCGGTTGTAGCCGTTTACCTTGTAAAAAGCGGCAGGAAGACATTGACGCTGTCTGTTGCCGGCGCATTTGCGGTATTGATGATATTGTATGTAATCCTCGGAAATAACGATTATCTGAGCAGGATAAAGTCGGTATTCAATTTTGAAAAAACGGAATATGAAGTTACCGGGATCGAAACGCTTGATGACGGTGTCAGGATAGTATACAGGGGTAATGGACTTATTGTAAGCTTTGAACCTGAGAGACTCGGATTTTCCTGCAGGGATGACAACGGCGAGGAACTGTATATGTCGCTGAACAATGAACAGAAACTGACGCTCGATGATGAAAGATTTACCGGCGTTACGATCAGACCGGTAGAGCTTGATGAAAATACTACGGGATTTGAGATCTTTGCATCACGTAACTGGTATTTTGCGAGACTTAACGGAGAATATTACTATTATACACCTTATGGGAAATATATAAAACATACGATCAGCGAATCGGCAAAATGGCTGGACGAACACGGAAAACTGGCAACCGGACGCGGATTTCTATGGGCCCGGACGCTTCCTCTCCTGAAATCAAACATCATACTCGGAAGCGGAGCGGACACGTTCGCGCTGGAATATCCCGGCGCCGATTATGTAGCTAGCTACAACAGCGGCAACTGGGGATTTATCGTGACCAAGCCTCACTGCATGTATCTTCAGATCGCTGTTCAGACGGGAGTATTGTCACTGATAGCACTGCTGGGATATATCCTGATGTATTTTACCGCAAGTACCAGATGCCTGTCGGAGATGGTCACGACGGGGACGTCGGTTACAACGGGCAAAGGCGATTTTTCGACAGGCATGATCTGGGCGGTCATGGCCGGAACGGCAGGGTATATGACGGCGGCCGTATTCAACGACTCCTCGATAGCGATCGCACCGGTATTCTGGGTACTGACAGGTATGGGCCTCGGCCTGGAAAAGATCAAAAAGAAAGATTAAAACATTTGTTCGATTATTTCGGCTTATCTGCTTGCTAAACGGCCAAAAATCAGATAAAATTATTATGATTGCAGTTTTATAAAGTACTGAAAAGTTGCAGATGTGCGTCACGGAGGTAATGCAATGGCGGAAAAAAAGAGAAGCGGGACCGTAAAAAACAACGCTTCGACTTCAAATAGAACAAATAAGAAACCGGCTCGTAAAAAAGCATATGTAAGCAATATGCGGGATGCAAAAGATGCCAGGAGTACAAAGAGCACACCCGGCTCAAGAAGTGCTTCCGGAACGAAGAGTACGGCCGGGACAAGAACTGCCGGCTCGGGAACGAGGAGTTCTGCGGGAACAAGGACTACGACAGGACAGAAGAGTACTATGCAGGCAAGGTCCGCAACCGGACAGAAGAACTCCGCGGGAGTTAAAAAGACATCAGCTTCACGCAACGCAGAGAGCACCAGAAGCACCCGTAAATACGAAGAGCACCTTAAGCTGATCCCGGAGAAGGATGACAACATCAGGGACGAGATCGGACTTGTCATAGCGCTGCTGGTATGCGTACTTCTGTTTTTGAGCAGCCTGAAGCTGTGCGGAAGCTTCGGAAATATTGTAAATACAGTCGTTTTCGGTCTGTTCGGAAGCTTTGCTTATGCATTTCCGTTTGTTTTATTTGCGGTGGTATTATTTGCCATTTCGAACAAGAGAAATGCTTCGATCGTAGCGAAGACCATATACTGTTTCCTGATAATGATCGATATTTCGGCAATAGTACAGCTGTTTGCCGGCGGATTTGATGAAAATATCGGTTTTGCGGATTATTTCTCTCATTCGCAGCCGGGATATGAGGGCATCGGAAGGACATTCGGAGGACTGCTCGGCGGCGGAACCTGTAAGATCCTGTGTCCGTTCCTAGGCAATATAGGAGCGGGCTGCGTGATGTTTGCGGCGCTCATCATCCTGCTGATCCTCATACTCGGAAAAGCGATCCTTACCGCGATAACACACAGATCGGTAGACGGGATCAACAATATCCGTGAGAAAAACCGTATCAGACGCGAAGAAAGAGAAGCCGAAAAGGAAAGAGAAGAAGAACTGGCGCTTGAGGCAGAACTTGCCGGACAGGATTCGGATGAATATTACGATGATGAATATGACGGGTATGATATTCCCGAGGCATCCGATGAATTCGAAGGCACAGAGAACAGTGACAGGGCCGAGTATGAGCGTAATCGTAAGAACCGCATCAGACAGCTGAAACAGGCTGCGGACAGACGAAAGAAAAAGGCCGGAGAAGGCTTTATCGATAAACTGATGAGGATCGGAATGGGGTTGGACAACGATATCAGCCGTATTTCCGAAACTCCTGAGTATCAGGAGCTGAAAGAAAGCTACGGAATGAGCGATTACGAAATGGGAGAGCTCATTACCGATGTCATTCACGCCAATGAACAGGAAAAAATGGACGGAAGACAGCCCGGAGAGTTGTCAAGGGATATCGTCCAGAGAGAACTTGATAAGAAATTCGGTGACAGCGGCAAGGTTCAGGTAGTTAATCTCAGGGAGCATTCAAAAGTCATAAAGGAGAATACCGGTTATTTTGTGGATAAGGATCCCGATTCCGACGAAGATACCGGTTTTGAAGAACTTGGCGAAGATCTGAAAAAGCAGGTTGCCGGGTTTTATGATGATGAGCCGAAAGACTCAAAAACCGCCACTCCGGCATCGAATGCCATCAAAAGCGAAGGATCCGGGGAAGAGAAAGATACGAAGCAAAACGATACTCCGGAGGGTAAAAACAATACACAGCGAAGCAGCAATACGGGAAAAGACCGGGAAGCTTCGGGAGCGACAGGATTTAATTCCGCTGATCAGATCAGGGAAGAGATGGAGCGTGTCGAGAGCATCAAGCAGAATCCTCCGTATGTATTTCCTCCGATCAGCCTGCTGAAAGAAGGCGGCAAACATAAAGCAACCGATCAGAATGAACTTAAGGAGATGGTTGACAAGCTTCAGAGCACTCTTGAAAGCTTTGGGGTTCATGTCAGGGTCGGAGATGCAACATGCGGACCTACGGTAACCAGATATGAGATTTATCCGGATCAGGGAGTAAAAGTCAAGACGATCACGGCACTTTCCGATGATATCAAGCTGGCTCTCGCCGTTCCCGATATCCGTATAGAAGCGCCTATACCGGGCAAGGCAGCAGTGGGAATAGAAGTTCCCAACAAGACGACCACACCGGTATCACTGCGTGAGCTGATCGATTCGGATACATTCAAGAATATGAATTCCAGGCTTACGATCGCTGTCGGCAAGGATATCGGAGGCAAGATCATCTGCTCGGATATCGCAGATATGCCGCATGCTCTGGTTGCGGGTTCGACCGGTTCGGGCAAGTCTGTATGCATCAACGCGATGATATTGAGCATACTGTACAAGGCCAAGCCTTCTGAAGTCAAGTTGATACTGATAGATCCCAAACGTGTGGAACTTGTGGGATATAACGGAATACCTCATCTGCTGGTTCCTGTTGTTACGGACGTCAAGAAGGCTACCGGTGCACTTAACTGGGCCGTGGCTGAGATGGATGATCGTTATAACCGTTTTGCGGACGCCGGAGTCAGCAATCTGGCTGCATATAACAGGCTGATGGAAGAGAAGTATTATGAAGAGGGCGGTACAGCTGAAGAGTGCCCGGACAAGCTTCCTCAGATACTGATCATTATCGACGAGTTCTGCGATCTTATGATGACCGGCAATGCCAAAGAGGTTGAAGCTGCCGTAGGACGACTGACACAGCTGGCACGTGCGTGCGGTATCCATCTGGTGATCGCAACACAGCGTCCGGCCGTAACCGTTATCACAGGTACTATCAAGGCCAATATACCTTCGCGAATCTCATTTTCACTTACATCGGTTGTTGACTCAAGGACGATCCTTGATCAGGCCGGAGCCGAAAAACTGCTTGGCAAGGGCGACATGCTGTTCCTGCCTCAGGGTTACCCTCAGCCTGTAAGACTTCAGGGTGCATATGTATCAGATAAAGAGATCGCGGCAGTTGTCGGATTTGTAAAAGAAAACTGCAAGGAAGCGATGTACAGCGAACTTGTCAGCAGTCATATCGACAGGATCGCCGCCGGAGACGGCAAAAACGGGAATTCAACGGATACTTCGAAATCAGGCAGCGCTCCCGAAAATGACAGAGACGAGCTGTTTGAAGAAGCGGGCAGGCTGATCATTCAGGCCAAGAAAGCTTCGATCGGTGCGATCCAGAGAAAATTCCGCGTCGGATTCAACAGAGCCGCCAGGATCATGGACCAGCTCGCAGAAGAAGGTGTTGTAGGACCCGACGAGGGAACCAAACCGCGCAGCATTTTCATGACCATGGAGCAGTTTGAGGCTTATCTTGCAGGGGATGAACCCGAAGATGATCCGGGAGAAGCCCCCGGAGCCGGGAATTCGGGAGAGTAAGATTAAGACAGAAGATCGTTTGGACAGGCGAGAATGATCTTCGGGATGTTTTCCCGGGTATGTAACAGATATACAGCCGGAAAGAGGGGTAAAGGATATGTCGGAAGAATACTTTGAATTGATCGGCAAGATCAGGGACAATATAAAAAGTGTTTTTATCGGGAATGATGTGACCGTCGACAGACTGCTCTGCTGCCTGCTGGCGGAAGGACATCTTCTGATCGAGGATGTTCCCGGCGTCGGAAAGACCACATTGGCGCTTGCACTTGCCAATTCCGTTAAATGCTCATTTGGAAGGGTATCATTTTCACCCGATACGCTTCCTTCGGATATTACCGGACTGTCAGTATATAATTCTTCGACAAAAGAGTTCGAATTCAAACCGGGGCCGGTATTGAACAATATATTCCTGGCCGACGAGATCAACAGAACTCCGCCCAAGACCCAGTCCGCGCTTCTCGAAGTGATGCAGGAGAAAAAAGTGACCGCAGACGGGATCGCGTATCCGATAGACGGGGTATTTATGGTCATAGCGACGCAGAACCCGATAGAATTTGCGGGTACTTATCCGTTACCCGAGGCACAGCTTGACCGTTTCATGATGAAGCTCTCGATCGGATATCCTTCAAAAGAGGATGAACTGAAGCTTGCACAGGGCTTCCTTGACGGAAAGGAAGTCGGCAAACTTACCGGTGTGTGTACGATCGAAGATGTGATAAAACTCCAGGAAGCGGTGAAGAAAGTAAGAGTTGCCGACAATGTAATGGGTTATATCTACAATATCGTGGCGGCGACCCGCAAAGAAAAGCGTTTTGTGACCGGAGCAAGCCCCAGAGCGACACTGGCGCTGATACGGGCTGCACAGGCCGCAGCACTTATCGCCGGAAGGGATTATGTCAAGCCCGATGATATAAAGCAGATGTATGTTCCAGTGCTTCTGCACAGACTGACATTGTCGGTGGAAGCCAGGATGGCTCATGAAGACCCTGAAACCGTGCTTCGGGGACTGATTTCAGGCGTAGAGGTTCCTGTGAAATAAACTTTTCGGCAATTATTTTTTAAGGATCATTTTCGATGAGAAGAAACAGGATCATATATTACATATTATGCATAGCCGCGATAGTGCTGGCGAGCTTGTACGGAGGACCGATCACTTATTCCATTTTGTTCGGTCTTCTGCTTATCACGCCTGTTTCGTTTGCTTATCTGCTGACCGTATATGCATTCTTCAAACTATATCAGGTAGTACAGAGCAAACATATCAGTGTGTATGAGCCTGTACCGTATTACTTTATACTTCAAAATGAATATCTGCTGAATTTCTGCCATATCCGGACCGACATGTATACGACATTTTCATATATCGAGAAAATGCCGGTCAACAAGGAATATGAACTGCTCCCCTATGAAAGCGCCCGATACGATACAAGGCTTATATGCCGCTATAGGGGCGATTACAAGGTTGGCATCAAGGATATTACGATAACGGATTATCTGCGACTTTTCAAAATAACATATCATGTACCGGAGCCTTTGGGCGTGGTCGTTGCTCCGCGTATCATCAAGCTTACGTCACTAAGGATCGAAAATGATCCTGCACGTAATTCATTTATGGAAAATCCCAGACTGTCACAGGATTTTGATGCGGCGGTAAGAGACTATGTGCCCGGAGACCCGGTAAAAGGAATCCATCAGAAACTGAGTGCCAGAGCCGGAAAACTGAAGAGCAGGCTCACATACGGAGAAGAAAAGCAGGGGATCGCCATATTCCTTGATACTGACAGGATCAGTATTGATGAATACAAATTCATCCCCGTTGAGAACAAATGTCTGGAGATAGTACTGGCTCTTGCCAATTATTTCGCGGCATTTTCGATAACCACAACAATGAAATATTATCGTTCCGGGGCTTCTGACGGTTCATCGCCGGAAAAAGGAAAACAGATCCGTCTTGAAGAGCTTAAGTGCAGGGGACTGGATGAGATGGAGCGATTTCTGGGGGAAACTTCGACAGTACAGTTCAGGGATAACGGTGATTCCTGGCAGGCTGCGCGGATGATCTCGAAGGATCCGGTATTCCGAAATTGCCTTGTTGCATTTCTGGTCGTTACCGGAACCTGTGCACAGCTAAACGAAACATTGAATGAACTTTCGATGTCAGGTGTGCATTGCGTGATCTACTATGTGGGTTATGAACCTGACACGAGCGAGATACTACCGCTTCAGAACCAGACAGTGATACCGGTGCATCCGGAGGACGATCTGCAGAAGGTGATGTGATCGTGTGATGAGGATCGGTGAAGAAGTGCTCGATACATATAAGTTTGGAATTAAGGTTGCAAGAGGTTAGGAATGAAGGCGGACGGAGAGTTTGAGATACGGGAAGAGCTGTATGATTTTGTGTACCGCTCGGTTTTCACTTCCGTTATTGCGGTGTTCATGTTCCTGGAAATATATTACGCCGTAGACAGTAAAGTGATCACATCCGGAAATATCATTGCCGTTATAATTACCGGCATTTCTTTTAATGCGCTCCTTTTGCTGTACCGCCGTGTTAAACTCTATCTGCTGCCGGCTGTAGCCGTTGTGGCGGTGATACTGTATTTTACGGTCGACAAAGAAGATATATCGCTGATACTTGAAAGCGTGACCTTCAGCCTTGTACTTATCAGTCTTGCGGCGTTTATCCTTTTCCTGATCTGTGACCGCGTAATGCTGCTGAATATTATCCTGGCCGGGGGAGTGCTGATCTATATGATCTGCGAACTCTTTTTCGGCTATTATATGCATCGGGCATCGCCTGCTTTCGGGTTTATCTATATTTTTGCGGCCTGGATGCGTTTCCTGCGTGACGGGGTCAAAACCGGGGACAGGACGCGTACGAGAAGGTATATTACATTTCTGCTCCCTTTTATCGCAGCACTGTTTCTGATCCTTGTCATCTTACCCAAACCCAATAAGCCCATCAGCTGGAAATGGGTAGGAGACCTGTACGAATACGCTTCCGAGAAGATCAATGTTCTGGCACACAGGATCTCTACAAAGTACGGACGTAATGTTTCGGATTCATTTAAGATCACTTTCGGAATGGATGAAAGGATGACCTATGATAACAGCCGCGACAGTGCAAGCGAACTGTTCGAGGTCACACCCGACGGTCCGGTATTCGGATATCTGTATATGAAGGGCGAGATATACAATGAGTTTAAGGACGGACAATGGTACAACACGCTTCCGGGTGACAAAGATTATTCTTTCATGGATGCATTGGAAACACGCCTTGGTGTGGCAAGGGCAAAAGGCACGATCGATACTTCGCTGCTCAAGGATACCACGATCAATGTGAAAGTGCTGGATGTCGTCACGCCTATAGTATTTTCACCGTCAAAACTGACTGCATTTACGAATGTTTCGGCCGATAAAAATGTTACCGGAGTCAATGAACATCTGCTCTTTAGCAAAAATGCCCCGTATGCGGGAGAATATAAGGTCTCATATGTGCAGTTGAACATTGGAAATACGATATTTAGCGAATATTTGAATTCGTCTGCCGATCCGGCCGTGGCAGATGAGGCCGAAGCTTTCGATTTCATAAGACGTGAGTACCGCAGAGATTACAAGGATGTAACTTATGAGGACCTGCTCTCATATCGGGAGTATGTAAAACGATCATTTTCATCGACGCCGGTGATAAGGGATTCGGTGAAAGAGTGGCTTGAAAGCGTGTTTGAGGCAGCTCTTGCTTCGAAAATATCCGAAGGAGCCACAGGGGAAGACGGGACTGCGGGTAATACAGTCGGTAATACGGCTGGTCAGAGAGCAGAGCTTTCCGATTACGAGAAACTGAGTGCGCTAGAACAGGCACTTGCCGGGTTTAAGTACGATCTCAATTCATCGTCATTACCTTCGTATGTCAAAACAGAGGGCGATTTCATTAATTATTTCATACTTGAAAAAAGAGAAGGCTATTGTGTGCATTACGCAACGGTATTCTGTCTGCTTGCAAGGTATCTGGGGTACGAATCGAGAGTTGTGCAGGGCTTCAAGGAGCAAACGCCCGGGAATGTGGCCACGAGGATCCTCGAGGGCTGTGGACATGCCTGGCCCGAAGTATATTTTGAAGGAAAAGGGTGGATCCCCTTTGAGCCTACACCCGGTATGGATGGCGAAAGATACGGAGGATGGGCGGTAAAGAGCGGCCGCCTGAGGAATTCCGAATCGGAACGTTACAGGGGCAATAAAGATGAGACTCCGCTTCCTGACGAAGATCCCGAATACGAGCAGGAACACAGGGAAAGTTTTGCTTCGGGCATTTTGATATTTGCTATAGCCGGGATCGTGATCATCAG
>JAFZNE010000003.1 GCA_017553035.1 Lachnospiraceae bacterium
CCGACGACCTCCGCCGTGACAGGGCGGCGCTCTAACCAACTGAGCCACTAGGCCAAATAACAAATGGACCCTCGGGGACTTGAACCCAGGACCGACCGGTTATGAGCCGGTTGCTCTGACCAACTGAGCTAAGGGTCCGAATATAACCACCCGAAGGTGAGTGACTCCGACGGGAATTGAACCCGTGTTACCGCCGTGAAAGGGCGATGTCTTAACCTCTTGACCACGGAGCCGAAACATTGGGTGCGGTAGATAAGTACTCCTTCCGCACCGACAACATTAGCATTATATAACAAAAAATAAGTGATGTCAATTATTTTATTTAACTTTCTTCTTTCCGTTTATCCCATGTCATCGGACATAGCTTGAACAGCATATTCCCTTAGTTTACGATCCTCAGGAACACCTTCGCGGTAAAGCCGTTCTCACCGGCAAGTTCAAGCTTTCCGTCCATTTCCGTAAGAAAATAGTCCGCAAGAAACAGCCCGAGGCCGGCACCTTCTTTGCCTGAAGTATTACTGCCTCTCTTGTACTTTTCCTTAAGCAGCGGAAGTTCTTCAGGCTCTACACCGGGGCCGTGGTCGGAAATACCGATGACCAGGTATTCACCGGAAATGACGGATCTTACGTCTATATCGGTATCGGCGTATTTATAAGAATTCATGAAAAGATTGTCGAATGTCTGCTGCAAACGGAGCCTGTCAAAGAACACGCTGCATTCGGGAATGTCAAATTCCCCGGCTTTGTGCCTGTGATCGGCATTTCTGATCAGATCCTTTATGATACGCGAGGACATTGGCGAAGCCGATACCGCAAGTTCCGTGATATCATTGACCGCATTGTTGAACAGGTTGTCGGTCAGACTCTTGATCTGGTCGGATTTTTCATTGATGATCCGGAAATATTCCCTGATCTTGTCTTCCTTTGCCAGTTCGTAACCGATCTCGGAGGAAGACTTGATCGATGCCACCGGAGTCTTGATATCATGGGAAAGCTTGGCGATCATTTCCTTTTTATCGTCGTTTGCCTTCTTCTCGGCGGCTTTGGCTTTCTTCAGTTCCGAGCGCATCAGATCGAAAGCTTCGGTAAATGAACCGAAGACATGCTTTTTATCTGCCGTAAGGGGAATGTCAAGATTACCGCCCGCAATGCGCACGGCAAAATCGTTAAGCCCGTCAAACGGATCAAGCACATTTCTTTTAAGATGCAGGAAATAAACCAGGATAAGCACGAGCTGCACAGCGGAACATGCAATGAGCACGATCATGATATTCCGCTTGGCGGCAGCGATCCGGCTGTTCGAATCATTGTTGAAAATGATGGTACCAAGTTCTGTTCCGTCCTTTTCAAGAGGGAGGATCGTGTCATTGTTGCGGATTGCTTCATTTACGGATGTGGACAGGCCGGTACCGTTCTGGAATATCACGTTTCCGTTAGTGTCAAGAACGGTGTAGAAGAGTGATCCGGCGTAGTTTTCTTCATTTCCGAAGGAGTCGCAAATACTCTTCATGCACTCGTTTATGGCAACATTATCCTGCTTCTTTTCACCTATACTGTTTACTATGCAGAAACATATGCCGATCTCGATCAGAAATGTCAGGATCACGAGAAAAAGAAAGGGAGTCTTTTTCATCGGCCGCTCCCCCTTTCATAGCGATAGCCTTCTTTCCAGACCGTAACAATACGCTTGGGATTCTGAGGGTCTTCTTCGACCGCTTCGCGAAGCTTTCGTATATGGACATTGAGCGTTCCGTCTGAGGTGAATTTCTCTTTCCAGACATTTTCAAAAAGTTCCTGCTTGGTTATCAGCCTGTCCGCATTGTCGGTAAGATATTTCAACAGCGTATATTCCATGCTGGTCAGCTTCTTCTCTTCACCGTTTACCGTAACTTTCTTGTTGACCGGATCGAGTATCAGCGCTCCGTCTTCAAACAGTGAATTCTCGGGCTTCGCAGGCGGTGCAAATCTTTTGAGCATTACTTTTACCTTGGCGAGCAGGACACCGAGCGAATAAGGCTTTTCGACGTAATCATCTCCTCCGATGTTCAGGGCGATGATCTTATCATCGTCGGTATTTCTTGCTGAAATAAATAATATCGGAAGATCCCTGTCTTCACGGATCTTTTTACAGAATTCGAAACCGCTTTCACCCTCGAGATTTATATCGAGAAGCAGAAGAGAAGCGTCATTATCTTCAAAAAAACTCCATGCATCCTTTGTATTATAGACAACCCGGGTCTTAACATCAAACATGTTGAAGTATTCGCCGGTATTGTCCGCCAGGACTTTTTCGTCATCGATTATCAGACAATCATATTTCATAGTGGGATCTCCGTTGTTTATTCATATATTTATATACTGATTTATCCATGTACTCATGTGTTCGGCCATTGCGATAAGAGTATTATATACGATGTAATCTGATAACGCAATCTCAAGGGAAACGGGAATCGGAAGGCTACTTTTTTAATATGACTAACCCCAAAGAATATTATTTTAAATATCATTCGAATATTTAAGAACTATTTAAGAGTTTTCTAAAGACACTTAAGGATTGGATGTGTAGAATGAGGTCAGAAAAAGAAAAAACGGAGGAAATAAACAGTGAAAAATATCATCGAAACAAAGAAACTCTGCAAAACATTTTCAAACGGCGGACTGCAGCAGCATGTACTTAAAAATATCGACCTTGAGATCAGGGAAGGTGATTTCACCATTATCATGGGAGCGAGCGGTGCCGGCAAATCAACTTTGTTATATGCGCTTTCGGGAATGGACAGACCGACTCTCGGTGAGATCAGTTTCTGTGACAAAGAGATCACCAAACTCTCTCCCGACGAACTGGCCCTGTTCAGAAGAAAGAACTGCGGATTTGTTTTCCAGCAGACTTATCTGATCGATTCCATGTCGGTACTTGACAATGTCCTGTGCGCAGGCCTTCTGAACAACAATGATAAGAAAGCCGTTACGGCCAAGGCACATGATATCCTCTCAAGTGTCGATATCAAAGAAGAATTGTGGGACAAGTTCCCCACCCAGATCTCCGGCGGAGAAGCCCAGAGAGTCGGAATAGCAAGAGCTCTTGTCAATTCACCCAGAATGGTATTTGCCGACGAGCCTACCGGCGCACTGAACTCGCAGACAGGAAAAGACGTGCTCGATGCCCTGACCCGTTTCAATAATGAAGGTCAGTCGATCGTGATGGTTACCCATGATATCACCTCCGCAAGGCGCGGAAACAGGATCCTGTACGTAAAAGACGGTGAGATCGCCGGAGAATGCGATCTTGGCAATTATGTTTCGGGAGATAAGGAACGTCATGAGAAACTTCGTGATTTCCTCGCAAAGATGGGTTGGTAAAAATATATTTCAGGAGAATTAAAATGGAAAAGACTAAATTGCTCACCGCTTCACATTTCAGAAAGAATAAAGGAACTTATGTCGGGCTGTTCCTGCTCATGCTTCTCGCAGCAATGCTCATTTCATCGGTACTCCTGCTCTTTATCGATGTTTATCCCACAGTTGAAAGAGAAGCAGAAAGACTTAATTCCGGTAACGGATATTTACGTTTTTCAAAAAATATCAACGGGATCGATGATGCAGCGCTCAGCAGACTGATGGATGGCGATGTATCGGGATACGAGGCATATCACTGCCTGTGCTATAGTGCCGTATCAGTTCCGTTCGGAGACGGAAATGTTGTAATAGATGCCCAGGTTACCGATTCAAGGGTATTTGATAAAAAGATCGCAAGAAATGAGATCATCCTTGAAGACAGCAGCATAACAGGCAATTATATATATCTTCCCTATCAGTTCTATACCAGCGAAACACGTAAGCTTGGCGATATCTATACCATGGAACTGATGGGCCGGAAATATGATCTTAAGGTAAAGGGCTTTTTCAATACGGTTTATTTTGGATGCAACAATGCGGGCACTTTTGAATATATCGTTGATGATGCAACCTACAGGGATATTTTTGCAAGAGACGGCGAGACGATGGAAGGGATCGTTGTTACCTATGCATTAAAGGATGGCGTAAAACAGTCAAAATTTATCATCCGCGTCTGCAACGAACTATTATCGATCAATGCCGACACTATCGCTTCAAGCGGGACCCTGGATTCCGCGATCAGAAACAGGACTTTCCTGTCACGTATCATCGCGATTTCTTTCCTGGCTGTCAGCATACTGGTGCTCATCGTCATAATACTTATGCTTGTAAACAGCATTTCCAATTATGTCAGAGAAAACATGCAGACTATCGGCGCGCTGAAAGCGATCGGTTATACATCCGGCAATATCAAGGCCTCGCTGCTCCTGATGTTTGGAATACTCGCTATTTCGGGAAGTATCCTCGGCGTACTCCTGTCATATGTACTGATGCCCATAGTAGCGAAACTGGTAGTCATTCAGATGGGTGTTCCGTACAATATCAGCTTCAATCTGCTGCCTTCTCTCGGCGCATTCCTTTTCGTAGTGGCATACATCATGGCAGTGACCGCGCTGTCGGTCGGAAAGATCAGAAAGATCGATCCGATCATCGCATTGAAGGATGGGATCAAAACTCATAATTTCCGAAAGAACCGCGTTCGTCTTGACAGTTCTCATTTCGGTCTGAACACAAGCCTTTCGTTCAAGACCATGTTCGCAAATATGAGACAGAACGTTATTACCTTCATCGTAACCGGCGTTATAATATTCCTCTGTGTTATCGCTCTTCTGATGTATGAGAATTTCAACAGAAATCCGAAGCTGGAGATGCTGACATTTGAGATCTGCAGCGGTGTGGCGGCATACGACTATGAAGCTAAAGATGAAGCACTGGAGTATCTTGAAAGCAGAAGTGACGTGTCAAACATCCGCCGCATGATAGAATTATATTTATATTACAACGACGAAGAAAAATTAAGAACATATGTATACGACGATCTTTCCAAACTGAACAATCAGGACGCATGCTACAAGGGACGCTTACCGAAGTATGACAATGAGGTTGCCGTAAGCGGTAAATTTGCAAAAGAGTACGGCTTCAAAATAGGTGATGAGATCAGGCTGGATTACGGCGATGAAAATTTCTCGTATTTGATCACCGGACTGATCCAGACTTCTAACAATAACGGAAAAGAAGCGGTATTATTAGAAAAAGGTGCCGAGCATCTGATCGATTTTACATACGTTCCGGCATATTTTTACTTTGATTGTGCGGACAGAGATGTATGCGCAAAAATACTTGACGACTGTACCGGTAAATTTGGCAATCATCTGATCAGTACGATCAATTTCTGGGACATCATAGAGGGATCGCTTACCGAATTAAAGGGACTTGCAAGCCTTATGCTGATCCTGGTATGCAGTATTTCCGCTGCGGTGATCCTGCTTATCCTGTATCTTCTTATCAAGTCATTCCTGTACGGAAAAAGAAAAGATTACGGCATCTGCAAGGCAATCGGTTATACTTCGAATAATCTGATCTTCCAGACAGCTTTGAGCTTCATGCCTCCGATCATCCTTTCGGTGATCGTATGCGGAGCAGCATCCTATTTTGCCGCAAATCCGTACATGAACATAATGATGTCTTCATTCGGTATCGTAAAGGCATCTTTTGATATCCCGATCCCCGGGCTTCTCCTGATCGGAGCAGGCATCATCGTTGTATCCTTCCTGTTCGCGATTTTCGAAGCAAGAAGGATCAGGAAAATGGAAGCATACAAGATACTGATCAGCGAATGATCTTTGTTTACGGGTGTCATTTCACCGGCTTTCATTGTTGATTTATACCTAAAAAATTGCTTTTATTCTTCATATTCTGTTATTTTTTACACATTGCGTTCTCAAATCTGTTGATTTATAATGACATTTAGTTTGAATTTAAACTAATTAGGGAGGTTATGAAAATGAAAGCCATCAAGTGGATCAACAAGTTCAGCGGTGAAAGCGGTTATGTGGAAAGTCTCGCGGACAGCCATTTCATCAACACCTGGGAAATAGAGAATGCAGCAAAATTCCGCAGCCAGAAAGAAGCTGACAAGGTACTCGACACTCTGTATGAGTTCGGTGAGGATGCCAACAACGATTTCGAAGTTGTAGAATTACCGAAGGCAGAGAAGAAAGCAGCTACAACCAAGAAGCCTGCAGTAAAGCCCGCTGCCAAGACTGCCAAGGCAAAAGCAGAAAAGGCTGCCGAGGACAAGAAGCCTGCTGATGAGAAGAAGCCCGCTGCCAAGAAGACTGTTGCAAAGAAGACAACAACCAAGACAGAGACCAAAACTGCTACACCCAAGGCTTCCGCTGCTAAGAAAACAGCAAAGGCCTGAGAATTTCAGAAAACTCAAAACCATAAAAGAGCAATGCAGGATATGCATTGCTCTTTTTCTTTCTTTATTGTTTTGTTTTTTGTTTTTACTTTTTGTTTTACTTTCTGCTGCCTGACTTTTATTACCTCTCCTCTACTCTCCCGCTTCGGGCAGGCAGTGCATGTGCGTGCTGCCCAGGACGCGGAATCCTTCTGCGTTGATATGCAGGGAACGTATCCCGAAATCAACCGCCCTGAGTTTCAGATACAATCCTATTGAATCGTGGTCGGCACAGCCTTCCGGGTACTGGCTCAGATGATTTTTGAAGATCGCGTCCAGCTGTTTTTCAAGATATCCGGTAGTCTTAAAATATGAGTTGGGCTTCGCGGTCATATAAAATGCCACTGCGCGTACCGGGCAAGCTTCCGCTCCGAGTTTCTTCATGATCCCGCGGTTAGAAGCATTGAGCGCCAGCGATCTTACCGCCCTCCCCACGTTCAGATGATCGATATGGCATTCCGAAATGGGTGAAGGATCGGGCGCAAAGACAATATCCGGCTTAAATGATGATATTACCGAAGCAATTCCCTTTACAAGTTCTTTCTTCTCATAAAATCCGCCGTCCGACAGGTCCAGAAAACGAACATCCTTCACACCGAGCGCCGCAGCCGACCGTACAGCCTCTTTTCTGCGGATCTTTGCAAGTTCCTCCTCCGTTATCCCTTCGGGAGCATTGGCATCCCCGTAACGGCCGTCGGTGCAGATCAAAAAGCAGATCTCCTTCCCCTGTTCGGCAAGAGCCGCAACAGTTGCGCCCGCTCCGATCTCTATATCATCCGGATGAGGCCCCACGAAGAGATACCGCTTAAAACTGCCTATTTTGGGAACAGGCGCGGCAAAGCGTATTGCAAGTTTTGTGATTCCCAAATCAAAACACCTCCTATCGATCAGGTATATCAGGTACATCGGGTATATTATACATCATTTTTTGACAATCAAACAGATTTTGTGTATAATCTTTTTAGTAAAATTTCACAAAATAAGATAGGAGAATCTATATGTCTGATCCCAAAAAAGATATCATCAAAGTAGAGCATATCGACGTCGAAGATCCCAAGATCAAAAAGAAAAACCTGTGGTTCTATCCTTTAGGTACTGTCGGCAGGGACATGGTCTATAACATGTTCACGAATTTCATCTATCTTTACATCCTTTATACCAAACAGCTTGAAGCCGACCAGATCGTCGCAATCACTGCGATCATGGTGGCTGCCCGTGTTTTCGATGCTTTCAACGATCCGATCATGGGCAATATCATCGAGCGCACCCGTTCAAAATGGGGCAAGTTCAAGCCCTGGCTGTTGATCGGAGTGCTGTCAACGTCAGTCGTACTCTACCTTTCATTCAATTCCAAACTTACCGGATGGTCATTTGTTATCTTCTTCGGTGTGATCTATTTCCTGTACAGCATCACATACACGATGAATGATATTTCCTACTGGGGCATGGTACCCGCCCTTTCAAGGACAAGTGATTCAAGAAACCAGTTTACATCGCGTACCACCCTGTTTGCCGGTGTCGGCGGAACACTTGCGGGAATGCTGATCCCGATGTTTACGGCCGGTGCGCTTCAGATCGGAGGCAACGCATCTACCGCTTACGGAGTGATCGCACTGATCATCGCAATACTCTGTCCTTTGTTTATACTGTTTACGCTCCTGGGCGTCCGTGAGAACCGCGACGACATGGAGAAACCCGCGGAGAAGGTATCCTTCAAGCTGATCGTAAGCACCATCTTCGGTAATGACCAGCTGCGCTGGATGGTACTCATCTTCCTGCTCCAGCAGATAGGCAACTCGATCGTTATCGGCGGCATCGGTGCCAATTATGTATATTTCCGCTACGGTTACGAAGGTGGTCTTTACTCCCTGTTTTCAACGATCGGTGTGGCAGCGACGGCATTTCTGATGCTGTTCTATCCCGCTATTTCCAGGAAACTGAAACGCAAGGCATTCATGAAGATCCTCTGCTACATCGCTTCCGCAGGTTATATCCTCATGATCATCTCCGGTCTTCTCATGCCCGACAATATGCTTGGTTTCTGGGCGCTGACCATAGGCTATATGCTTTCGGCTTTCGGTATGTACGGATTCTACCTGATCATGATGATCTCGATATTCAATACGGTTGAATATAACGAGCTCAAAAAAGGAAGACGTGATGAAGGTATCATCACGTCGATCCGTCCCTTTATCACCAAGCTCGGCAGCGCGCTCGTAGTCGTTTTCACATCCCTTTGCTATCTGATCTTCCGTGTGACCGATTACACAAACCAGATTGCCGATTTCGAGCAGCAGGCCAACCAGGGTATCATCAAGACAACAGAAGAGAAAAATGCGCTGATAGAGGGTGTTATCAAAAATGTACAGCCCGGACAGGCCAACGGAATGCTGCTGTTCATGACGATCCTGCCCTTCGCACTGCTCCTCGCCTCATATTTCCTTTACATTAAGTTCTACAAGCTCGACGAAGAGAAATACGCCGAGATCGTAAAGGAACTCGAAAGCAGGAAATGATCCGATCAGTGTTCTGACCTGTTATTTCGCATAATTATCGTAAATGCGGTTTCGTTTTTGCTTTTCTTCTTCGGAAAGCTTTTCACATCCGGCTATATCATACGCGCCGAATGTATTCATAAGGCGTGATGTGGGATCAAGCTCGACATAGGTTACCCAGGGCAGCCAGTGGAGCAGGGTCCGCAGTTCCTGATCGGCGAAACCGCCGCCTTCCCATGATAATCCTTGTACGGCATATCCGAAATCTCCGTACACATCATTTGCCTTACGGGTATTATTGTGAATAAATTCGGCATAATCCCTGTAATGATCGTCACCCGTGATTATGTACAGCCTGTAATAGATATAAGCGCAGGCAGCCATGTACATATCTCCGCCTCCGGTGCCTATCGTTACAGGGCTTTGTCCGCTTATCCCCCGGCTTCCCAGTGGACTGGCGGGATTGTCGCAATAAACGGGGAAGTCCCATGAATATGTCCACGTCTCTGTATAATCTGCAGCTCCTATCAGGGCATCCAGCCATTTCTCTTCACCTGTCAGGTCATAAAGCGCCAGAAAACCGAACATTGCGTAAATGCCGGATTCATTATCCATCACATCGGTATTGTCACAGGTAGAACCGCGGTATTCAAAATTCTTATAAACATTTTCATATGACCACTCACCCGCCCGCAATGCGGCCGTCTTATACTCCTGCGTCCCGGTCACGAGATACAGCTGTATGAAGAACCTGACTATGCTTATGGTATTGGCTTTGGAATCCATGCGCATGGTTCCGTCATCATTGTATGCCCTGTAGAAGGATCCGTCCGTATTCTGGATCTTCACAAAGAATTCCGCGGCTTTCTCACAGAAAGCAAGCCAGTCGGGATGTTCCTCACCCTTCTTCCTGGTGAGTACATATGCATCAAGGATATTTTCCAGACCGTCGGCAGACATGCGCAGCCAGATGGGATATGGTTCAAAATCCTTTATTATCGGACTGTAGCAGCCCCTGGGTGCACCGAGTCCGTTCGCCGAGTTCTTCACCCAGAAATTGATGATATTCCGCCCTTTATCGAGGGCTTCCCTATCATTCTCACGGAATCCGTGATCCATCAGCTGATAGCCTATGCCCGGCTGCTGCCCTACAAATCCGAACTGCATCGAAATGCTGTCGAGATCCATATCGGGAAGGAAGGACGAGAAAGGCACTCCCCAGGCTCCGTTCTCGTATTCCCTGGTGAGTTTCTTCATCGCGTTGATGTTGTTATGATATTGAAGATCCTGGTCCACATCGAACACATTATCCTTCAGTCTGGCGTAAACCGTACGCCAGGCCCATTTCATCATCGGATAAAAATCATCGAAGCATCCGAGATCAAGCCTTACCTCATACTCATCGGTAAAGCCCTGCTTCATTGGATGCAGAATGCGGTTCAGCGTTTTGGTCTTCATCATGTAATCGACATTATAGACCTGCTGCCTGTCCCCGATCTGGCCGTCGGTAGCGGGATAAACATAGTCGATCGTGATCCCGTCCCTTACCGCGCCGGTCTTCATCCTGACAGGAAAACCATAGTAAAGATAATTGATCGTCCGGTCCTCGGGTTGTGACAGTCCGATCGAACCCGTGGTGCACTGTTCGTCGATCGCCTGGGTAAAATGATACACCCTGCGTCCGGGAAGAGTTACGTTCGCCCTGTTTCTTGAGAGCATGATCGTCTCGCCGCTCTTTTTGCTTCTTGCCGCAAACAGCGGGAGTGTCATTCCGGTCTCTTTTCTCCAATTATATTCGCAGTCGGGATCAAATCCCGTCACATAAGGTCTCGCGAATTCGTTGTCCCTGTACCAGGTAGCGGGCGCAAAGCAATGATAGTCGCGTATCGTTTCGGCATCGCCCAGGACAAACGATATCTTTGACGCGAACCCCAGATCGCCCTCCGCACATTTGCGGACCGTCAGATTTCGGGAGATCAATATGCTTCCGTCTTTTTCCTCGTAAATATCCCTGAAGCACAATTCCGAGCCGTTCGGTGTCGTAAGGATACCCGAGCAGGTTACCCTGCCGCTCTCTTCGCTTATTTCGTCATAAGGACGGTCAAAGAATTCCGTTACCGCCATTGTCGTCTTCACAAAGGCGTACATCGGGCGTTTGTTGTAATAGAGTACAGTACCGTTTTTCAGTATCCGGACTCCTCCGTTTTCAAAAGACAGTTCATGATCGTTGATCTTCATTTTACACCCCTCCGTTCTCCCAAAAAAATTTCGTATATAATAAAAATTCCATATGCGCAGACATACGGAGAAAATGAGAGTATTATGCTGTTCTTCTGTATCTGCGCAAGCCACGGTTTTTCTTATTTGCGATCAGATCCAGGATCTTCTGTTTGTATGATTCGTTTTCGGTGATTCTTGTAAGAGAAGTGAGGAGATAGGGAGACAGATTGTAAGGCATACTGTTATGTATGACCAGATCAACGAGATATTTAGCTGTTTTGAAGGTCCTGATATGTGTGTGTCCATCCAGGAACCTCTTTCGTCGATTGACGATGATGAAACCCTTGCCTACCTGAATAATGATATATTCGCATTTAGAATACACCTGATTTCCCAAGCTGAGCGGCCCTCCATTCGGGTGGATATATAAGAGTTTTTATCCTCTTGATATTATTATGACCTTTTTGCTCCGGCTTGACAATAGGAAATTAAATTTTTTTTTACTAAAATATTTTTAGCTGCCCCACTTCTGCTTATCAAGTATCCCGGCCGGCAGTCTCGGTATAACGTGAAATGAGTAACCGAAATGCTTGATTATGTTTATTCCTTTTTCCTGATCTCAATCACTTTCATAACTGAGCAGAGCAAATAATAGTCAGGATCTTCAACACTCATTCTTCCGGGCCGCCTGTTGAAAATCCGGCTACATTGCCTTTAATATCACACCCCCATACAAAAGCACTGCTAGCGTCAAAATAAACATAAGGCATGTGCCGGAAGAATGATAACGGTTTTTTATTGAATTTTGCCCATTTTTTGATGTATAATACCGTAAAGAAGATCCGGTATCGGGAAGGAGTGTGATAATTATCAGCGAAAACAGGAACGGAA
>JAFZNE010000022.1 GCA_017553035.1 Lachnospiraceae bacterium
AAGCAACTTTCCCTACGATCGAAAGCGTGTTGGATCTGATCAGCGACAGGATAGAGGATGGAGACAGGAAAATCATTTTGGTGATCGACGAATTGCCATACTGGGCCGAAAAGGATGAAGCCCTTCTGTCGATACTTCAGAAATATATCGACACGATGTGGCTTCAAAAAAATATGATGATCATTTTATGTGGATCAACCCTGAGCTTTATGGAAAAGAAGGTGCTTAGTGAGAAGAGCCCTATTTTCGGACGACGCGACTCCCAGATCAAGCTTGAAGCATTTAATTATAAGGATTCGTCATTGTTTGTTCCCAAATATTCGGCAGAGGAAAAAGCAATCTGTTACGGTGTTACCGGTGGAGTGGCTAAATATCTGGCATTGTTTGATCCTAAGAAAAGTCTGGATGAAAATATTATAAAGTTGTTTTTTAATCCGGACGGGTATTTGTTTGATGAAACGAAAAATCTTCTGACCCAGGAGTTTACTGATATAACTCTGGTAAATAACATCATCGAACAGGTAGCTTCGGGTGAGAATTCTCTGAACAATATTGCATCAAAAGTGCATGAGAAGGATACTACAGTTCTGTATTCGCTTGAAAAACTGATCGATGTAGGACTGGTTGAAAAGAAAAAATGCATAACAGAAGAAAAGAATAAAAAGAAAACACAATATGTACTGAAAGACAATATGTTTTCATTTTGGTATAGGTTTATTCCCAAGGCTGTCAGCGTGATCGAGATGGGTCAGGGACAAAAATACTATGAAAAAATCGTGAAACCACAGCTCCATTCTTTCATGGGGAGTGTTTTTGAGGAAATGTGCCGGTATTATACCCTTGAACAGGGGATTATGGGAACGTTCGGTTCGTTTATAACCGAAACCGGAACCTGGTGGGGAACTGAACAGATGACAGATGATGACGGAAAAAAATATCAGCAGTCAGCGGATATAGATATAGTCGGAATATCATCTGTCGATAAAACTGCTGTTTGTGGTGAGTGTAAATTTAAAAATGAAAAGATCGACAAAGAAATATATGAAACACTCGTCAGAAGAAGCAGACTGCTTTCAGGGAATTACATTGTTACGAAGTATCTGCTGTTTTCGTTGAGAGGATTTTCCAAATGGTTTGATAAAGCAGATAAGTCCAATCTTCGTCTATTCACAGTCCAAGATCTCTATAACACTTGAAATACCGGGAACCACGGGGACAGGATTAGTGGTTCATATTATTTACAGGAGACAAACAAATGAAAACTCAGGATCTGTTTACAACCGCCGGGGAAAGCCTGAAGGGAACCCCATGGGAAGTATATCCGCGCCCGCAGCTGAGAAGGCAGGAATGGCTCTGTCTGAACGGGCAGTGGGGCCTGCGGGTGAGCGACAAGAGTGAAAAAATGAATTCCGGTACCGACCGAGAAATGACGAAATCCGGTTCCGGCAGCTCAATGCCCATCCTTGTGCCTTTCTGCCCGGAGAGCCTTCTTTCTGGCTACCAGGGAAATATCGGTTACGGAGTCCCGTTAAGATACAGCAGGTCATTCCAAGTTCCGGAACACTGGACAGGGAAGCGTATCATCCTACATTTCGGAGCAGTCGGGAACCGTTGTGAAGTCTATGTCAACCGGAAGAAGGCCGGGGAGCATGCGAACGGGTATCTGCCGTTTGAGATCGATATCACCGAGGCATTGACAGCGGAAGAAGACGGGGAGAACCTGCTTGAAGTGGATGTCATAAATGATCTTTCCGGTATTCTTCCGACGGGCAAGCAGAGGATAAAAAGAGGCGGGATGTGGTATACTCCGGTGAGCGGCATATGGCAGACTGTCTGGCTGGAGCCGGTTGCAAAGGAACATATCACCGGGCTGAGGATCGATACCGATATGGCCGGCGCGGACATACAGGTAAGCGGCATAAATGACGGAACGGTCATCTGTGAAGGAAAAGAATACAGTCTGAGAAACGGAAAAGTCAGGATAGAACCGGAAGATATCAGACTGTGGAGTCCCGAAACACCGAATCTGTATCATTTTACGATAAAAAGTGCCGAGGACTCGGCGGAGTCGTACTTCGCCCTGCGCAGCCTCACGATAAAGGAATATAACGGGATAAAGAGACTCTGCCTGAACGATAAACCGTATTTTTTCAACGGATTGCTCGATCAGGGGTATTACAGCGACGGACTTTATACTCCTGCGGTTCCCGAAGAATATGAGCGGGATATAAGGGCGATGAAAGAACTGAGGTTCAATACCCTGCGCAAGCATATAAAGATCGAACCCGAACAGTTCTATTATGACTGCGACAGACTCGGAATGGCCGTATTCCAGGATATGGTGAACAACGGCGGGTACAGTTTCTTCAGGGATACCCTGCTGCCGACGATCGGCCTGATGGGCCGCAAAGACAGAAGACTGCACAAGGACAAGGCGGCAAGGAACGAATTTCTCAATGCGATGGATCAAACCGTAGAACTGCTCCGCAATCATCCCTGCATCTGCTACTGGACGATATTCAACGAGGGCTGGGGACAGTTCGAAGCCGACGAAGCCTACGAGCGGCTGAAAGCACTTGACGGCAGCAGGTTCATCGATGCGACAAGCGGCTGGTTCCATCAGAGCAAGAGCGATGTTGACAGCTCCCATATATATTTTAAAAAGCTCAGACTCGGTGCAAGAAGAGAACTTCCTCAGGTCCTGTCGGAGTTCGGAGGCTATGTTTATAAAGAGGAGAAGCATAGTTATAATCTTGAGAAAACCTATGGCTACAGGATATTGTCCGACAGGGAGGACTACAAGGAGGCAGTAAGAAAGCTATATAAGGATGAACTGCTGCCGCTTGTAAAAGAAGGTTTGTGTGCCGCCATATATACCCAGGTATCCGACGTCGAGGATGAAACCAACGGGCTGCTGACCTTTGACAGGAAGGTGTGCAAGATAAAACCCGATGAGATTAAAGACATCATGGGAATGCTGAACGAAGAGATGGGATGAATATCGCAGAAAAGCTGAGCGAAAGATATGTATAAAGGTTGATTATTCCTACTTTTTATGTCATAATACTATTATGTGAAATTGTGTTCACGGATTGTGTTGAAAAACACTTTGGATAACCGTTACAGGTCTGTAACAAACCGGAGGAAAGCGAATGTCTGTCAGAAGGATTATTTTTACCGCCGAAAAAGAGTCGTTCATAGTACGTGTGCTGATGAAAAAGATCCAGGATACGGGGCTGGATTGTGTCTTTGTTCCGTATAAGATCGATAATATCTTTGATGCCTGGGACAGTGAGGAACAGCTGATAGCCCTCTATATGGAGGATGATGTCAGGCCCAGGGAAGATGTGCTTCATTTTATCACCGATAAGATGGAAGAACAGGGCGGGCAGCTGATCCTGATCGGAGCGAAGGAAGACCTGAAGATCGTGAACGAACATATCCCCAAAGGACTGATCTGCAGGGCGTTTCCGAGACCCGTCGATAATGAGGAGTTTGTTAATACCGTCACCAGGTATTATGACAAGGTAGATTCGGGAGAACTTAAAAAGAGTATCCTGATCGTTGATGATGATCCGCAGTACCTTGGTCTTGTAAGACAGTGGCTTTCGCAGGATTATAAGGTATCACTGGCGAGTTCCGGCCTTCAGGCTATCAAGTTCCTGGGGAAGAATAAAGTTGACCTGATCCTGCTCGACCATGAAATGCCTGTAACAACCGGTCCTCAGGTGCTCGAAATGCTCAGGAGCGACGTTGAGACAAAATCGATCCCGGTCATGTTCCTGACCGGCAAGAGCGACAAAGACAGTGTCATGGCTGTTGTCGCGCTTCATCCGGAAGGCTATTTCCTCAAAAGCATCAGCAGGGAAAAACTGCTCAAAGAGCTGAAAGAGTTCTTTATCCTTCATCCTAATCTGTAGATAGGATCAGAATGAAACTATAATTGACGGGATGAGGTTAGATTTATGAAACAGGTATTCGGAAGAAAGAAAAACAGTATGTTCAATCCTGCCGTAATACTGCTTGTGGCGGTCTGTGTACTGCTCAATACGCTGTTGTCCGGAGTCGTTACGGCAACAGACCTTCCTTTCTATATCGATACGATCGGAACGATCACTGCCTCTGCATTGGGAGGAGCTGTTCCGGGTATCATTACGGCCTTTATCACCAATGCGGTCAATTTTATCAGTGATAATGAGGCCATTTTCTATGCGTCACTGAATATGCTTATCGCGATCCTTTCCGCGACATTTTTCGGTGAAGTGTCAAACTACAGAAAAAAACTCAAAAAACAAAATGACAATTATATAAAGGACTACGGCCAGAAAAGCCTGTTGGATGTAGTCCTTTTTATTCTTATACTTGCACTCGTGGGCGGCGGATTCGGCGCCGGGATAACCTGGTATCTGTACGGAACCCCTTCAGACAAACCCATGGTCGTAAGCATTTCCTCATGGCTTGGTGACAGGTTCGGGTTCGGAGCGTTTGGCTGTCATATGATATCCACATACATTACGGATATTATCGACAAGACCATTACGGTCTGTGTTTCGATACTGATCATCCGCCTTGTTCCCGATAAGCTGAAGGAACGGGTGAAAATGGTATTCTGGAGACAGGAACCCATCCCATACGAAGAACAGAAGGCTGCCCGTAAGAAAATGAAGGGGAATATTTCGATCGGGACCAGGATCAATATCATTATAATCGGATCTACTCTGCTAATGACTGTATTTGCATTTGTATTCAGTGCCGGAAGCTTCCGCAAGAATACGGTCAAAGAGCTGTCGTCTTCTATCGAAGAGCTGTCCTCATCAGCATTACAGACTGCTTATCTTGCTTCTCTGGAGATCGATCCGGAGAAGGTCGATGAATATCTTTCGGGAGGGTATAATACTCTCAATTATGAACTGACCAGACAACGCCTTTCGAATATAAAAAATGAATCCTCCGGGATCGTATTCCTTTATGTGTATAAGATCGAAAAAGACGGATGCCGTGTAGTATTTGACCTGGATGCGACCTTGAAGGACGGAACCGTTGTGGAAGGCGATAAGCCGGGAACGGTCGTTGATTTCGAAGAAGCCCTGCTCCCTTATAAAGATGAACTTCTTGAGGGAAGGATGCTGCCCGCCGTTCCTATGGAGGATGAATACGGAAGCTTTCTTGCAGCGTATTATCCGGTTTATGATAAGACCGGAAAATGTATATGTTATGCGATATCAAATATTGAATCCAACCTTGCGGGAGTCATGATGGCCAGCTTCTTCGGAAGAGTTCTCCTTCTGTTCGCCGGCTTTGTTATCCTGATCATCACGGTAAGTATTCTTACAACCAAATATCATATCGTCATGCCTATCACGAGTATGACGCTTCATGCCAACGAGATGACCGATCTGCGTGGCGGAGCCAATGAAGACAGTCTTGAAAAACTGGAAGAGCTCGATATCCGGACCAATGACGAGGTTGAGCAGCTGTACAAGGCGCTTTGCAAGCTGACCGGTGATACAGTATATCAGCTGAACGATAACCGCAGCAAATCCGACGCCATAACCAAGATGCAGAACGTCCTGCTCGTTACGATGGCGGATATGGTCGAAAGCAGGGATTCGGATACCGGCGCCCATGTTCTCAAGACCGCTGCCTATGTGGATATCATCCTGCAGGGACTGAAACGATACGGGTATTATTCCGAGAAATTGACCGACAGATACATGAGAGATGTTGTCATGAGTGCGCCTCTTCATGATGTCGGGAAGATCAATATACCGGACGCAATATTGAATAAGCCCGGTAAGCTTACCAAAGAAGAATTTGAGGTCATGAAAACCCATACTACCGCCGGCAAAGCACTGCTTGAAAGTGCCATCAGTTCGATGGAGGGTGACAATTATCTGAAGGAAGCCAGAAATATGGCGGCTTACCATCATGAACGCTGGGACGGTAACGGTTATCCCGAAGGACTGCACGGAGAAGTGATCCCGCTGTCCGCACGTGTAATGTCGATAGCCGATGTATTTGACGCACTTTCCTCACCGCGTGTTTACAAGCCGGCATTTCCGTTCGAGGAAGCGGTAAACATTATCAGAGAAGGTTCGGGTACACAGTTTGATCCGAAGTGTGTTGAAGTGTTTATCGATTCTCTGGCCGAAGTAAAGAAAATACTCAAAAAGTATCAGGAAGCATAAGGGGTCTGAAGCTGATGATGAAAAGAAACTCTTTGAAAAACGGTATTATTATCGTATTTCTTGCCATGATCATGGCAGGGAGTTTTTGGCATGTAAATGCATCGGGTGATGATATGCCGCAAAACGAGACCGGAGCCGGACACCTTATAGGAGGAGGATATGCGGCTACCAGCCAGATAAGCGGAGTATATTTTCTGCCTGTGCTGTATGACGCAACAAATAAACTCCCGACTTCCGAAGCCAACTATATACTTTCCGCAAGCAACGGCTATATATGGATAGGCTCGAACAGCGGCGTGATCAAATATGACGGTGTTAATTTTACAAAACTGCCTTCAACAGGCGGACTGACCAGCGGAAGAGGATTGTTCGAGGACAGTAAAGGCAGGATATGGGTAGCTACAAGAGACAATGGCGTTGTAGTAATAGATGGACAGAAAACGGCTAATTTTACCAAAAACGAAGGTCTGGCTTCCAACTCGGCACGGACATTTGCCGAGGACCCGGCAGGCAATGTCTTTATCGGTTCGACAGCAGGCATTTCCTACGTTGATGCGGCTTTTTCCGTTGACGCTGCAGACAGTACGGATGCGGATATTTCAAAATACCTTCATCTGATCGATGACGCAAACATCAATAATGAAAGGATTCTGCGTCTGGTTTCGGACTCGAACGGAGTAATTTACGGACATACCTCAAACGGAGAAGTTTTCACCGTTTCAACCGGGGGAATAAGCAGATTTTATAAGAGTTCACAGCTTGGGATCAAGAAGATCACCACTATTCTGGCTGATCCGGAGAACCCCGGAAAGCTGTGGTTCGGAACGAACGGAAAATATGTATTTTACGGTACATTCGGCGATACGGTGAGCAATATGAATAAGATCGCAACCGATCCTGCCGAGAGTATCCACTGGCTGGACTATGCCTGCGGACGTTTATGGGTATCATCGGTAAATATTGCGGGGTATGTCGATGAAAATGATCAGTTTGTTCCGTTTGAAAGCATTCCGATCAAGGATTCCTTCGAAATGATGACACATGATCATCAGGGAAATATGTGGTTTGCTTCTTCAAGATACGGAGTAATGAAGCTGGTAGCGGACAATTTCCTGGATATTACCGGTGCGGCAGGTCTGGATGCGGGAACCGTCAACGCAGTCTGCAAGAGGAAAAACGACCTTTATCTGGGTACAGATCACGGACTTTATATCATCGATCAGGATTATCGCCAGAAGCAGAATTATGCGACCGAATATTTAAGCGGATGCAGGATACGCTGCATCATGAATGACAATAAAGGAAACATGTGGTTTTCGGTATTCTCCGGAGGCCTCGGCCTTGTACGTCTCGGACAGGATATGAGCATGGTAAATTACGATATCAACTATGGTCTTCCGAGTAATGAGATCCGATGCACATACAGCATGGACGACGGGAGCGTGATCGTCGGGACAAGCGCGGGCGTTGCACTGCTCAACAGCAGCAGCGTGACCAATGTGTATGGTTCCGCTACCGGACTGAAGAATACGGTCATCTTAAGTGTCTGTGAGGGATATAACGAGGATATCTACGCAGGAACCGACGGAGATGGATTATATATCCTCAAAGGCGACACTTTCCGCAGGATAGGTATGGAAGACGGTCTTGGAAGCGATGTTGTCGTTCGTGTTAAAAAAGATGAAAAGAATGGTGTATTCTGGGTCATTACTTCAAATTCCGTTGAATATTTCAGGAACGGTTCGAGAAATGCCGTAAAAAGCCTTCCGGAAGATGATTATATCGATGTCATTCCCGATGGAGAAAAAAATCTCTGGTTCATTTCATCACAGGGTGTTTATGTAGTTGAAGCGGAGGCGGTATTGAATGATACCGTAAACGAGAGCGGATACAGGTTCTATGACAGGAGTAACGGGCTTACCAGCCTGCCTGTTTCATACAGCTACAGCTATATAGATGATGATGGTATGCTCTATATCGTCGGACAGGGCGGAGTATCGGTGGTCGATACGCGTGCACGTTATGATTTTTCGGGTCATACCTTGATCGAAATGGGATCGATCCTGGTCGACGGTGAGCTCCTGCTCCCCGAAGATGACGGAACAACATTTAAGCTTCCCGCAAAAAGCGGACGTTTACTGATAACGCCGGCGATCCTCGACTATACTCTTACGAACCCGCTTGTAAAGGTTTATCTTGAAGGCTGGGATGACAGTGCAGAGCCTGTATCCCAAAACAACATGTCATCTTATTCCGTAGTGGGGCTTGATCCCGGTAATTATATCCTGCATGTGCAGATACTTGATAACCAGACTAAGGAAGTGGTATCGCAAAGGGAATACAAGATCATCAAAGAACCCACATTCTTTGAACAGATAACGGTAAAGGTATTTCTGATGATACTGGCCCTTGTCGCCATAGGAGTGATCGTATGGCGTGTAATGACCGGTACGGTCATAAGAAAACAGTATGCCCAGATAGAGGAGGCCAGGAACGAAGCGGAGAAGGCGAATACAGCCAAGTCAAGATTCCTTGCCAACATGAGCCATGAGATCAGGACACCTATCAACACTATCATGGGAATGGATGAGATGATCCTGCGCGAGAATACGAAGAATGTTCCGCGTGAGTACAGCGGCCCGGTCACAAATTATGCGCATAATATAAAATATGCTTCCGAATCGCTGCTTAGTCTGATCAACGATATTCTCGACATTTCCAAGATCGAATCGGGTAAGGCACATCTTGTGGAACAGGAATATGATACAGAGGAACTTCTGCGCGGGATCGCATCCATGATACGCGGACGTGCCGAAGATAAGAAACTGTATTTCGATCTCGATATTGACGAATCACTGCCGAAGAGACTGTACGGTGACGGAGGGAAGATCAAACAGATCATTTTGAATATACTGACCAATGCCGTTAAATACACCGATGAAGGCGGATTCACGCTGAGTGTGAAGGTTACCGACAGAAATGAAGCGGGAGTCGCGCTCAGGATAACGGTCAAAGATACAGGTATCGGTATCAGGTCTGAGGATATCGACAAGCTGTTTTCCGCATATGAAAGACTTGATGAAGTTAAGAATTCCAATATTCAGGGAACAGGACTCGGACTGGATATTTCAAAACAGTTTACCGAGATGATGGGCGGAAAGCTCTGGTGCGAAAGCGTTTACGGCGAAGGCAGTGAGTTTATCCTGACCATCAGGCAGAAGATAGCGGATTCCACGGGGATAGGAGTATTCCTTGAAAAGGCTGACGAATCATCCGGATCGGTCTACAAGCCTCAATTTATCGCTCCGGATGCAGATGTTCTGGTGGTGGATGATAATCCGATGAACCTGAGTGTCATCAAGGGTCTGCTAAAGCCCACCAAGATATTTGTAACGACTGCCGCGAGCGGAGAAGAGTGTCTTGAAAAGATCGCGGTCAATAATTTCAACGTGGTCCTGCTGGATCACATGATGCCCGGAATGGACGGAATAGAAACGCTGGAGAAGATCAGGATCGACCATCCGGATCTGCCTGTATACGCGCTTACGGCCAATGCAACGGCAGGCGGCGAGGAATTCTATATTTCGAAAGGATTCAACGGATATCTTACCAAACCTATCGATATAGTAGCGGTAGAACATGCAATAATGAAGCATCTGCCCGAGAATATCATGTCCAGGCCTTCAGAGAAAGACGTTGTTGTTGAGGATAACACACTGAGTGAGGATATGAGCTGGCTTGAAGGTACCGAGGGCATATCGGTAGAGGACGGCATCAGGAATTCGGGCGGGGCATCGCAGTTTATTTTCTCGCTGAATATGTTCCATGACAGTATCGATGAGAATTCAGACGTGATCGAAAAGGCATACCGTCAGGACGATATCAAGCTTGCCACCGTAAAGGTACACGCCCTTAAGAGTTCTGCGAGGATCATCGGAGCACTGAAATTGTCGGAAGACTGTCAGGCAATGGAAGATGCAGGCAACAGAAAAGATACGGAATATATCAATGCTCATATGGATAAGCTCCTTTCGGATTACAGGGAATATAAGAATATCCTGAGCAAACTTGATGCGAATGAAGGATCCGAAGAGGATAAGCCCGAGATTCCGGAGAACGAACTGAAAGATGCTTATTCTGCGCTGAAAGACTGTATCGGCCAGATGGATTACGACGCGGTTGAAATGATCCTGTCGCAACTGAAGGAATATAAGCTTCAAAAGAGTGATGAAGAGATAGTCCAAACGCTCGAAAAGGATCTGAAGCTTGTTAAGTGGGAAGAAATGGAAGAGGTGATCCGGAATGTTTGATTTTATCGAGGCCCATCAGGAAGACATCATGCTCGGACTGTCAAGCATATGCTTTATGGTCGGCATTTTCGCGATAATCACCAAGAGCCTTCCGAAGCGAAGGAAGCTGGCTCTTGTTGATATCGAATTTTCGGCGGCAATACTGCTTTATTCCGACAGACTTGCGATCATGTATCACGGAGATCCTTCCACATTGGGTTACTGGATAGTAAGGATTTCGAATTTCCTCGTGTTCTTTATGACCATCTCGGTTGTGCATGCTTTTAATCTTTATATTTCAGACCTGTGCCGGAATGAGATCGGACGCGGATCGGTTCCCACGCGGCTTAGGATCGTTGAGATGATCGCGGGCATAGGGTGGATCCTTGTTATAGTTTCACAGCCTACCGGATTATATTATACGTTTGATGCAAATAATGCGTATCAGAGAGGACCGGGATTCTTAATCTGTTATATAATACCTTTAGCTGCACTCTTTATCCAACTGTCGGTCATCATCCAGTATTTTAAACGCTTAAGCCTTTATATAAGCATTCCGATGCTGCTTTTTACGATACTGCCGATGATGGCTTCGATATTGCAGTTCGTTCGCTACGGAATAGTATTTACGGATATGACGATCGTCGGGATGGCAATTGTTCTGTATATCTTTGCCATCATAGAAATGAATGACATCATTGCGGAAGCCCAACACAGGGAACTGGACGAATCAGAGCAGAAGAGACTGTCGATCAGAAAATCGCTGGTACAGGTCATACAGGCTTTCGCTAATGCCGCTGATTCAAGAGACAGGTACACCCGCGGCCATTCACTCAGAGTTGCCGATTATTCAAGAAATATCGCCAAAGCCCTCGGAATGGATGAGAAAGAACGTTTCCGGGTATATAATTCCGCAGCCCTGCACGATATAGGAAAAGTCGAGATCGACGACTCGATCATAAGAAAAACCGGGCGTCTGACGGAAGAAGAGGAAGAGGAATTAAAAAAATATCCGGTTCTGGGCGGAGAGATCCTTTCAAGCGTGGACGAACTGCCGTATCTGCACCAGGCAGCAGAGTTTCACCATGAAAGATATGACGGGAAGGGATACCCGAAAGGTCTGAGAGGCGAGGAGATCCCGATCATAGCACGCATCGTTTCAGTCGCCAATGCTTATGACGAGATGACATCCTTCAACTCCTCACGGGAGCCGCTTGCACAGGGAAAAGTCCGCGAAACACTGATAAAAGGCGCCGGAAGGGAGTTTGATCCGAAAGTCGTCGATGTAATGGTGGACATGATCGATCATGACACCGATTATATGATGAGAGAGCAGGAAGAGGAAAGCGTCGACGAGTCTGACAGAAACGATATTACCGTAGTTAACCGGATGCATTTTGATGACTATAAAGACGATGTTTCGGACGGAATACGTATTTCTAAAGAATATCTGAAGATAAGCTTCGAAACGCGTCCCGATGCGGGTTTCGCAAGGAAAAATTCGCTGCCTTCGATCATATTGTTTGATTCTTTTGATGCATGCGTGCATAAGAATGAGAGAAATATCAAAAACCAGCATTATCTGGAATACGGTGAGATATGGATGGACGGACATACGATATGCACATCCGCGCGTGATATCAAGGCGGAGATCAATGTTAGGGAGTCTTCCGACAATATCGATGAAAATGAATGGGTTGCCTATGAGATAGAAGCCGTTAATGTAAAAGACCATACCAAGATAAAGATAAGAAGCCGGTATCTGTTCGCTGATATTACGGTGGCTCTGCCGGATGCGACAAGATATGTATATCTGGGGATCACCGGAGAGCATTGCTCCATAAAGAACATTTCCGTAAAAGAGATAGGACTGGGACTCGGAGAGCACAGCATTGCAAGGATCGCACCCGAAGTCGATTATTTCACCCGCAAAGACGGCGATATTGCGAATGTTGAAGTGGACGGATACAGGGAAACAAGCACGCTCGGGATACCGGTCGAAGACGGGATGAGGATGTTTTTCCGTACACAGAGCCTTCCCGTGGCGAACCTTATTCATCACTGCGCCTATATTCTGCTGTATTCATCCGATGACGGGATCGTTGGCGGAAAGAACTACGCCGAATACGCGTGCGTAAGGATAGACGGTGATGATGCGACCGAAGACGGGAAAGCCGAGAATAAGCTGACTGTTCATAAAGATGAAGACTTTGCCGGATGGGATGCATGGAAGGAGTCCAATAAAAATGGTTTTGACTGTGAGATAGAATTTAAACGTAAGAGGAACAGGATCACGTTCAAGACCGATAATGCAGGTATATGGATCGAATGTGTCACAACGGTTCCCGCGGGAGCGGACAATGTTTATGTTGCACTGACCGGAAATCTGTGCACGTTGATGAACATCAGAGTCAGGTAGTCGGGTAGTCAGGTAGTCTGGAGGATCGGGCAGGTTAGGCAGAAGTAACCGCAGCTATTGAAATTAAGACCGCTTTCTGTTAAACTTGTATTAAGTATGCTTAATCTCTCAATGAGGTGAGGTGTTTAATTATGGATAACAGGCATTTACCTGATGCATCGGGTTCCAAAAGCAGGAAATACCTGATGTTTCAGATAGCTTTTTTTGCGGGAGCGATCGCGATCAATTTTATTTTGCCGAGAACCGCGTCGTATTTTCGTGTGCCGCTGTATCTCGATAATGTCGGAACACTTCTGGCATCGGTCCTGGGAGGCTATCTTCCCGGAATCGTTGTCGGATATCTTAACAATATCATCAATATGCAGGGCAATCCCGGCAATGCGTATTATGTTGTTCTTTCGACAATGATCGCGGCAGGCGGAGCATATCTCGGAAAAAAAGGATATTTTGACAGGATATGGAAAGCGATCCTTACGATACCGCTGTTTGCCTTCATCGGAGGAGTGCTCGGTTCGATCCTTACATACCTGCTTTACGGCTACGGCATGGGAGAGGGTATCAGCGCGCCTTTTGCAAGAGCTCTTCTTGAGAGCGGAAAACTTAATGTTTTCTGGGCACAGATGCTTTCCGATGTCGCTATCGACCTGATCGACAAGAGCATTACCGTCATACTGGCATTTGTCATTATCAAACTTATCCCCGAACGGCTCAAACCGGGACTGTGGCTTACCGGATGGAGACAGGCGCCGCTTTCCGCCGACACGCTCATGGCGGCGAGAAAGGATGTTACAAGGTCATTTTCACTCCGCAGCAAGATCATCAGCATCATATCGGCCATCATGGTATGCGTTGCCGTGGTCACGACGATCATCAGTTATATCCTTTACCGCGGTTTCGCAATGGACCAGTATACGTACAGCTGCACCAGCGCGGCAAAACTTGCCGCCAATATCATCGATCCGGACAAGATCGATGAATATACACAACTGGGAGAGAACGGACCCAATTACCGGACGGTGGAGGAGAAACTCGAAGGTATCAGAAAAGGCAATCCGGATATCGAATATATTTATATATACAGATTTCTCGAAGACGGCGTGGAGGTAATATTTGATCTTGATACACCGGAAGTGCCCGGTCAGGATCCCGGAACGGTCATAGAACTTGAAGAGTATCTGCAGCCGTACAAAGACGATTTCCTGAACGGAAAAGAGATCGATACACTGCTTGATGATACGATCTACGGACGCCTGCTTACGGTATTTGAACCGGTATATGATTCTGCCGGCAGATGTGTATGCTATGCCGCAGCGGATATTAAAGTCGAGGACATCAGGATATCGACTCTCAATTACATGACCAAGGTCTTCTCACTGTTCATGGGCTTCTACATTTTCATCCTTGCATTGTGTATCTGGCTTGTGGATTATCATCTGATATATCCCATAGTCGCGATGACGATCTCGGCAAGGAAATTTGCCTACGACAGCGAGGAAGCGCGTGAAATAAGTGTTGACAGACTGCAGCATCTTAATATAGCAACGGGCGATGAAATAGAGAACCTGTATGAGTCGCTTTCCAAGACGATCGCGGAAACGGTCGGCTATCTTGAGGACGTTGAGGCCAAGGGCGAAGAGATCGCTCATATGCAGAACGGTCTTATCTATGTTCTGGCCGATATGGTCGAGAGCCGTGACAAGAACACCGGAGATCATGTACGAAAGACCGCTGCGTATGTCCGGCTGATCATGAACAAGATGAAGGAAAAGGGTCTGTATGAGGATATCCTTACCGACGAATATATGCAGGATGTAGCCAATTCCGCACCTCTTCATGATGTCGGAAAGATCATGGTATCGGATGTCATCCTGAACAAGCCCGGCAAGCTTACCGATGAAGAATTCGCGATCATGAAGAGTCATACGACCGCAGGTAACAAGATAATCGCGAGTGCGATGTCTCTGGTTTCGGACAGCGGTTACCTGAAGGAAGCCAAGAATCTTGCCACCTATCACCACGAACGCTGGGACGGTTCCGGATATCCGAAAGGCAAGAAGGGCGAAGAGATCCCGCTTTCGGCACGTATCATGGCTGTTGCGGATGTTTTCGACGCATTGGTTTCAAAACGAAGCTACAAAGAGCCGTTTCCTTTTGAGAAGGCAATGAGTATCATTACGGAAGGCGCCGGAACTCAGTTTGATCCGCAGATCGCAGCAATATTTGCGGAAAGCGCCGAGGAAGTAAGAACCATAACCGTTGCCCATGAGAGCATGCTCAATCAGGAGAACGGCTATCTTCCGAGAACTTTAAATAACGATCCGGAAAATGATCGAAAGACGACCTGATCATTTACCGGAAAGTGACCTGAGGAGTTATAAAGTGAAAAAGAACCTGAATACAATACACCACAGCGACAGGCTGAACTTTGTCTCGATAGTGATCGCAGTGCTGGTCAATGTACTGCTGTCCTATGCAATGTCGCGGTTTAACCTTCCGATATATCTTGATACGATAGGCACGGTGGCCGTTTCTTCCCTGTGCGGATTGTTCCCTGGTATCCTTACGGCCATGGTGACCAATCTGGTGTGTCTTGTATATAACACCTCTGCGATCTATTTTGCGATCATCAATGTACTGATCGCCATGTTTACCGTATGGGTGATCAGAAACAAGAAGTTTAAAAAGGTTACCGCGATCCTTGTAATGATCGTCGGAAATGCGCTGATCGCCGGAATCCTGAGTGCATTCATACAGCTGGAACTGTTTGATATGCCGCAGAACGGCCTGATCGCCGACACGGTAAAAGCATTGAAAATGAAAAGCGATTCCATACCCGAGATCTCGATCTTCTTATTTGCAAATATCATACTCAATCTTGTCGACAAGGGCATTTCCGTTGGAGCTGCCCTTCTTGTTCTGCATTTGATCCCACAGGATACGAAGGATTCGATAAAATCCAGCAGATGGAAGCAGAAACCGCTTTCCGAAGAAGAGAGAAATTCGATCAAGGCATGGGGTTCGGATATAAAGCATTCCGTAAGGACCAGGACGACCATGATCCTGCTCGGCGTCGCGGTTGCTATCACTTTTGTCATAGCCGTTATAGGATTGAATCTGTTCTACAATAAACTGAAGGAAGAAAACGTCCAAATAGCTCAAAGGGCGGCTCAGGTTGCGGGTTCTGTGATCGATACGGATAAGATCGATGAATACTTAAGAGACGGTGAGGCTGCCGAAGGTTACAAAGAGACCGAGGATCTGCTGTATACGATCAGAGCCTCGGCGGTTGATGTCAAATACCTTTATATTACCGTAATGAAGGAAGAGGGCTGTTACATGGTATTTGACCTTGATGTTAAAGCAGAGGACGGTACGCTTATAGAGACCGGGTATGAACCGGGGGAGGCTGTCGATTTCGAAGAGGCTTTTTTACCGTATATTCCGGCACTGATCGCGGGAGAAGGTCTTCCGGAACCCGTCATCAGCGAGGATTCATGGGGATGGCTGATGTCCGTATATGAGCCTGTGAAGAACAAAGACGGTAAAACCGTATGCTATGCCTGTGCAGATATCTCAATGCCGAATATGATGGGTGAGCTGCGGGGCTTTCTGTTCAAAGTCCTGCTGATCCTGTCCGGATTCTTTGTACTGATCCTGTCCTTCGGATTGTGGAATACGGGTATGTATACCGTATATCCGATCAATTCCATTGCGGAATGTGTCGATAACTTTGTAACATCCGGTGACAGTCAGGAAGTATTTGATGAAAATGTTAAGAAACTGAGGAGTCTCGATATCCAGACCGGGGACGAGGTTGAAAAGCTTTACAGGTCCGTATGTGCAATGGCGCTCAACCAGGCCGAGCAGATGCGCGATATAAGGCATTATGCGGAAGCCAGTTCCAAAATGCAGAGCGGCCTGATAATCACCATGGCGGATATGGTCGAGAACCGTGACTCCGATACCGGTGCACATGTTCAGAAGACATCTGCGTATGCGAAGCTGATCGCCGAAGGTCTGAGATATAAAGGGTATTATGTCGGGAAGATCTCGAATGAGTTTATTTCCGCTGTTGCGATGTCAGCACCTCTTCATGATGTAGGCAAGATCTGTATTCCGGACGGTATCCTGAACAAGCCTGGCAAGCTTACGGATGAAGAATATGCGATAATGAAGACGCATACGACCGAAGGCCGGAAGATCATGGAGAAGGCCATCAGTACGGTCAAAGGCGAGAATTACCTGAAAGAAGCCAGAAACATGGCCGGTTATCATCATGAACGCTGGGACGGCAAGGGCTATCCCGAGGGACTGCACGGAGAGGTCATCCCGCTTTCGGCACGTATCATGGCGGTTGCGGATGTATTTGACGCGCTGGCTTCACCACGTGTCTACAAACCCGCGTTTCCGCTGGATAAAGCACTATCGATCATTCAGGAGGGAGCGGGTACACAGTTTGATCCCAAGTGTGTAGAGGTATTTATGGATGCGCTTCCTGAGGTTAAGCGTATATTGAAGAAGTATCAGGAAGGATAAGATTGGTGATGAAAAAGTTAAAGAGCCTGCGGGCATTGATCCTGACGATCGCTGCCTGCATGATGTTGTTTTTGCTGATCCGCACAGTCTCTGTCAGGGCGGATGATTCCGATACGCCGGGGGATGCCAAAATAGGCGGCGGATATGCCGTTACGGGCCAGCTTGAAGGTGTCGGATACACTGCAAAACTGTACAACTCTGATAACGGACTGCTTACGTCTGAGATGAACTTTGTGCTCGGAATGAGTGACGGTTTTGTTCTGGTCGGCGGATACAGCGGTGTATTCAAATATGATGGCACAAAATTCGAGGCTCTTGATCCGCTGGAAGGTTTTACCAACGGCATGTCGGCTTTTGAGGACAGCAGGCACCGCATATGGGTCGGAACGAATGACAACGGCCTTGTTGTGATCGATGGCTCCGAAAATAAGCGGCTTACGAAAAAAGACGGACTGCCCGCATCATCAGTACGTGCTTTTGCCGAGGATGATAAGGGAAATATCATTGTAGGTACCACAACGGGACTTTCGTATGTCACTACCGATGACAAGGGACATCTCGCACTGAACCCGATCGGGGACAGCAGACTGGATAAAAGGATCATAAGACTGGTGACCGGCGCAGACGGTACGGTATATGGAAACACTCAGGACGGAGATGTGTTCAGCATCAGCAACTGCGCGGTTTCCGGTTTCCGTGCGAACGCAGAACTGGGGATCGAAAAGGTTTCGACTGTTTATGCCGACCGGACGGTTCCGGGGAAACTGTATATCGGAACCGAGTCCGATATACTGTATTACGGATCGTTTGAAGGAACGGCCGGTGATCTTGAAAGGATATCGGTTGCCCCGTTGTCCAATATTTACTGGATAACGGAGGTCTGTGGGAGACTGTGGATCACCTCCGGAAACGGAGCGGGATATCTCGAAAATAACAGTTTTCATGCACTGGAAGGAGTTCCGATGCATGAAGCTGTCGAAATGCTGAGCACCGATTATCAGGAAAATCTATGGTTTGCTTCATCCAAACAGGGAGTGATGAAGGTCGTTGCCAACAACTTTTATAATCTGAGCGAAAGATCAGGCATGGGTGAAGAAGTCGTCAATGCCGTATGTCTGTTCAACAACCGGCTCTATATCGGCACCAACAACGGGCTGGTCATTCTTGATGATAAAAATAATATTATTGAAGATGATGTAACAGGATATTTCGCAAATACGAGGATCCGCTGTCTGACGAAGGACGATAAAAATAATCTGTGGATTTCGACTTATGCCAATAACCTGGGATTGGTCTGCCTTTCGGCAACGGGCAGGATGGCTTCATTTACGACGGATAACGGAATGCCCAACAATAAAGTCCGCTGTACGGCATGTACTCCGGACGGAGACATTCTTGCGGGAACAAACGGGGGACTTGCGGTCATCCGTGACGGGAAAGTGATAAAAACCGCCGGTAAGTCAGATGTCGTTACAAACTGCGACTTTCTTACCGTTGCACCCGGAGAAGGCGGTATCATCTATGCCGGAAGCGACGGCGGCGGCCTCTACATTTTCGGACCTGACGGAACGGAAAAGGAGCTGAAGGACGACGACCTGACAAGCGGAACGATCCTGAGGATAAAGTGGGACCAGACCAGAAATATCCATTGGATCATAACGTCAAATTCGATAGAGTATCTGAAGAACGGAAAGGTTACACCCGTTAATTCATTTCCGTACAAGAACAATTTCGATATCTATTTTGATGACAATGATAATGCGTGGGTATTGTCATCACGCGGAATATACTGCGTTTCGGTCAATGATATGCTGAACGACAGTATTATTAAGGATATCGGTTACAAACTTTATTCACATGCCGACGGACTTCCGTCAGTTCCCAACAGCAATTCATACAGCGAACTCGACAGTGACCGCAACCTGTATATAGCGGGACTGGCAGGAGTAAGCGTGGTCAATATAGACCATTATTTTGAAGAAGGAACCAAGGTAAAAACAGGGATAAAGTCCATCACCGTCAATGACGAAGTGATCGCACCCGATGCCGATGGGAAGAAATATACTATAGAGGCCAAAAAGGCAAACGGCCGTATAAGGATCACGCCTTCCGTAATGGATTATACGATGACCAATCCGCTCGTCAGCGTATATCTCGAAGGAACGTCGGACGAGGGCAAAACAAGTCTGCAGAGTGAACTTGAAACCCTTGAATATACCAATCTTAAATACGGTACCTATGTTCTCCATATCAAGATCATGGACGGCGCGACAAGGAATGTGATCCAGGATGATACATTTACGATCGTCAGGGAACCGAAGTTCTTTGAACTTACGATCGTAAGGATAATGCTTGTCATGCTACTGGTCATCGCCGCCGGCATCATAGTCTGGAGAGTAATGACGGGTACGGTCATCCGCAAACAGTATGAGCAGATCCGTATCGCAAAAGATGAGGCGGAGAGGGCTAACGGAGCCAAGTCACGATTCCTTGCCAATATGAGCCATGAGATCAGAACGCCCATCAATACGATCATGGGCATGGATGAGATGATACTGAGGGAAGACGCGGCTGACGTTCCCAAGCATTATTTCATGTCGGTCGTCAATTATGCGCTTGATATCAAGAGTGCTTCGGAATCACTGCTTGGACTGATCAACAACCTGCTCGATATGTCGAGGATCGAATCGGGCAAGATGAATCTGATCGAGCGCGAGTACGATACACAGCAGCTGCTGCGTTCGGTCATTACCATGATACGTGTGCGTGGCAATGAAAAAGATCTGACTTTCGGTATAAATGTGGACGAAAAGCTGCCTGCACGGCTGCACGGAGATGCGGACAAGATCAAGCAGGTTATGCTCAATCTTCTGTCCAATGCGGTCAAGTACACCGAGATCGGCGGATTTACCCTGAAGGTTTCGGTAGACGGGATCAAGGATAACGTCTGCAGCCTCAGATTTTCGGTCAGGGATACCGGAATCGGTATCAAGCCCGAGGATATGGATAAGCTGTTCTCGGCATACGAGAGGCTGGACGAGCAGAGAAATGCCGGAACGGTCGGGACCGGACTCGGATTGGATATTTCGAGACAATTCGTTGAACTCATGGGCGGAAAGCTCTGGTGCGAGAGTGTTTACGGAGAAGGCTCGGAGTTTATATTTACGCTCGAGCAGAAGATGGTCGATAATGCTGTTGTCGGCAAATTTAACGAACACGATGACAGCGAGTCGAGAGGTCCGTACGTGCCTCAGTTTATCGCACCCGATGCAGAGGTTCTGGTGGTCGATGATAATCCGATGAACCTGAACGTTGTAAAGGGTCTGCTGAAAGCCACCAAGATGTTCGTAACAACCGCGACAAGCGGTGAAGAATGTCTGGAAATGCTGAAATACGGCAAGTACAATGTGGTGCTCCTGGATCATATGATGCCGGGAATGGATGGTATCGAAACTATAGCAAAGATCAGGGAGACGGATCCCGATCTGCCCGTATATGCTCTTACCGCCAATGCAACGGTAGGAGAAGACTTTTATAAATCAAAAGGTTTCAACGGTTATCTGTCAAAGCCGGTGGACAGTGCTATACTGGAAAGTACGATCATGCGCCATATCCCGGTGGAGAACATGATGAAACCGGGAAACAACGATCCTTTTAAGGACCTGACAGCTCTTCCTGAGGAGTATAAGTGGGTAGAGAGCGAGACAGATCTCAATGTTCCGGAAGGCATTAAGAATTCAGGCGGGGTTTCTTCATTCATATTTGCCATGAATCTGTTCTATGATACGGTTGACGAGAATTCAAACGTGATCGAAGCGGCATATACCGGCGGTGATTTTAAGACTTATGCCGCCAAGGTTCACCAGCTGAGGAATTCCGCAAAGATCATAGGGGCGAAGGAACTGACCACTCTTACCGAGAAGATCGAAAATGCCATAGCGGATGAAAATATGGAATTTGTCCGGCTTAATGCTGTGAAGCTGATCGAGGAATACAGGTCATATAAGGATAAACTTGCGAAGCTTAAAAGTATGAGGAAATAAGGGATAATGATCGAATTTTTAAAAGAGATCCAATTAGATCTGATGCTTGTTCTGGGCGGCATCTGCGCGATCATAGCATTCTTTGTGTATGTTACGAAAACGCTGACAAACAGGAGAAAAGCCATATTGATGTGTATGGAGATCGGCGCGATGCTGCTGCTCTTGTTTGACAGATATGCGTACATTTACAGGGGACAGCCTGATATAACAGGATACTGGATGGTAAGGATCAGCAATTTTACTGTATTCTTCATGCTGATCTTTGTTGTGCATACTTTTGTCCTGTATCTTAAGGATCTTGTTAAAAATGAAATGGGACTTTCTGCTGTGCCCGTAAGGCTGAAAGCTGCGAATATACTTGCGGTGGCGAGCGAGATCCTTCTGGTGATATTACAGCCGCTTAAGCTATTTTACTATTTTGACGAAACCAATACTTATCACAGGGGCCCGGGTTTTCTGTGTATGTACCTGATGCCGATCGCGATATGTATCATCTGTCTTTCGGTCATAATTCAATATTACGGCAGGATCAACAAGGGTATACGGTTCTCTTTGCTTTTGTTTACCGGACTGCCGGGTGTAGCGGCTCTGGCGGGATATTTCCTGCCGGGAATATCGGTTACCAATATTTCCGTAGTCGCAACAGTAATTCTGCTGTATATCTTTGCACTTCTTGATATGACCGAAACCGCCGCCAAGGTCAATAAACTCGAGATCGAATATCTGACGGAAGAGCGCCGGAGCATGCAGCGCCTGTTCCAGCAGACCGCTACGGCTTTTGTTACGGCTATCGATGCCAAAGATCTGTATACGAGAGGACATTCGCTGCGTGTTGCCGAATATGCGAAGAAGATCGCTTCCGCCTATGGCAAGACCGAACAGGAATGCCAGAATGTTTATTTTGCCGCGCTGCTTCATGATGTAGGTAAGATCGGGATCCCGGACAGCGTCATATGTAACGAGGGAGAACTGTCGGATGAACAGGCCGAGCTGGTGAGAGAGAAGCCTTTGATCGGCAACCAGATCCTGTCCGGTATTACCGAATATCCTTTTTTGAGCGAAGGTGCTCATTTCAGCTGTGAAAAATATGACGGAACCGGATATCCCGACAAGCTTGCGGGGGATGATATCCCCGAGACAGCAAGGATCATTGCGGTTGCGGATGCTTATGATACGATGACTTCCCAGAAGAGCAACCGTGATCCGCTTCCCAAAGCGGTAGTACGCGAGGAACTGCTCAAAGCTTCGGGAACACAGTTCGATCCTGATTTTGTAAAGATCATGATCGAGCTGATGGATTCGGAAGATGATGTTCATACTCAGGAGAATAACGGAATAACCATGGGTGTCCTGACCAAAGAGCTTCATTGTACGGATTACCGCAGCAGTGTGCTGCCCGGCATAGTCATAGCACCGGAGGAAACGGGAATCACGTTTACGGTAAAGAGCGAGAAGCAGGACGATAAAGATTTCAGTGCTCCCTCGATAATCATTTTTGATTCGTTCGATGGGCGTGAACATAACAATTCCAAGGCGGTCAAGGCCTATCACTACATGGAGTACGGTGAAGTCTGGTTTGACGGACACTACATTTCCACAAATGCCAGGAACATGGAAGTAAGTGTGCATGAGGCAGAGAGTGCCGGCAATGCCGACGATCGGGATAAAACCCGGATCGAAATGATCACCGAAAATACTGCTGAACAATACAGGATAGAGGCCGGCAGGTTCAAGGATCATCTGAAAATAAAAATGTTTGGCGCAGGAAAGACGGTCGAAATCATCATTGCCCTTCCGGATGCTTCAAAATGGGCATATATAGGGCTTACGGGAGAGCATTGTCATATCAGTGATATCAAGATCGAACAGACCGGCAAGATCTATTCGGAAGGAGATATTCCAAGGATCGCCGAAGAGATCAGTTATATCGACAGGATGACCGGTGATGTGCCGAATGTACAGATCGACGGTACAAGGGAGAGATCGTCGGTCGGATTTGCGATCAGAAACGGGATGAAACTCATGTTTCATTCGATGAATCTTCCCGGAGCGAACCTTGTATGGCATTGTCCGTACCTGGTTATCTACTATTCTTCCGACGGGCAGGTAGGCGGTGAAGATTACCGGGAATATGCATTGATCAAATGGAACGGTGAAGCACACCAGATGTGTGATTATGCCGAGAATACCGTCGTTTTGGAGAAGAACGAGAACTTTAAGGATTGGGAAGACTGGGAAGAACGCCTGAAAAAGGGAATTGACTGTGAAGTGAATTTCCGGAGAAAGAACAACAGGATAATACTCACAACAGAGAGTCTCGGTATTTCCATCAACAATACCACGTTGATCAAGGACGGACAGAAGGATATTTATGTTGCGATCACGGGTGACCAGTGCGCAATTACGGATATCCGAGCGCGCTCCGCTTGACATCAGAGGCTGTTATTGCTATATTTTTTAATAAGGAAAGATTATCAAGCTTTGGTTGGAAACGTAATATTTTTGCCGGGATCGTGCAGGTCCCGGGCATCTGATAAGGAGGTTGTATTATGGGTTTATTTGATTCGATCAAAAATGCATTGGGATCGTCCATCAAAAGCGAGGCAAGGAGGACCATCCACAATGCGGTCGACACTGCGGCCGACAAGGCACAGGATGCAGCCGTCAATGCTGTAAAGAACATCGGAAAGGGTGGGAATTCGAGCAAGACGTTCAAGTTTGAGAAGCTTCCCGTAACTGTTGAGGATCTGAAAGCATATCCCGAAGCTTCGCTCGATTCTGCATTTAAGACAACAGCGCTTGCGATAGTTGCCCTGACAAGGTATGAGCAGGATCCTCAGGCTGTTTACGCAATGTTTGATTTTCTGAAGGGACCCGACGATACCAACAAGCATGAGCAGCAGTTCTTCGAGGAAAGACTCAAGGGCAAGGCATACAAGATCATGTCATTCTTCGAGGGTGCTACACCCGAGAACGACTACAAGCCCAAGGAGCCTTACAAGATCACGGTATACGAGAATCCTTATTCATTTGATGAGGAAAACTGGGCTACCATGTATGTAAAGAGCGGCGGAGCCGACAATCCGAGACCTGTCAAGCTTCGCAAGAAACCTTCCACGGGTCAGTGGTTCATAACAGAAATGCAGTGTCTTGAGGATATCAGAACTCCGAAATCGGACGATCCGTGGGCATGAACGGACAATGACTGGAAACGCCGCTTAGCCGGCGTTTCGCTGTCTGTAATTATTTTCATTCCTCGGTATCGCCAAGAAAGCGGTTATTACGATCCACGCCGATGAAAAGACCTTTGAAAAGATCGTGAAGCTTATCAAGGCTTCCGGCGTAGGCAAGAAGGTTAAGTTTGTAAGAGCGGATTGAACATTATATATGAATTGACGGAATGGGAACAGGGCATCTGAGGATGCCCTGTTTTTGTCCAATGGATTTATACTTGTTTTCAATATTATATACATGATAAAATGAAGACCGGTGGAAACCATTGAAAAAAATGAAAATGGGGCGGTAAGGGTTATGCAGACAATCTCGGTGCAGCAGGCAAGACAGTTTATTCTCGTAAAACAGGGGCTGATAGGCGCACACCGCTTTATCGGAAAAGATGGGGCGTATGCTTTTGTCCGCCAGGCCGGGTGTATCCAGTTCGATCCGGTCGATGTATGCGGTAAAAATGCGGAATTGACGCTGCAGTCACGTGTTAAGGGATTTACGAAAAAGATGCTCGGCGAACTTCTTTATGAGGATAGAAAGCTTGTAGATTACGCCGATAAAGAGCTTTCTATCTGGCCGGCAGAGGATTGGCCGTACTTTTCTTCATACCGGGACCGAAGCCGTGAACTCGGAGATACATTTGGGGGGCTGGAAGAATTGAAAGAACAGGCCATTATGTATATTAAGGAAAACGGACCTGTTTGCAGTGACACATTACCAATTGAAGGCGAGATCTATTGGCATTCTTCAATGCATTGGAGTGGGAACTGGCATAAAAAATCACAGGCGGCAAGGTCAGTGCTGGAACAGCTGTATACTGACGGAGTGCTGGTCATTCATCACAAAAACGGGAGCAGGAAGTATTATGACCTGGCTGAGAAATATCTGCCGGCATCTGTTCTTCATGATGAGAATCCCTGCAAAAATGATGAAGAGTTTCTGCGCTGGCGCGTACTCAGACGGATAGGAGCGGTTGGTCTCCTCTGGGATAAGAACAGTACGGCCTTCCTTGGTATCGATCTGAATGCCGAAAAACGGAAGAAGGTACTCTCTGAACTTACAGAAGCAGGAAAGATCTATCCGGTGTCGGTAGAAGGGTTAAAGACATCGTTCTATTACCGCGCGGAAGACGATGAGATAATGCAGTCTGTCCTTGAAGGACAGGCTGATCTGAAACCGCGTATGTCTTTTATTGCGCCTTTGGATCCTCTTATGTGGGATAAAGCCCTGATCCTCTCATTATGGGATTTCAGGTATTCGTGGGAAATATATACTCCTGCGGTAAAACGCAAGTATGGATATTATACGCTGCCGATCCTTTTTGGGGACAGATTTGTCGGTCGTATCGAAGCGATCCCGGATCGAAAAGAAAAGATACTTCGGGTAAAAGGACTGTGGTGGGAACCCGGAATTCGTCAGACAAAGAAGATGAATAATGCCTTGGAAGAGACGCTGAGGCGATTTGCGATATTTAATGATTGCAACAGCGTGGAACCGGCACGGCAGTGATTGCTGAAATACCTGATAATTCTGGTTTTGTAAAGTTTTTGAGTATTCAAAAAACATCTGGATAACCGGTGAATTGTCAGAATTGTGTATACACTAAAAATTTTTTTAAAAAAGATGAAAAAAGGTGTTGACAAATAAATTTTTAGATGATATACTTGCAAAGCACGCTGCGAAAAGAGCAGCTTTTTAAATGCTCAAAAGCACTGTGGCAGCGTGTTAAGAACCTTGATAATTGAATAATGAAACAACCTTGAAATTTCCTAAAATTTCACATTCCGGTCAGTACTTAGGTACTGAGAACGGAGTGGTCACAGACCGGAATGATCCGGTGAGTGACAGAACGGCGGATCGATATGATTGATCCGCAACCCAAAAGACAGTAAAAACGGGACTTAAAAAACCTACTCTTTTTAAGAAGAATAGGCCAGCGAGTCTTGAAAGGACAAATTTTAACATGAGAGTTTGATCCTGGCTCAGGATGAAC